>QZJZ01000005.1 GCA_003599815.1 Candidatus Auribacter fodinae
TATTTAGATAAGAGTCAATCGAAGTGGGAGTCCCCATAGACTTAATTACGTCTTCTTTACTTGACCCTATCCCGAAATAGCCAGATAATTTATCATTTTGTTTGTCTATGTTTGTTTCATCGAATACAATCTTAGGACTTTTAGGCTTTTCAGGCTCAAGGAGAACTAATTTTATTTTTTTTATTGGTTCAGGGTCTAATTTAACATCTTCAAGTTTTTTTAACATCTTCAAGTTTTTTTTTAAATCTTCAACTTTTTTTTTAAAATCTTCAAGTTTTTTTTTAAAATCTTCAACTTTTTTAGGATCAAATCTAACATCTTGCTTATATTTAGGATGATCAACAGAAACGTTTTTGTTATATGTTTTGTAAACTGATTTATCAATAAAATATCCTAGTACAATAAAAACAAGGACATAACCTATTATTATGCTTCTTGTTGATCTTGAGTCTTTCTTGTTTGTTTCTTGTTGCTTTGTTTCTTGTTGCTTTGTTTCTTGTTGCTTTGTTTCTTGTTGCTTTGTTTCTTGTTGCTTTGCGTAACTTTTATTACTGGGTTTTTCTTTGTATCCATTTTTATTTACTAATTGATCATAACGTAAATCATATTTTTTTCTTTTAATTGGATCACTCAATATTTGATAAGCTTCATTTAACTGCTTCATTTTTATATGTGCAAACTCATTATTTGGATTAACATCAGGATGATATTTTTTTGCTAAAACAGCATAAGCTTTTTTCATAACGTCAATCGATGCTTTTCTGTGAACTTCTAAAATCTCATAATAATCGATAAAATCCATCATAAACATCCTATTTATATTTTTACATAAATGTAATGATAATAAAATTTTATTTCAACTAATATTTTGAACAATTCCGAAAGAACAATTAAATATATTTTCTATTCATTAAAAAATGGTAAAAAAGGAAAAAAGGAGACAACGCCCTTTATTTCCAAATATCCAGACAAACGCATATCTACAATCCATTTCAGCGGAGTGGATTGCTTCAAGTTCCTGCGAAATTCCGCAATGACATTTCACGGGTGGACGATTGGGCACAAAATGGGTAGCGCTTAGAATAGAAACATACCTCATTTCAAAAAAAGAGACGACAAAATAAGCTCGCGCATTTTTCTCCAATTCACTGCGTATCAAGGGAAAACAAAAGGACAGGGCTGTTCTGTTCAAAAACTAATCCGAGTTTATTATCAGAATGTTATGGAAATAGATACTGGAACGAAAATTATCGTTTCCATGGAAAATGATTATCGAAGATTTATGCTAATTCCGAAATATTTCCTTTTTACTTATATATAAATTTTTAAGTATGACAACGGAAAGGAAACATAAGTAAATCATTTTTTATTGTATATATAAGAGTCTTTTTTTGTTAATATATTTTATCTCATGGACAATGTTGCTTTCGTATGGACAGTCCTAAAATATGCATATAAATTCTATTCATTAAGAAAAGAGGGGCATGATGGGAGACAAAGGTCAGAAGGATAAGGACAAGGGAAATAAACAGAAGAAAGCAGAACAGGAAAAAAAGTCAAAAGCTAAACAGGATAAACAGGCTAAAAAATAGAAAGTATTAATTAGGAATATATTGAGGTATCCTGTCCTAAAAAGGGGAAAAAAGGAGACAAAGCCCTTTATTTCCAAATATCCAGACAAAGCGCATATCTGTAATCCATTTCAGCGGAGGGGACTGCTTAAAGTTCCTGCGGAACTTTCGCAATGACATTTCTGATTAGCAATTGGGCGCAAAATAGGTGCCGTTGAAAATAAAGACAGATTCCACCGGATACAATCGTAAGTTTTGATCCATTGTTTGCACGCTATGAGGAACAGGCATGCCTGTTCCCTACGATAAAAGAGAGCGATCAAAAGAACAACGCCTTTTTTCAGTGCACTGCGCATCAAGGTAAAAAGAAAATGGACAGGTCAGTGCCCTATCCATACAATGATTTGATTATATGATACAAAAATGGCGGAGAGGGTGGGATTCGAACCCACGGAACCCTTTTGGAGTTCACACGATTTCCAGTCGTGTTCCTTCGGCCTCTCGGACACCTCTCCGTTAGACAGGACGAATTTGATTTTTATGTTATACCGTAATTCAAGCCCGGCGTCAATATCTTACATCGCCGAATCACAAAATTTACGCCACCGCTCAAGCACTCCCAGAGCCGCTCCCGACTCGATAAGCTCAACAGCCTGAGTAAACCCCGACGCCATATCTTTCGCCCGCCCGGCAACATACAGACCAGCCCCGGCATTCAGGCACACCACGTCGCGCACTGCTGTCCGGTCTTTACCGCCTAGCACACGCAACGCTATCTGAGCGTTCTCCGCAGGAACACCGCCCCGGATATCATCCAGCGTACACTTCGCGATACCCAGATCACGGGCGTCAAACTCGAATTTACGTAATCCTTTATCCTTGTGAACTTCAATGCAATACGTAATGCCGAACGGCGATATCTCGTCCATGTATCCGGCGCCCTGATTTACTGTTCCGGTGACCACCAGAGCGCGTTCCACCCCGAGCTTGTACAGCACAGACGCTATCGGCTCCTGCAAATCACGATGAAACACCCCGAATACCTGTCTTCCCGCAAACGCCGGATTGCACAACGGGCCCAGTATGTTAAACACCGTTCGGAACGGCAGGTTCCTCCGTACCGGAGCGATATGCTTCATGCTCGGATGATACAACGGCGCGAACATAAACCCGACACCGATTTTTTCTATCGATTCAGCGGTCTTTTCTGCAGACAGGTCGATCTTGATGCCCAATTCACGCAACAAGTCGGCGCTTCCCGATTTGGATGTGATTCCCACGTTTCCGTGTTTCGCCACAGGTATCCCAGCCGCCGCGATAACAAACATGGATGTTGTCGATATATTAAAGGTGTTCAGCCCGTCGCCGCCCGTGCCGACAGGATCCATCGCCGGCTCAGAGAGGCGAGGCGCGATCCGAACAGCGTGCGAGCGTAACGCGCGGGCGAATCCGTAAATTTCCTCAACCGATTCACCTTTCACAGCCAGCAGGGTCAGCAGAGCCGCCGCCTGCGCCGGGTCAGCTGAGCCGGACACCAGCACGGAAAACACGGCGTCCACTTCGTCAGCTGTCAGGTCGCTCTTTTGTAACAGTTTGATTATATATGGTTTAAGCGATAATTCTTCTGTCGTCATCGGGTCACCTTTATTACGTTTTTGTTAGAAATTATCCTACACAAAAATTGTTTTATACGATAATATAAGGTATTACAATAATTTTAAAGGAAAAGAAGCATGCTGATGACAGAAAATATGCGCGATGCCTTAGCTCATATCAAGCAAACCATCGCTGAAGCGGCGAAAAAGTCGGGGCGTACCGCTGATGACGTGCGCATCATGGCTGTCACGAAAACGCATTCGTACGAGGTTGTGCAACTCGCTCTTGACGCGGGTATTACCTTGTTCGGCGAGAACAAGGTTCAGGAAGCGATGAGCAAATATCCCAAACCGGCACAGCGCGGTTACGAGCTCTGCATGATCGGGCATCTCCAGAGCAACAAGGCGAAAAAAGCGGTGGACTTTTTTGACATGACAACGTCCGTTGACAGCATCCGGCTCGCGCAGGAACTGAACAAGCACGCGCGGAACAAAGGTATACGCTATCCTGTACTGCTCGAGGTGAATATCGGTGATGAAGAGAGCAAATCAGGGTTTACAGCATTTGATATATGCGGATTGGCGGACGAGTTGGAACCGCTGGAATCGCTCGAAATACGCGGATTAATGAGCGTTCCGCCTTATCTTGATGACCCGGAAGATGCCAGGCCGTATTTCATCCGCACGCGCGAAGTGTTCGAGCGGTTACGGCAGAAACGGTTTTTAAAAGATACGTTTTCCATACTGTCCATGGGTATGTCGCACGACTACGCCGCGGCAGTGGAGGAAGGTTCAACCATGGTACGCATCGGCACAGCGCTGTTCGGTGAGCGTCACACAGGAGGATTTTAATGCTTAACGGCAAAACCATAGGATTCATAGGCGGCGGCAACATGGCTGAAGCGATTATCGCGGGGCTGATCTCCACCGGAGCGGCTCACCCGTCAGCGGTGCGCATGGCGGAACCCGTTGACAGCCGCAGGTCATACTTATCTGATAAATACAGAATAGCCTGTACGCCAAATAATAACGACGTCACGGCAAACTCTGACATCATAGTGCTTGCCATAAAACCCCAGCAGTTTGACGAGGCGGTTGCCGGATTGAACTTTAAAAGCGGAGCGCTGGTCTTATCCATTCTGGCAGGAACACGCACCGCTAAAATAGAGAAGTCGGCCGGGCCTCATGTGCGTGTGGTAAGGGTGATGCCCAACACGCCCGCTCTGGTGGGCGAAGGCATGGCTGGAATCGCTGGAGGGCAATCGGCTACCGCTGACGACACAGCAGTTGCGTCGTTTATATTTGATAAACTAGGCAAATCCGTTGTTGTCGACGAATCGCAGATCGATCTTATAACCGGCGTATCAGGAAGCGGGCCTGCCTACGTCTTTTATCTGGTTGAGGCACTGCGCGATGCGGCTGTCGCTCTCGGTATGGACTCGAAAAAAGCGGATACCCTTGCGCGCCAGACATTTTACGGTTCGGTAAAACTGCTGGAAGAATCAGGCGAAGACCCTGAATCGCTCAGAAAAAAAGTTACCTCAAAAGGCGGCACGACCGAAAGAGGTATAAGCATACTTGACGCGAATAACGTTAAAGATATCATGAAACAAGTAGTTTCCGGCGCAACACAACGATCAAAGGAACTGAGTTAAATGGTTGACCTGAACATTATTAAAAATAAAGACGGAATATTTTTCGAGGTGAAAGTTATTCCCCGCTCGTCACGCGAGGAGATAGTCGGCATTCTTGACGGCAAACTCAAAGTCAAGCTGACCACTCCGCCCGTTGACGGCAAAGCGAATAACGCTCTTATACAACTGCTCGCGCAGGAACTCAGTATCAGCCGCAACGATATCCAGATCGTACGGGGCGCCACGTCTACCCTGAAACAGGTGTTTGTCAGGCACATTGATAAGGCTGATATTACCAAGATCTGCCCAACTCCACGGTAACAACGGTGGAATACCGGCAAAACCCCATCACCAGAGAATGGATAGCCACAAGGGCAAACAGCTTGCTCGCTGAATCTGATCTCTACGTGCGCAGGCAGGGCATATCCGATACCACTCAGGACGCGACGTTTCTCAATGACCATGACGCATGCCTTGTATCCGCTTCACCCGGTGAACTGGCGGATTTTTTCAGGGGATATAAAACATGGATAGACAATATGCTGGACAGAGCGCCGCACAGCGCGATTCACAGCATCATCAAACCGTCTTGTAAAAAGAACGCCGACCATCGCACTTCGCAGATGTTTCTGGTACCTGATTCGGATGACTACATTGATAAAACCATAATTAACGCCCGTAAATATTATCTGAAAAACAACTCGTGCCTGTGGTGCGGCATGATCGATCAGGAGATAAAATCACACGACAGAATGATATGTCAAACAGATGATTTCGTGGTGTTTGTATCGTATTTTGCACGGCTTCCTTACGAGACATTTGTCCTGCCAAAACAGCATATGCCCGACTTCCGGTCGTTTCCCGATCATCTTTTCCCGCAGTTGGGCGAATTGTGCCATGATGTGATCGGGCGCATATACCGCGCCGCGCATCGCTCGAATATGTCGCTCCACCTGCATAATATAGTAGTTCCGGAGCGGCATTCGCTGTACACTCACTGGTCAATCCAACTGATCCCGTGGATGAATAACTGGGCTGGATTCGAGATCGCCACAGCCATGTATATCAATGTCGCCTCGCCTGAGGCGTGCGCCGCGCGCCTGCGTACCGAAAAAACCGCTAAGTAAATCCTGTTCTGCGCCGATACTTCTAATAGCGATAATCAATCAAAACAAACAGGAGTCTGCGTTATGAGAGAACGGCGTAAATATGAGCGTTACCAGCACAATGTTCCTATTTCCATCGAATGGGACGGCGAGGAGTTTGAAGGAAAACTTGTCAACCTGAGCATGACGGGCGCCGGCTGTTTTGTGCGGAAACGATTCCCTTTGTACGCTGAGATTACGGTTGCAGTACAGGCAAAAGACCCGTTTACCGGTGACGGCGAGCCGTTTCGTTGTCAGGCAACGGTTGTTCGTTGTTGCAAAGTAGGTACTGATAGGGAGTACCAGCTCGGCCTGTTCTTCACGCATCTGACTGAAGAAAATTTGGCGCAGATCATGGATATGGCATATTATTAAGATTAACGTGTAGTTGATATATCAGAGCCGGTTGAGAAATCAGCCGGCTTTTTTATAACGTAAATGAATGGGCATCAGGTATAAAGATTTACAACAAAAGGAGTTTATCCTATGGCACTGATTACATGGAGTGATGAATTAAGCGTTAAAATAAAAGAAATTGATAACCAGCATAAAAAGCTGATCGACCTGATCAATTCTTTGAATGACGCGATGAAAGTCGGTAAGGGAAAAGAAGTAATGGATAAAATACTGAAAGAGCTTACCTCATACACTGTCACGCATTTCAGCCATGAAGAAAAATATTTCGACAAATACGGGTATCCTGAAACAAAAGCGCACAAGGAAACGCACGCCGCTTTTGTCAATAAAATGACTGAATTCAAAGACAAATTCGAGCAGGGGAAACTGTCATTGAGTATTGAAGTCATGAATTTCCTCAGCGACTGGCTGAGAAAACATATCATGGGCACCGATCAGAAATATTCTTCTTTTTTTAATGGCAAAGGTCTGAACTAGAAATAGTTCGGATTAGAGTTCAGTTTCATATCAAAGCCGGGTGCGAAATCATCCGGCTTTTTTATGTTGCGGAGCTGTTCCCTGCTTTAGTATTGTAACAGTCAGGCGCATTCGGTGGCGACAGACAACATCATGGAGGCTTTTGAATGGAACTTATTCAATGGAGCGACGACCTGAGCGTTAATATCCCTGAACTTGACGATCAGCATAAACGGCTTATTGCTTTAATCAATGAGCTGAACGAGGCTATACAGGCAGGCAATGACAAAGGTATGCTGGGTAAACTGTTCAAAAGTTTGGCGTTCTATATATTCTCTCATTTCAATACGGAAGAGCAGTATTTCGATAAATACGGATACCCTGACAAAGCGGCTCATAAAGAAGAGCATCTTAATTTTATTGATACAATCATGGATTTCAAAGATCAGTTCGAAAAAGGGAATGCCTTGCTGAGCGCTGATATGATGCAGTTCCTGACCGACTGGGTGCACGGACATATCAGCGAAACCGACCAGAAATACGCCCTGTTCTTCAAAGAGAATGGCTTGAAGTAGGGGTGGCAGAGATAACAACTTCTTTTTACCTTGATTGAGAAGTACACTGGAAAAGGGTGTTGTTCTTTTGATCGCTCTCTGTTCCCTACAACATGGCGGACGTCAACTTATCCGGTAGAAGCCCGCAAACTTTTCGTTGACTAATGAGGCGCATCTGCAATAATTTATAAGATATATGCCTGTCCGTATATTTTGCTCCATCCTGTATTGTCGATCCTGATTTTGCAGTGCAAATTAACTGGTGTGCAGGGTTCTGCTTTGGAATAAAATCATCTAAAGGAAAAGGAGACTTGTGTATGTCTATCATTAAAGAGTTCAGGGAATTCGCGATTAAAGGCAACGCGGTGGACATGGCTGTCGGTATTATCATCGGCGCGGCGTTCGGCAAAATAGTCAGTTCGATAGTGAACGATCTGATTATGCCTCCCATCGGGTTACTGATCGGCGGAGTCGATTTCAAGAACCTGAAGCTGGTTCTTAAAGCCGCGGTCGAGGATGTGCCGGAAGTCGCTATAAATTACGGGTTGTTTGTCAATAATGCCATAGATTTTCTGATCGTGGCGTTCACGATTTTCCTCGTTGTAAAAGGGTTGAACAGCTTAAAAAGAAAACCGGCGAAAGAGTAATTATAAAAAATGAGCCGGCGGGGCAGTTTCTCGCCGGCTTTTATCGTTCATTCCAGTGTTCTTCGGGTATAATTTAACCTCTTATTTTCCTCACCATCCCGGCAATGCCAAGCATAAGAAGCGTTATGGAATACGGTTCGGGTACCGTAGCGGGAGGCTCAGCCTCCATTTGGGCTGAATAGGTATAGGCTTGTTCATCCAGTTTCACGATGTTTCCTCCCGTTGTTCCAAACACCATGAATTCCATCCCTAATTGAATATCAAATGACTGGTATGGAACGGTGCCAAACCATGATCCGCCAAAGTTTAAGTCAACGACGCCCTGATAAGTGTTTATGGTAGACAGCGCCTGCCCGTCATAAGACATGTTTCTGTTAGTAAAACCAAAAGTATAATTCGAATGAACTGTATCTGACCCTGCAATCAGTGAAAAATTATAGTTGTGTATGCCTATTTCAGCTGTTGGACGAGATACTCCTACTCCACGTAAAATAAAATGAAAATTGGATACTTTTTCGAACAGAAGCGGAGTTACCGTCCGATTCGGGGTATAATTATCATTGTCATAAAACTTAAAGGCTGTGGCTGTTCCATCCATGTTAAAAGAGCCGGTATAAATAAATACTCCGCCGGAAAAGACTACATCCCCTGTGCGGTTTAGAAGAGGGTCGCCTATTGAACTGGAATGAGCGTTAAACGAACAAGCCAGTACGGACAATACAGAAATAATTATCAAACAACTTTTTGCCATGATTGAACGCATTGCCTATCCCCCTTGTGAGGTAAAGTATATATCGTTACTTGCGTTTCAGGATCAACCTTAAGATACATGCAACGCCAAGCAGTATAAAACTTAACGGTTCGGGAATGGCGACATCATTTTGTGTTAAAATCAGCACGGGACGGTGTTCCGCATCTTCGGAGTCAGATGACAGCATCAGCTTCCTGTTCGGGTTAGCGGATTCTGCGTCGTCAACGATAAACATGAACCCGTAATTTAACTCAGTGCCCGCAAGCCATTTATTGACAATGGATGTGACATCCCATTCCACCCACCCGATATAGTCATATTCTATAATGAACGGATCGGATTGTTTGACTTTGTCGGACGCGGAGAAAATATCGTAGCCGTTATTCCATGTCACGCCGGTTTCAGTCCAGTTTTCAGTGACTCTATGCACCCAGACATTTGAATCCGTATTACCTGACTCCGTTCCCAGATTGTAGTAGGTGTACAGGCGCAATACCGCCAGATCAACATGGGTGTCTGTAATGGATGAGAGGTTGAATTCCATTAGAGCGCGCTCTTTCCAGTACCCATCCTGAAACAATGCCGTATTCGATATCCACAGGCGGGGTGTATCGCTGAAATTGGAGCTTCTATACATGGGACTGTCAACAATAGACGCGTCTTTCCCGTCAGCCGGGCCCGGTTGTAAAACAACCTGCGAGGCATCCAGTCTAACTGTGCATATTGCTATGATCAGGGTCATAAACAGAGTGTACAAAAATCCAGCGCGCATTTTATATCCTAAACGGTGATATTGTTCTTAATTAACTATACCATGCGGAGTGTTTTTTTGCAATATGCGCGACTAATTTTTCAGGGATACATTAGTGTAATTTCTGACTGAATCAGAATACTGCTTATGCCATGTTGAAGAACCGCTTAATTTCGTTGATGTGCGTGTTCAGCGATGAATGGATCGCATTTAGCAGTTCATCCGGGATTTTCAGGATATCCTTAAGCTGGAAAAATTTCTCGCTGGGACAGTCCGTTACTTTTTTGCCGAGTATGCTCATGTGGCTTACCCAGTTAGCCATGTACACGATGCATCCGGTAATAACGGTCATTTGGTCGAAGTCTTTTAGCTTTTCCGGGGTATGATGATACTGAATCATCGCGCAAAGTTTGCTGGGAAAACACCATTTTTTCGCTATATGTGTTCCGACCTTGGCATGATCCGCTCCGATCGCCTCGCTCTCAAGGAACTGCATATTATTTGAATCGCCTTTCGCTTCATCATACAGTTTTACATAATCGTCTTTGAAGCTGAGCAGAAACACCATTTTCCCGATATCGTGCAGAAGCCCCGCAGTGAACGCCTCTTCGCTGTAGTTCTTATTAATTTTTGACATTAAAAGCCTTGATGCAACTGCTGTGCCCAGCGAATGCTCCCAGAAATGCATTTTTTTGCTTTCTTTGTAGACTTTTTCCGTGAAGATATTTACCACAGCGAGCCCCAGCGCCAAACTTTTTATGGCGTTGAACCCAAGTATAACTACGGCATGATCGATACTTGTGATCTGGTTCGGGTATCCATAATAGGCAGAGTTGACCAGCCTCAGGATATTTGCGGATAACGCTTGGTCAAAAGATATTATGCGGGCGATATCGTTCGCGCCTGCCATATCGTTTTCCAGAGCGGATAATAACCGGTTCAGGGCTGATGACAAAGGTGGAAGGCCATTAATGACGTTGGTGCATTCTTCCAAACTTAAGCGGCTCACTTCGAAGTCTCCTTGAATTGAAATTTTCCTCATAGAAACTAAATATCGAAGATGAAGGTCAATGCTGTAATATGGTTTATGCATATCTTCCGATTATAATTTATCTATGTCAAGCAATTATATTTAAAAATAACTTAAAGAGTGTTTTATAATTAGTAAAAATATAAAAAAATGTAATATAATATATGTGTATCTTGTGTTTGTGTTTTGTTTGTGTAAAGTTTTTTGTGTCCGTAACTAGCTTTAGAAAAGTAGATTATATCTGAAAAAAAATGAACTTAGCGGAACTCCATTGAATTTTTTGTATAAACAGCAATTATGAATCATGCCGGAAAAACTTTTTTTTACATGCAAGTATAATACTGATCGAAATGGGGTGGAGGAGGGCTGATAAAGAATGGTGGACTTAGCGAAAAGGGGTGGTACAATAGTCGCCAATGAGATTATTGACGAATGGATACAGGAATAGGAAAGATGAACATGAGCATTGTATTGTGGAGCATTGTTGTGATATGCATTGTGATCGGGATACTGGGGGTCGTGCTTCCCGCTCTTCCGGGTATTCCGCTGGCGTTTGCGGGGTTTCTTATTGCGGCGTGGATGGATTCTTTCCAGAAGGTCGGGGCGTTGACGGTCATCGTCCTTGCAGTTCTGACTGTTATATCAGTAGTGCTTGATTTCCTTGTTACCGCATTGGGCGCCAAACGGATGGGGGCGAGTTGGCTTGCTATGGCAGGCGCTGGTGTCGGCACGGTAGTCGGTTTGTTTTTCGGTATTATGGGGCTTGTATTCGGTCCATTTATCGGTGCGGTTGCCGGTGAATTGCTGGCGAAGAAAAAGCTGATGCAGGCAGGCAGAGTTGGGGTCGGTACATGGATCGGTATTATTGTCGGAACTGCTGTCAAACTGGCGATTATGTTTGCGATGACAGCTCTTTTCGTCGCCGCTTATTTTTATTGAGCGCCAGACAGGTCAGGACGAGGCGTTTTCATGATACCAGTTGCATCCGTCACAGAGTTCAGCAGACTGGCTGGGCCTGAATATGTTATAGCGATGGTTATTCCAGATATCCTGCAAATTATCATGTAAAATGTTGCCCAAGGTATATTCTGTCGGATCATACAATACACAGCAAGGGGTTACGATTCCTTTGCTCGTTATAAAAATTCTGGAATGCGGCCAGTTACATTCTTTTGCAGACCAGACAGTTATTCCCTGTTGTCTGCCTATCTCCTGAAACCGCTTTACTGTAGCGTTAAACCCGGACGGGTTATTGATTCCTTTCACATCTTCGGAATAATGCTCCGTAAAACTCAGGTGCTGTTGTAGATTCTGCACATAAACAGTGTTAATGGTATGAGAAACTGCGAAACTGACAATGTTCTTCAGGTCGGCATCTGTTTGCTGGAGAATGGTTACGTAAAGAACGATAATCATATCAGGGCGTATGGCATCGCGAGCGCGGATAATTCTGCTGACATTTTCAGTGAACGTGCTGAAACGACTGCCGCATCTGATATACTCGTATTTTTCAGAGTCAGCATATTCAATAGATATGCCCAGCTCGTTCAATCCGGATTCCACGATTTTTCCGGCATACTCTTCGGTCAACAGCGTAGCATTTGTGCAGGATGCCGTGAAAATTCCCTGTTTGTGCGCGTATGCCGCCATGTCGCAGAACTGGTTGTGCAGAAGAGGCTCGCCGTTGCCTTGCAGTTTGAGGTGCAGTAATGTCGGTATGCGGTCAATGATTGTGCGGAAATCGTCATATGACAGGTCATGCCCTGCCTGTGGTTCCGCATGAACGCACATCCTGCATTTCAGGTTGCAACGGGATGTTGGTTCTATCTGCGCCATGAAAGGAAGTGACAGCATTGGATGCCTCTGGCGTGATAAGCCATACATCATCATGTTATAGCAGTCTTTTATTAGCGTGGCCGGCCCTCGCCGGCGAATCCGGTGAGCAACGGGATTCAGGATATACCGTTTTATTTGAGCGATAGGCGCAATGTGCATAATCGAGACAATTCTCCGCCATGTAATGTGATTCAAGTATAACCATATGTACATAAGTAAATTCGGCTGTTTGGAGATTTACTCAAGCGCGTTGCGCAGGTATCCGGTAGTTTTGTATGGAAATAGATATTATGATGGATGCGTCTTGAGGCAAGAAGCTCATCGCCTGCATGAAGTCATAATTACGAAATAAGGGTTATACTATATCAGCCCCGGGGTTTCCGTTTGAGCAATCCGGCTATGCCCAGCGCGATTAATGCCAGCGATGCTGGTTCAGGAATAGCGGCAGGGGCAGGCGGCTGATCGTCGGTGTAAAATTCAACTTCGCCCATACCGTAATAATGGGCCGGATTAGTGACAAATGAACGGTATTCTATAGCGCGTACAGAATCGTTAATGGTAATATCGACAAAGTCGGGTTCATCCGGGTTAGCATCCACCCCAATACTGCCGAAATTAGTAAAATTGACTCCATCTGTGGATATCCATAAGTTGCTTTCCATCCATCGTTTGCTGTTGGTAGCATAGTAGTAGTTCATATCAGCGATATTATATGTTCTTATTTTGGTAAGATAGATTGATTCAGGAAAAACTACTTTCAGATATTCTGTAGGATAAGCGGCTGGAGCAGTCAGCCAGTAGTTATACCCATTGGGGCCCGGGTTGCCGTCAACGATGTTTGATAAATCGTATGCGCCCGGAGAAGCGTATTCAGGCCATGAACTCTGTTTGCTTTCCCAGTAAAAATTGCCGCCGATACCGCTGGCTGAAGTGTACATGGTAGACGCTCCCATCCCTCCGCCGGATGTAACGGTAAAGTTTAGCTTTACTTCGGCAGAGTACGACGCAGTGCCGCTCAATATGGTGCAAACGGCAAGAATTAAAGGTATGAAAATGCGGTTCATATTGTTTTCTCCTGTTGACATATAGTTCTATTGTATATAGTTATAATTATAGCATGTCTTTAGTTTAACCGCAAGGAGCTGGACAAAATAGTCATATTTTTTGGTAGTAACGTGACATTATTTGCGGAGGATCTTGTTTCGCGATTTAAAGATCATTAAGGCACACGTTATCCCTATCAGAATGATCGACGCCGGTTCGGGAATGAAACCGCCCTCAAGCCCGGCGGTGCCCAGATAAATATAGTCGATGCCGTTTTCCGTCCACCTGTCGCCGGCGCTGTGCCCTGCGTATGTTGTGTCGGAATAACGCCATACTGCGCCATCAACTATCACTGGATCCCATTCCTGATTGTTTTCTCCTGCAGTGAACAAAGTGTATAACGTGTTGATGTCGGTCAAATCCCAGTCATACCCGAAAGTATTTCCCGAAAAAGCGATGTATGATTTTGCGGCAGGCGCTCCTGCGTATGTATCCACCAGCGGGTCATTGGAATAATAGGCGTGGTAGGCGTCTAATGAGTCCCATTCTAAAGCGGCGAACTGGCGTGACCCGGTGTATTCGCCAAGAGATGTGTCGTCCCACATGAAAGTCGGATGCAGTATCAGGTTATCCTGATAGCCGCCGTAATTATCTGCAAAAGAGTTGTTTGTGAATGTCCATGGTTCTCCGGTCACCCATTCCCAACCGCCGTACGGTTCTGAGTAGCTCGGTGATGTGCGGTTCTGCGTGCCGCCTGTCCACGCGGAATTGCCGCCGGATATAATGCCTGACAGGCGTGAAGCGATCCAGCTCTGTTCCGCGGAAGTTGTGATCGTAACAAGATGAGCGTTTCGCGTCGAAGCAAGGCTCACAGCCGAGGGATACGGGTTGCTCGACCCGCCGAGGTAGACGATGTCGTATACATGACCGTTATCCAGCCGGAATGTCGGCGATGCGTCCGTGGTTTGTGTCAGAAACAATACAATAATAACCAACGCCGCGAAAATAGATTTGTTCATGGCTATGCCCTTTTTTTATTTTAACGGTACTTATTTGGAATTAATCATTTAAATTATAACACAGAGAGTAGGGAAATGCAAATTTCGGGTTTTTTTATATAAAAAATATGTATATTTTTTGTTTTAAAGTGAAACTGGATTGTCCTTCTGGGGACTCCAGACAAAAAGAGCACGGATTTTGCCCCAGAACTCGCCGCCCAGCACCAGAAATGAAGAACAGAACACCAGTTCGCTCATAATCACTAACGGCAGATACAATTCCATTCGCTCGGGCATCATGTATATAAGGTACGGGCCTGTCCACGCAAACAGAAGCGGCAGAGCAAACATTACTAGCCCGATACGATAGCGCCTGCGGCTCACGCGGGCTGGCGGCGCGGCTTTTTTAACACTCACGTGGATAAGTCGTTTCAGTGTCAGAAACCCTTCCCTGCCCATGATAATAACCGCAATAAACGCGGCAAGCTCAGGTATTCCGAATGCCAGCCCTCCAGCCAGCGCGGTTTTCAGGAGAGTTGGCAGGGGCGATACCAGCACCAACGGAATAAGGAGCGGTGACAGAAATCCGGCGATAAAGACAATGCTCCCGATGATGAACCGGTGAGATAACGGTTTCGCGTTGTTATTGGGATGATTTGTTTTCCGCACTGGTTTTTTCCTTTTCCTTGTTTTGCAAGTGTATCACGCGGTAAAGCGTAATTCAATATTTCGTGAGCGGAATGGTTAGCGCCTGACGCATAAAATCAGTAGTTAATAAAAAAAGGTTTATAAATGGAATAACAATATTTTGAAAAATGTATTTTTTTAGTTATAATATTGGAACATGCAAAAAGGAATTTATGTGAAAACACTGTTTTTACACTTTTTTAGAGTGCTGGTGTATGGATACGTAATAGGGCAGTGCCTTCTTCCGCAATCCTGTGTTTTTGCGGGCGGCAACGCTCTTATTGAATTAACCCCGGACGAACAGCGCTGGCTGGATGAGCATCCGGTTGTGCGGCTTGCTCCGCCACCGAATTACCCTCCCCTTGATTTCTTCGACGAAAACGGCAAAAACCTTGGTATCACTGCGGATTATATTGAGATCATTCAGAATAATCTCGGCAGGAATTTCATTGAGATAGTGAGATGCAAACACTGGGAAGAATTGGTGCATCGCTTTAAACAGGGTGAGATCGACCTTGTTGGATCTGTTATGAAGACTCCTCGCAGGCAAGATCATATATTGTTTACGAATAATTTTTACCTTGAGGAAAAAGGTATAATCGTTACGCGGCAGGATGTAAAGGAACGACTGACACTCGATAAACTGAAAGGGATGAAAGTCGTTGTCGCATCCTGTTACGCGACTGCAGAGTACCTTGAGGAAAATTACCCATATCTTGAGCTTATTTATGTACCCGATATTTTAACAGGGTTACGGGAAGTATCTTTTGGATTGGCTGATGCGCTGGTCGGTACGCTGCCAAATGTAACATATTTTATAGAGAAGGACGGCATAACCAACCTCAAGATATCAGGTGAACTGGATTTGCCGATAACACTGTCTTTCGCATGCAGGAAAGAGTATCCTGAACTGATCAGTATTATTGAAAAAGGGCTTGATTCCATTACGCCCGAGCAGAAAAAGGCAATATACCGGAAGTGGGTAACTGTTGGTGATATGCCGTTTTATGCAACAAAACGATTCATTTTCCTGCTTCTCGTCATATCTCTTTTAATTCTGTCTGTCACCATTGTTATTCTTGGATGGAGCATGGCTCTGAAAAGGCAGGTTGAGAAGCGGACCCGTGAACTTAAAGCAAAAAATACAGAACTGGAAAAAGTTAATCTGGAACTGGACAGTTTTGTGTATGCCGCCAGCCACGATTTGCTCTCGCCGGTGATAACAATACATTCATATATAGATATGATTTGCCCTGAAGGGTCAACCAAATATGACAAAGAGACGTTGCGGTATATGGAGCGTGTGAAAAGAGCGGCGAAAACCATGGAAACGTTGATTCATGACTTGCTTGCCCTTTCCCGCATATCCCGCATAAACAATCCTTTTGAGATAGTTGATGTATCTGCTTTGATCGAGTCGCTGAAACCTCGGATTCCTGAATTTGAATTTGATAATGTCGAATTAAACATTCAGGCAATTATACCACCTGTGACGTGCGACCGTTTTAAAATAGGCGAATTGTTTGTTTATCTTTTGGGCAATGCCGTCAAGTTCTCATCTAAAGAAAGAGCCGGTAAGGTTCGAATCGATATCGGGTATGCAGAGAAAAACGATCACCATGAGTTTTATGTGAAGGATTACGGCATTGGTATCGCGGCAGAATATCAAGAGAAAATATTCAGGTATTTCTTTAAACTGCACTCCGCGGCGGAATATCCCGGTTCCGGGCTGGGATTGAGCCTTGCGCAAAAGATAGTGGAAGCTCACCAAGGCAGATTATGGGTTGAGTCTGAGCAGGGGAAAGGCGCTACATTCTTTTTTACCATTTCAAAAAAACTTTATATTTAGACATAGATTCATTATCGCTTGAAATAAATAAGATGTGCTTAGCTTAGCCACGGAACTGTTTCTTCAGGAAAGATGCTGATGCTGAAATCAACAATAAAATGATGGACAGCGGCTCGGGAATAGGCTGTGGGTCGGGTTCCGGTTCCGGACCATATATTTCGAATTCCATGCCTGATTTCCATGAAACGCCGGAAAGCTCCATTTTGACGTATCTGCCTTCGATGGGAGTAGCGAGCTCAAAAGTCACCGGAGTCATAAATTCCACATACTGAGTGATACTGTCGACAAGAATGGAGTCGATGTAGAGGTTAAATGTCTGGTTTCCGTTCGGCAATACATTGGCATACCATATCGCTTTAACAATCGTCAATTCCTCTTGCAGATCGATCTGCGCCCAGCTCACGCTGCTTGTGCCTGAATTCCAACCTGTTGAGTATGAACCGTTGGTAAGGTTTGACGGATAACTTGTTGAATATGTACTGCTTGCGGTGACAGGTTTGTATTGCGATATCAAAATCGGCGCGGATAATACCGGCAGTGTTATCATGATGATAACTACAGTGGAAATTAAGATTACTGCTTTTTTCATCATAAAAAGTTCCTTGACAGGCAGCCTTTTCATAGGTGCCACAGCCCCTTCGGGGCTTCGCAATGACATTCTTTTGTGATTTTTTTATCGTCTCCAATTAATTATATCATAGGGCATTGAATAATGCAAATTTCCGTTATCGCGGAGCAGAAAATAGATGAAAGACGATAACAAAATGTAAAGTATATTAGAGAGCATACAAAGTTGGTGGTTATAGACTGATTTCAGCACTTTTATGATAAAAAAATAAATTTGACAATGTTTTATTTGCATGCTAAATAATTTAATATATCCGCAAATTATAAACTTAACTTATTGAAAGGGTTAAATTATGAACCTGATGAAGTCCCTGCGTGTTTTATCGCTCTGTTGAATCGCGTTTGAAATGGTTGTGTTTATGCCGGCAAATTGCCCGGCTCCTGTCGCTGTCGGTTATGATTATTCGATTGTTTATGATGACCTTGATTTTTCCGGTGATGAAAATGACGTTTTTCAATGGATGGTAACGATTACAAATAATCCCGGCGGAATGGGTTTAAATTATATGCAGGTATTTAACTTTTCTATTAATTTAACAGATCCAAGCGGTTATGACCTGAATGATTTTACTATTGATTTTACAACGTCTTTAACGCTGGATACTCAGCAATCGGAATACACTGCTGTCGCTACCTTCAGTTTTGACCCGGGCACACTGCCTGATACTGTTGTGGCAGGCGAATTTAATATTGATATGTGGTTCGGTTGGGATGACGATTTTTCGGGCAGAATAGGCGGCTCGCCGGATGTAACCAATACGCAGGCGTTTAGTATAACATATACTGGCGGCGCTATCGCTATTCCTGAACCGGTCAGTATTATTCTTTTGCCGTTAAGTTTTATCGGATTACGTTTATTGCGCAAACGCTCCGCATAATAACACCGCGTATTTGAAGTAATTATTTTCTGCCGTAGTTGAGAGTTATCTGACTGCGGCAGTTTTTTTATTCGTCTGTTTTTACCATTTTTTGAAAACAAAGAAGACAGCCATTACCATAAACCCGAAACCCACAATATAGTTCCAGAGGGATGATATACAAGAGAGTCAAAAAAGAACTTCCACTTTTTTTGTGCTCATGAATAATGAATACATTGTACTTTAACATCATGCTAATAGGAATGGGATGAATGAATATTAAGCTCATTAAGCTGAAATTTCTTAAGTCGCATATATTGGTGTTATTGCCATTAGGAATTATAATTCTATTAATTTCTTCAGTTGGTTTATATAAGACAACGCAGTATTTAACTCCTACTAGTATTTCTGTAAAAGGATACTTCCGAGGTAATGGTGTCTATATACATAGTTATAAACGACGACCACCTGGAGGGGCTTTGCATGATGCCCCTTTTCAGTCTATAAAAATGATTTGCCTCTGCGCAATACTTGCAGGCATAGTGGTGTGCAGTTATTCCATAATCAGATTCAAAAAATTAAACAGCAATAATCTTCTTGGAGAAATAAAGAAGGATATC
Source organism: Candidatus Auribacter fodinae (assembly GCA_003599815.1). Lineage (GTDB taxonomy): Bacteria > Auribacterota > Auribacteria > Auribacterales > Auribacteraceae > Auribacter > Auribacter fodinae. The sequence goes on from QZJZ01000005.1 coordinate 19,070, forward strand.
ATACAGCATATACGAAAAGAGTTTGAGTTAAAATTGCCTAATAATAAAAAAGCATTATTCTCGTTATATTATATAAGTAATTATGATGAATATCATGCAGAAGAAAATAGATTTATAATATCTTTCAAAAGTCAATATGCGGATAAAACGGCTCTTGATTTTGATGATTTAGACTATCTAAAAAAGTTGTTTGAATCATTTGTTAAACACGAGATAAGAAAGTAGCATGACGATTAATAATAGATTGCCTGTTTTTACCATTTTTTGAAAACAAAGAAGACAGCCATTACCATAAACCCGAAACCCACAATATAGTTCCAGCGGATTTCCTCTTTGAGGTAGAGAACCGAAAACCCGCAGAACACAACGAGCGTTATGACTTCCTGTATGGTTTTTAACTGCGCGGTGGTGAATGTGCCGTGCCCGATACGGTTCGCAGGAACCTGAAAACAGTATTCCAGAAACGCTATGAGCCAGCTTACCAGTATCACTATTGCCAGCGGAGCGCTTTTGTATTTGAGATGCCCGTACCACGCGAATGTCATGAAAATGTTAGAAATCAGCAGAAGAATAATTGTCGCCATTTTTTGCCTGTGCCCGAAAAAAAGAGTTACGTTTCAGTTAGTAAGAATAGCTGAAATTCTACTGCCGGAGAGCTTCTTAAATCAAGCGGATTTGTTGGCACGCCGTATGTTTTTGCGTAATCGCGTACGAGCATCGCTGAACGGAAATCATAGGCTGGAGCAGGGTGTGTGTTCGTTTATTACCGAATCAGCCTTCGTCGAACCAGCCCTGCAATGCCTGCCAGTACCAGAGCGGCAGTCGCCGGTTCAGGAATAGCCGGGGTATATATTTCTATGCGGTTGATTGCGAAATAATTATAGTCCGGCGGAGTGATATTCTCAAATATGTATTCTATTTCAGTAACATACCGGTTTACGGCCAGATCTGCATTATCTGTTATAGCCGGATTAGCGTCTACCCGGATATCTCCGATATCGTAGTCAGTACCTCCTGAAGTGACCCAGAGTGATGATTCTGACCAGCGGTCGCCTGCCTCAGGGCCAGTTCCCCATGCAGTGGTCAAAGCGATGTTGTACGTTACAATTCTCGTGATATAAACCGGTTCAGGGAATACGATCCGTAAATATGCCGGCATCCCGACAACCAGCCAGTATGGGTTTGAAGGCCCATACCCCGGAGCAACCAGCCCGTCAATTTTGTGATATGGATGCGAGGGGCTTTTATTCGTACTCCACACAACGTAGCCGGTAACTCCCGGAATGGTTGTATTCATTGTCTGATCTGCCATGTTGACTGTTCCGACAACAGTAAAATCCAGTTTCGTGTCAGACGCATTTACGCCCATTATGCAGCAGAAAGAAATGATTGCGATTACACATGCGGCAATGCATAACATTCTTTTCATACTACTTCCCTTTATGTAATGAGTTATTGTATTTACACTTTATATTCTATTTTCAAACCAATTTTCGTCGAACCAACCCTGTAATACCTGCAAGAATCAGAACAACAGTCGCGGGTTCAGGTATAGGTTCAACGCCATGGCGAATAAGCTCAACGTACGACAGCGATACCCGACCCGCCGAATGTGCTGTCTCCAACCCTGATTTGCGTGGCTAGAGAATATGTGTAAAGCGAACCGCTCAGCACTTCCGTACCGTCTGCTTTTAAAGTATATGTTGTGCCTTGAACATGAAGCGAGTAATCAACGAATTCAGTTGTATCTGTTTCCCCTGCTCCAAAAAAGACGCTTTGTACTGTTGTCCATGTGTTATCATTGATAACTATCCCGTCAGTACGAATACGAACCATGACGCCCATTTGATCGTCGTCGGATGAGACGAACAGGTCGCACACGCCGCGCTGGTAGTTTGTCGCCTGAGACGGGTGCATTGCGTTGATTCGTATACGCGCATTGACTGTGTACCCTAACGTACGGTTCAGCCCCGGGGAAGTAATGGTTCCATAACTCGCGTTATCAGAGAGAGAGTCATGCGTATCTATTCTTGTGAAGGAATCCTGTCCATCGTTCATGAAATACGCCGTTCCGTTGTTGGCCGTTCCGTAATTCCATACTGCTGACTGCTGGCTTGGTGTCTGACTGCTCAGGTTTGCGTCGTACAATACAATGCTGTCAGCGCATGCCATGCCGGATAACAGCATAATGAGGGCACAGGAAAAAAAGACTCGTTTCATGAAACAGCTCCGTACATTTTCATAATTGAATACTGTATATATTATACAATGCAATAAAGAGTTTTGCAAATCCCTGCGAAAAATATTTAAAGCGCCCTTAAACTGCTGATAATGAAAATAGGCACCTGAACTCGATTTTATCTCTGAGTAATCTTTTTGCGAACCAGCCCCGCGATACCGGCAAGGATGAGCACGACAGTTGCCGGTTCGGGAATGGCGCTGGGTGTTGCTCCGAAGCTGGTCAGTCCTGATCCGAGATAGATGAATTTTTGCCCGGATTCATCTGTCCAAGCGTCGCCGAGCGTATGCCCCGTGAAGAGTTCGTCGTCATTGGTGTAGTACCAAGTTGCGCCGTCGATTTCTATAGAGTCGCCGGACGTGTCCCACAGTTCGGTAAGTTGGCTGATTTCCGCTTCAGACCAGTCCTGCGCGAATGTTTCGCCCGCATTATAAATCCATGCCCAGTGTTCATCGTAGGTGATATACATCCGCAGATCATTTACGAACCATACATATGAAGTGGAAAGTTCCTGTGATTGGTCAACTTTAACCAGTACTCCGATCCACTGGTCGCCGTTACGGATTTCGTTGAGAAATGCGTCTTCAATCGGAATCTGGTTTGAACTTAAATTAGCGGGTGATATGTGATCAAGAAGTACTGTTGCGACAGAATCGTATTCAGCTTGAATGCCCGAAATGATGCCGTCAGCCAGAGATCTGTCCAGTTTGCATATATCCAGATACATAGCAGTGGTATATGAGCCGCTACCATTCTGAAACGCAACCGACTCAATACTCCCCGCGGGTACGCCTGCCGCATATAACGCTGACAAATCGAATTCCGCGTCGCCGCGCATTAATCCAAGGTTGTGATTCGCTGATATAGCCGCGATGTAAGGTTGGTCATACAGCGAATACACGGATCCGTTTTGCTTTATACTGCCGTGCACTGAGGTGAAGGATATTGTTGCCGCGGTTGATTGAGCTACCCAGTAAAGGGTTCCGATTACTACTGCCATCCATACTGATTTTTTCATGTTATAATCCTTTATACTGTAAAGTGTATATTATAAACAATGGTGATATTGTGTCGCTTGGCTTTCAATGCGCGTAATTTAAAAATGCCGTGTATTTCTGATAGATGCTTGTGTATTAGTTAATTAGCATCGAAAATAAGAAAAGTCAAGCGGTCTGGCTAAAAGAATCCTTTACAAGGAAAAATTAAATATTAAAGCGAAAATATATTACACCAAGGTTTGACAAGGATAGCTTTATGTGGTACACTATGAATACAACAGTCATAACTTCAAATTTACTCATAAATCTAACGAAAGGAAACCTCATGAAAAGACCTATTTTTAGTTTGGTTTTAGGAGCCGCACTTCTGTCAGGGACAGCTCACGCGGCTATGCAGTCTGTGCAACTGGTAAACAACGCGTACACCAATCAGGAGTTGTCCGTTGCGGTTAAAGCAGATGGTACTCCTGTGGTACTTTACAAGGGCGCTTCAGGCTTGCAGTATGGAGCGTATGATATATCCACAGGAACCTTCACCAGCGAAGAGATAGGAGCGAGTGCTGATTATTATGATTTTGAGCTCGATTCCAACGGCAACGCCCATGTGGGGTACCTGAACAAGACCAGCAGTTATGCTCAAGTTAAGTACAAAAATAACGTTGGGGGATCGTGGAGCGCTGAGAATATAGCTTACCAGTACTCATCGACCCAGCATAATGTATTACAGCCATGGGTTCAGGTAGATGTGAATAGCAGTAACAAGCCGTATATTTCGTATAACCTGCATCCGTCAAGCAACTCAACCGTGCTTGGCTATACATATGCTAATAATTTTGGAAGCTGGAGCGCAGTGACGGTTCAGAGCGGCAGCAATCAGCCGGGTGATCATGCCATGGCGGTCGATAACAATGGCAATGTGCAGTTCGCATACTATACTCTGAACCCGTATACCTTTTATAACGAAATAAACGGTTCTACCCGTGAAACCATACCGAACCCGGGCACAACGATTTTTGATATGGACATCAATGCCGGCGGCAACCCTGTTTTGCTGTATCGCAACAGCAGTTCGCTCCGCCTGCGTGAGCGGACAACGTGGGGATGGAGCACGACTGACCTGTTTCTGATGTCAGGATTGTATCCTGCGTCCGGTGTGATTGAGGTGGATGACGACGGATTTTATCATATTGCGTCAACGGAAGGATCGACAGTTTATTATATCACCAATAAATCAGGCGCGTGGGTAACGGAAACATACGCGATCAACGGCACAGTTGCGTATTATTCTCTTGATATGGCTGTAAGTGACGACGGCAAAGCGGTTATCGCGTATTATTCGGGTGATCCGTCGGCAGGCGTTATGCTTCTTATGGACAGCGCGTTGACAAACGTTGTTGTGCCTGAGCCGGCGACTATGGTTCTGATGACGTTAGCCATCGGCGCGCTAAGGCTTGTTCGCCGTAAAAAGTAAACTTTTCGATATATTTGATTGTGAGGGAGGTATCCGCGGGTGCCTCCCTTTTTTTGTGTGGGGATTCTTCTTTTCTTGTTATCATCCCGGTACGATACTTGCTTTTAATCATTTCAAATGAAATATCCTGAGCATAAAAAGGAGATAAGGAATGGATAAAAGGAAGGTGCGTATTCCGCACGGTACTGCTATTCAGTGTGGCTGACATATGTCCATGGCTCATAAAAATAACCTGTCCACACGCCCGAAAGTGATAGCTGAACTCGGTCCCGGCAACTCGCTCGGTATCGGGCTGGCGGCTCTGATATCCGGCGCGGAACGCTATTATGCCTTTGATATAGCCAGATTCGCTACCAATGAACAAAATATGGAAAAATTTGATATACTCGTTGAACTATTCAGAAGCCACGAAAACATACCCGGTGAAGATAAGTTTCCGCGCGTGAAACCGTACCTTGATTCCTACGAGTTTCCTCATCATATCTATGATGATGCCTATCTCAATGAAATGCTTAATCCGGAACGGATTGATCGAATAAGAACATCCCTTGCAAATATAAATTCCGACGATTCGTTTATCAAATACGAGGTGCCGTGGGACAGCAGAAGTATCATAAAAAAGAATCCGTAGATATGATCTTTTCTCAGGCAGTTCTTGAACATATAGATAACCTGCCTGAAGCGTACGAATCGATGCGGTTATGGCTTAAACCCGATGGATTTATGTCGCACCAGATTGATTTCAAGTGCCACGGTACAGCCGAGGAATGGAACAGGCACTGGGCATACTCGCAGTCAGAATGGATGCATCGCCGCAAATAACAGACATTCCTGCTCAACAGGGAACCGCACTCGTGTCATTTAGCCTATCTGCGCCAGTCGGGGTTTACTGTATTGTGTGATAATACTATCCAGTACGAACAGGGGATATCCCGCGATAGGTTGTCAGAGGAATTTAAAAATCTTTCCGATGAGGATTTTTTTACCGGCAACGCGTTTATACAATCGTCCAGAAATTAGACACCTGTTAGACCATTACGTATTCCTGAAAATTACGAAGAGAAGATTTAAACATTCATGGATATGATGTTAAGGTCATTATTCGCGAAGGCACTATTGATTCGTTCTCGAATCTGGTCTTTGTGAGCAAGTGATCCGATGACAATATTTTGAATACCATGCTCGGATATTTGTTCAATAGGTATAATTGGTATACCGCACAGATACGAACCAGCGTTTGCGGGGTCTCTGTCAATGATAGCCGTGATATTGAGATCATTTTTCGCCATCAGCACTATTTCGCTGAGAGCTCCGGTTCCATACACTGCCGTATTTCCTGTAAGGTTTTCACAGATAAACTTTTCTTTTACATATGACTTGAAGAGTTCGTATGAATCAGTCCATTGTTTCATTTTACCGGTAATCGTATTTGTGTAATCAGCTATGACCGATTTGGACGATAGTTCATTGATAATAGCCTTGTGTTCATCCGGCTTCAGCGGTTGCTTTTCGTCAATCCCGCATCGGTTAAGTATATCGTTGAGAGTGACGTTTTCCTCTGCCGTATCGAAGATTGCCTGAACAAAGGCAAAATCCATATCATTGGGATTTTCAGCAAGTTGTTCTGCTATGTAAGTTTGTACGTTATCTACTTTGCCGTCGTTTTTGCATCGCAGGTAACGAAGGCGGTATTTGGGAAACAAATCCCTGTAATACTGGTGAAAATCGTGTTGAGCTACGATGTGTTCTGGCGCGTAGGAATATTCGAGGTTATGCTGTTTTGCAAATATTTTCATGTTGTCGCTTTCCGGGCGGAGCCATTCCCCGGCAGGGTCGATCTTTTTTAGAAAAGCGTAGAATTCTTTGGAGTATCTGTTGTTATAGAGATGTATACCTGCTTTGACTTCACCACGGAACTTATCATGAACCCAGAAGCTCCATTTTAGCGACAGGTTGAAATCGTGGAGCGTCAGCGCGTGGAATATGTACTCCATTGCGTCAGGGTAGAGGAGCATGTCAGCGTCCAGCGCCAACAGGTATGGTGCGGTACTTTGCGAACCGATCTCAATCGTTTTCTGAACTGCCCTGAAGAACGGTTTTTCTTCAATGACGTGAATACGGCCGGCATCAACCTGCTTTTTAAGTATTTCCTTGCACAAGCCCGCCGTTCGTTCGTCCGCAGTGCGTATGACAATGATTAAATCACGTTCCAGTTTAAGTGGTTTTATCATTCCTGAATGAAGCCTTTCATTCATAATAAGTATGTGAGTTTGTTTTATATTCGCTGATTTAAGCAAGTTGTATTCCAAAAGGTAATTAAAATAGTGCGCAATTATTATTTGTAAACAAATTGAAACATGCTATATTTCAAATAATTCTTTTACATATCAGGAGAAAACAATGAATCTGTTCGATAAAAAAAATAACAGACTGATAGCTCTTGTCGAGGAAGCGACTCCTGAGTTCTGGGACAAACGCTGGGAAACAGATGAGCTGGTCAAATATATTACTGGTTCAAAACATGTGAACGGTACGCATGACGTGAGGCTAAAAAAGTATGTGGACAAATACCTTACGCCCGGTTCACGGATACTTGAAGGCGGTTGTGGTCGAGGTCGTTATGTTTATGGGTTTGAGTGTTGGGGCTATGAGTCTTACGGCGTGGATTTCGCGGAAAAAACCATAGAACAGATAAAAAGACATTTCCCTGATTTAAAAATTTTCAAGCAGGACGTCAGAAAACTGGATTTTCAGGATAATTTTTTTGACTGTTATTACTCTGGAGGCGTAATCGAACATTTCTGGGAAGGATACGACCTGATTATCAATGAAGTGTACAGAGTACTCAAACCCTGCGGGTATCTGATTCTCACAATGCCATTTTTTTCTCCGTTGCGACGGTTAAAAGCACGTTTGGGAAAATTCCCTCTATTTACGGAATCTGAAAAACCGGAGAACTTTTACCAGTTTTTTTTAAACCCGAAACAGACCATAAAATACATTGAGGCTCTTGGGTTTAAGAAAGTTGAGTCTGAACCGTACAACATTATCGTCGGCTTACAGAAAGATTTTCCTGCCTTTGAAAAGCCGTTGCGTACTATCTTGCAGGGTAAAAATGTGTTTACCCGCTTTTTGCGTGGTTTGATGCGACTCACATTGTCTTGGTTTGGAGGGCATAGTATCCTGATTGTTTTCAGGAAAAATGCATAGCCTGTTTTTGCGGCCAGAGAAACGTTAAATCCCCGTTTGTGTAGAGAATTTTTTCTTTCGCGTGTATTGCTTCAATTATATCCACCACATTTTGGTTTTCATCTTTTGCCATAAAATCATTGAACATAAATATCAGGCTGTCCCAGTTGACCTGATTGATCTGTTCGACCATCCCGTTCATTTTTGCCAGATCGAACGTGTCGGAACGGTCATACACAAAAGTATTTTTCAGGCTTGTGTATCCTGTTATGCCCGGCAGGCTTTTCTCATGGCATAACATAGAAATGCCAGTTCTTTCAAAGTGGTTTTGAGCGAATTTCATGACCCTGTCGGTGAGGGGTTTGCTTCCAGACCGGAATATGAGCACATTCTTTGGTTTTGAACCGCCATGATGTTCGTATCGTGTTCCAAGATAATGGTTTCTCATACCTTGTCTGGCGTTGGGGTATTTCTGCCTGAACTCATCTGAGGCAACGTATCTGTAAAGTGTGTCGTATTTATCGATCATACTCTGCAGGCTGAATTTTTCCTCAATGATTTTCCGTCCGTTTCGTCCCATTTCGCGCCGAAGCTGATTGTCGTTAATTAATCTCATTAGCCTATCGTAAAAGCTGTCCATATCCTCAGTATCGACGATAAATCCGTTATACCCGTCCTGAACAAGAGAACTTAATTCTCCGGAATCCGTAGCGACAATCGGGAGCGCAAAAGCCATTTTTTCCATGACAGCGTTGGATAATCCTTCTTTAGTTACCTTGATTTCGCCTTGAGCCGTAGTGTGTTTGCCTGAGGCGATTACGCCAATGTCAAATGTGCGCATAACATCCGCAGGGTGCTCTGTAGGCGGAATGAACAGGACGTGTTTTTCTATTTGTAACCGGGTAATCAGATCCTGTAATAGATCAGTATATCCGTTATATGGAGTGCCGAGCAGGAGCAGTTTGACATTCTTGTTTGTTTCTATGATTTTAGCGCATACATTGATTAGTTTATCAATACATTTTTCAGGCGCAATGCGCCCGCAGTAACCGATGGCGATATCGTTCTCGTTAAGACCCAGTTCAGTTCGTGTTCCATGACGGTCAGTTTCAGGGGAGAATGCATTAAGGTCTATACCGTTCTGGATGAGTTTAATATATTTATGCGGGTAGCCCTGAACCGCTTTTTCGAACACTTTGTTGGTTGAACTGATAATGCAGTCGACCGGAGTTTTCTCAAATCTGAACGCGGAGTTCATACCTGACAACCGCTCCACTATTCTAGGAACTCCAGCGGTGTAGGCAATATAATTTCCTCGGGCAAAGCCATTTGTCTGGACAATATCTATTTTGTTCTCCCGTAAATATTCAAGCAATCTCAGGTTTTCGTGTATATAAACGCATTTCCCGCATTGTCTGAACCGTTGCTGGAACGAGTCCATAAAAGTATTGATCATATGGAACTCATATCCTTTCTCGCGCAGACCTTCTGCAATAGAAAGAAAGGTTCTCTGAATGCCTCCCATATCAAAAATGGGAGATATGAACGCGATTCTTATTTGTTTAAGCATTATATTTCCTCAATTACACTACCTTATTCAGTCCATAGGAAGCTTATATTTCCTTTTGAAACTAAGATTTTTTTATCAGCTTTGATTGCGTTGACTATATCAACTACATTTTGATTTTCATCCTTTGCCATGAAATCATTGAATATAAAAAAGAGATAATCCAGATTTTGCTGGTTTATCGTTTTCACGATATCCTGCATTTTTGTACCGTCAAAACTGTCTGATAATCCATAAACGAGTGTATTTTTAATTTTTTTGTATTGTTGTGTTTCGGGTAGGCTTTTTTCATGACATAATAACCATGTATTTGGTTCATGAAACTGCTTTTCAATATTGTGTATAATAGAATCAGTGATTTCTTTACTGCCGGACCTGAAAACGAGAATATTTTTTTGTTTCTCATAATTCCCGCTAAATGCGAAACGATTCCCTAAATAATGATGTATCATTTTGTGATCGGGATGTGGATATTTGTGGCTGAATTCATTGGAGATAACGTATCTGTAAAGATTATCATAACAGTCAATCATATCTTTCCTGTTAAAATGTTTTTCAATATTTTTTCGTCCGTTTTTTCCCATTTTTTTCCTGAGATGCTCATCTTTAATAAGTATCATCAATCGATCATAAAAAGAATCCATATCTTCCATTCCAACAAGGTATCCATTATAACCGTTTTTAATCAGAAAGTTGTTTTCGCCTGAGTCGGTCACGACCATAGGTATTGCCGTCGCCATTTGTTCCAAAATGGAATTAGACAACCCCTCTTTTTTTATGCGTGTTTCGCCGTTGGAAAGAGTATATGTGCCTGAGGTGATAACTCCAATATCAAAAATATTTATAATGTTTTCAGGATATTCGTTTGGAGCAATAAATATAATATGATCCGATAAATGTAATGTTTCGATTTGTTGCTTTAATGATTCTATGCAGCCTTTATATGGGGGGCCGAATAAAACCAGCTTTGTATTCTGTACTGATTTAATGACTCGGTCGAACACATTGACCAGTTTATCCAAGCATTTTTCAGGAGCAATCCTTCCGCAATAGCCAATCACAATTTCATTTTTTTTGATTTTTAGTTTGTTTATTAATTCGATATTTTTTTTATGTGGGGTGAAATTGGATAGGTCAATGCCATTGTGTATTTTTACTACATACTTGTGTGGATAAGTATACTGGGCTTTTTTATAACCTTGATCAGTTGATGCAATAATGCAGCTGACAGGATGTTTTTCATAATGGAATGCCCAGTCCATTCCAGATAGCCTTTCGATAATTCTTGGTACGCCTGCTACATATGCAATATAATTTGCGCGAGGAAAACCGTTGGTCTGAACAATATCTATTTCATTATCTTGTAGATATTTAATAATTTCCGAATTGTCATGTATATAGACGCAATTCCCGCATTTTCTGAACCGATCCTGAAACTCATCTACAAAGGAGTTAATCATGTGGAACTCATAGCCCCGGTCTTTTAATCCCTCCGCGATGGCAAGAAAAGTTGTGGGGATACCACCTGAATAAAATATGGGAGAGATAATGGCGATTCGTATTGGTTTTGACATTTATTTCCTCAGTAAATTGATTTTTAATACATAAAAAGCAAAATGTATACCTGTTTCACTTCGAATTTCAAGCTGGTCCATCTCAATTATAATTCAACCGAACTTCAATATGTTTTGCTTTACAATCCATTTGTGATCAAATATAGTTCTGATTATCACTGTGACCTTCATTAAAGGAGAAATAGGATGAAATTTGAGCTACTCCAACGGTTCGATAAAAAACGATCTCCTGAACAGTTAAGAAAACATTTTGATACGGAAAAAGCTATTGCCGCAAAACTTAAAACGTCCTCTCGCGAAGAGCGAAAAGTAATTTACAGTACCATGTATGATGAATTATTGGCAACTGTACCCGACCACCCAAGGCTGACTCGGCGTAAAGACAGGGTCACTACAGAGACCCGTATTCGGACTCAATTAGCGTTAATTGAAAGATTTTTGGCAGATGATACTATTTTTGTTGAGTTTGCCCCTGGTGATTGTGAACTTGCTCTTCATATGTGCTCACGTGTAAAATCTGTGTATGCGATTGATATTTCCGATCAGGGACGAGAAAGTTTGGTCGATGCCCCAAAAAATTTTAAGCTGATTATTTATAACGGTTACGATCTTGATTTTGAAGAAAACATTGCTGATGTTGTTTTTAGCGACCAATTGATTGAACATTTGCATCCTGATGATACCCAACTTCATTTTCAACTTGTTTATAAGATCTTAAAAGAGGGAGGCGCCTATGTTTTCAGGACACCGCATAAGTTTATGGGGCCTTGTGATATCTCTCGTTATTTTTCAGATAAAGCCGAAGGGTTTCATCTGAAAGAATGGACATTTATGGAATTGGCAAAGGTTATTAAATCGGTTGGATTCCGGTCATGGTTTATTTATTGGAAAAATAATCTTATATATGAGCAACCAATTTTTTATTTATCCATCGTGGAAATGGTGCTAAAAATGTTTCCGAGGGAATCCAGAAAAATCGCTACAACTGTTTTTCTTCCAGGTGATATATCGATGGTTTGTATAAAATGAGATGTTTTAATTTACTGAAGTGCTGTTTACTTCCTTATGGCTAAAAATATTTTTATCGCGTTTATAAGTAACTATTTTGATATCGGCGGGGTGCAGAGAACCATCCTCGCGATTGCCAACTCTTTGCAAGACCGAGGGTTTACTTTCCATTTCGTCAATCTTGGAAACGATACTTTTCTTGATGGGTTCAGGCAGTGCGGAGCGTGTTTTCATTCAGCGAGCCCGTCAGATGTTATAGCCTACCTTCAGAAGAACAAAATTGGCGTTGTCCAGACAAATAACTGTGACGCCGGAAGTTATCTTGCATATATCGCCGGGGTGCCGCGGATTATAGAACGGCTTGCGGGTATGAACTCCGCGTTTCTCTTTGATAAAGCCCCTGTTGACTGTATTATCGGTTCAACCGATAACGTCACGTCACAGGCGCGTGCACTGTATCCTCACAAGTATGTTGCCCGAATATATAACGGCGTTGACCTGTCTGTTTTTTCGCCTGCTGAAAAGGACAGGGCATTGATGAATGAACTGGGCATTCAGCCTGATGAACTTGTAATCGGGTATTGCGGAAGAATATCACGCGAGAAATGCATAGATAAACTGCTAGGAGTATTTCAACGGGTATCAGAGCGCCGCAACGCCAAACTGGTTCTGCTCGGTGATTTTATCGAGGGCGCGTATGCGCGCAAGATCCATGATGCGGTTCGAGACATGAACCTTGAGGAAAAAGTTGTATTCACCGGGGGTAAGGACAATCCGTCGGCGGTTATGAATCTTTTTGATATTGGCGTATTAACCTCAGGCACACATGTACTTCCTGACGGGGCGGAATGGGTGACAAAAGAAGGTTTGTCCAATGCCGTGATGGAGATTCTGGCTATGGGTATCCCTGTTGTCGCAACATCTTCAGGAGAAACAGGATCGCTGGTTAAAGACCAACTCACCGGCTATCTGGTGGATATGGACGATATGGACACGTTTTCCGATAAATTATCGTATCTCATCGAAAATAAAGAATTGAGAAAGCGGATGGGAGAGAACGCCCGTGAATTCGTCCGGAATAATTTTTCCAGAGATGCTATGATAGCGGAATACGAAAGACTCTATCATTATGTTGTTTCCGAACAGCTTATGGCTGATTATCCTGACTGCCGCAAAGACATGGACACTCATTTTTTGGCGAAAAGTTTTGAGTGGAGTTTATCTCTAATTAAAAATGCGAAAATCCTTGTTATCCGGTCTGGAAGCAAATCCTTGTGTGACTGCCTGATAAACGATATTAACCGCAATTTTTTCATGCCGGAGCTGGATATTCTCTGCCATTCAAAGAACCAGCCTGAAACGGTGGTTTATCCGCATTTAAACAGCGTTTATGCGTATGACAAAACTGATACATTCGCACTTGAAAATATGCAGGATATTATTGCGAGGATAAATGCAAAAAGATACGATTACCTCTTTTTCTTATCCAATAATTTTATGGGGAAAGATCAGGATAATATGGCCGCGATAGTCAATGCTGTTCAAGCACATAGAAAGGTTGTCCTAACCGGGTTGAAAAAAACGTATGTCTGGGCGTAAGTGGACCGGTTGAGGATAAGCGGCAATCGAATGTTTAATATCTCAACATTTTACTTCATAATACCGGACAACGCGGTGTGAATCGGTTCATTATCAGGGTCGTGCCTGAGAACGGATTCCCATTCAGCGAGCGCCTCATCAAATTTTTTAGCATCGAACAGTTTTTTTCCTGATTCGAATTTTTCTTTCAGGCAGTGATTGTACAATGCTTTCTTCAGGGTCGTTTTTAGTGAATGTCCGACTTTAGGCGCGGTCATAATATCTATGAAATATTTCTGGGCGCAATCGGCGCAGAATTCAAAGTTGCCGCCCCTCAGGAAATGGTCGGACCATATCTCATGGAGCCCGGTATTTTCAGATGCCTGAAACCCCTCGAATTTCTGTTTGCACAATGTCGGTGACCCGTCAGAAAGGATAGACAGGCTGTTCATAGTTTTTTTGCAGTAATTCGTCTTGTCCATGGGGGTCATGTTTATAAGTTCTTTTTTGTTAAAAGTATGGCAGTAATCGTTGAATGACTGTATGGACACCGCGTCAGCTATATATTCCCAGCGGTTGTAGATATACTGCACTCTGTTCTGAGCTGATTTGCGGTTTATCACCTGAACGATGACATACGGTGTGCGCGAGGCATGCGCGTTTCGTGTATTAATGGCATCCTGCACAAGTTTTTCTGATGGAAACGAGTTTGGCTCTGCTCCCGCCTGTGTGTCGTAGGCGTCAACATTGATAAGCAGGATATCCAGCTTCGAGTCGATGAGTTGCTTCATCAGAAACTCACTGAGTTGGGTTCCGTTGGTTTCAAGGCATACCCGTGCCGCACGGTTATCTTTGGCGTATCGTATAAAGTCGATCAGTTCAGAATGCAATGTCGGTTCGCCGTACCCTGACAACACGAACAGCGGCGTGTACGCGCCGAAATCGTCGATAATGCCCTGAAACACTGCTTTATCCATATCTTTCGCAGGGCGTTGTAAGACAGTTTGCGGGCATGAATCGCATTTCAGACTGCATCTGCTGGTCAGTTCGATTTCCACCATAGACGGGAAAAGATAATTTGATTTCAGATCTATTTCCCTCGCTCTATCGTCATAATTCTCCGCAGTGAGCGATTGCAGTTTCCGGCACAACTCTTTTATTACGGCGATATCTTTCTGATAATGAACAGGGTAGAAATTGTGCATATCGGAAGAGTTGACATTGATACCGAAATTTTCCGCGGTTTCCCTGAGAATATCGTCCAGATGGGTTTTCCTGCTGTAATAATCGGTGATAAAACGGATTTTATCCTTTGCGACAGATTCTGTATCGCTTTGCGGATTAATCGCCTTTAACTGCGCGACAGCGTCTTTTATACGGGCAGTCTCGCTTTTGATGTCATCATTGTTCTTGTAAGTGCAGACCGTCAACTTGCTCTGGATGTCAGGGACAGGAACAAGGTATATGTCGGAGCCGTTGTGCATGTGGCTGGTATACATCACGCCTTTGGCATTGGAATTTTTTATTATTTTATCAATAAAATCAGGTTCAAGAAGGGGCACATCATCAGCGGTAAGTACAACTGCCAATTCAAGTTTTGTTTGTATCGCGTATCTCAGCAGGCATGCGGGCGAATAAAACCCGTACCGCGGTTTTATATAGATAAAATCATCGTTTATCATACGGTTCGAGTCGTTGAACGCATAGGGCTCGTCATTACTTATCCTGATGAGGCTTATGGTAACCGGCGAATTGTTTTTCTGAACAGAACAGACACACTCCGCAATGGGGTTATCGGCAGGTTTGTCGGAGGTCACCACGTTGATAATGCTCAGTGCAGTGGACTGCTGGAGCCTGAGCAGAATATTTTCCAGAATCGATTTTCCGTTCAGTTTTTCCAGAACCAGCGACGGCAAATCCAGCTTATTTTTGACATAAACAGACGCATGGATAAACATATGGCTTATCATTCTACAACTATCTCCTATGCGTAAATGTAAATCCGTGAGAACCTATTATACCTGTTTCAGCGGGTAATCGTAAACCTCATTTAATCACAAACCGGCATAAATTTATATGATATTATGCGACTTTTTTTGTTGCAGGGAATAGTACTTGCTTTTATCAGTATCAACCGGATGTGCGTAATGAAGTGTTTTTTTATTAGACATAGTGGTTTCCAGTTATTTCAGTTTGAAATTAAAATGTACCTGTTCTGAACTTGCAGTTAGGAGAAGTACCTGATGTGTGGAATCGGCGTTTACATATCCAAAGATACGATCAGCGAGCAGAAACTTGCTGATAAGTTAAACACAATGAACGCCAGTCAGGAGCATCGAGGCCCTGACTTTTCAGCAAGTTACTGTCACGGACACGTAGGATTATGCCATACGCGGTTATCCATTATCGACCTGTCCGCGCAGGCAAACCAGCCGTTTTATTCGCCGGAAAGAAAGTATGTGCTTTCCTACAACGGAGAACTGTACAATTTCAGAGAACTTCGTGAAAAACTCATAAGCCTCGGTCATGTTTTCACTACTCATTCCGATACGGAAGTTGTTCTCCACTCGTATATGGAATGGGGAACCGGTGCGTTCGTCAAATTCAACGGAATGTTCGGGCTTGCCATTTATGATTCCGTGGAGAACAAAGTGATTCTCGCCCGTGACCGGATGGGCATGAAGTTTATCCATTATTACGCTGATGAAAAACAGATCGTGTTTGCGTCGGAAATAAAAGCCATACTGAATGTTGTGGGCATACCCGAGTACCGTACAGAAGCAGTAAACGATTTTCTCGTGCTTGGGCAGATAGACAAAACCCGGAGCTTCTTTCAGGGTGTGCAAACGTTACTGCCGGGTAAGTTCTGTGTCGTGAACCTGTCGGATTACTCCGTTACGCCTGTCGGGTATTATAACCTTCAGGCAAACATCGACCCTGACAGGTATATCTGCAACAAGAGCATATCCATGGAAGAACACGTAGATACGCTCGACAAACTGCTCCGCAAATCGATAGAAAAGCATCTTATTGCCGATATCCCCGTAGGCACATTATGCAGCGGCGGGCTGGACTCTAGCCTCGTTACCGCAATAGCGAAACAGATCAACCCTGACGTCAGAATATATCACGGCGGAGTGGAAGAAGGCGGAGGCGAAGAGGAATATGCTGTCCTTGCGGCAAAACATCTGAATGTGGATATCAACTTTATTTATATGTCACGAGACAAGTACCTCAATGATCTCGTTGATACGGTGTACCAGATGGAAACGCCATGTTTTCATCAGAATGACATCTCGCTCTATCATATATGCAAACTAGCACGCACACACGGGGTAAAAGTGCTGTTGTCCGGTGAAAGCAGTGACGAACTGTTCGCCGGGTATCCGTGGTATCCCAGATTGATGAAAAAAACCGCTTTTGCCGATCCGAACGGCACAGGCTGGACAAACGATTACCTGCCCACAGCAGGGTTGTTTTATCGTTTTCCCGATTATTACGAAACGCCGCGTCTCGCCAACGCGTATTCGCTGTTTGCGCATCAGGGCGAAAAACTGCTCAGGTGGAACTGGATACTCGATACGTTCGGGTTTCTGCAGGATATCAGCGAAAAGACAGGCAACGCCATCCTGATCGACAACTTGCTCACCTTTTTGAATACATTGTTGTACACCGCTGACAGGATGGGCATGCTGTCGTCCATAGAAAACAGGTTCCCGTTCATAGAGAACGACATAGTCGATTTCACGCTCAACCTTCCGTTGGAATTTAAAGTCGATTTCCGCGCTGGGAAAAAGGTGTTAAAACTGGTTGCAGAACGGTATCTTCCGAAGGAAATAATCTATCGCAGGAAACAGGGGTTCCCGACACCGGTGGAATCGTACATATCGTTTAATGAAGCGTTTTTCAAAGACGGTTTTTTAGAACAGCATTTATCTCTGCCCGCGTCAATATTCGGTAAGACCGGAGTGGATAAACGATTGATGTACCGCCTTACCACAGCAGAAGTCTGGGGGCGCATATTTGTGCTGAAACAAAATCTCGACGAGATTAAAAATCATATTTCAGCGACGCTCAACAGGAAATATCAGTATATATCGTAAACGATGGGGCTGTTGCTTTCTCTGACGCACACAAGCAGATGGTTTTTGTTTACTGAGAGAAAAACCGGCGTGTAATGCGTTTCGCTGAAATCGAAATCCTTGGTAAAGATAAGGTTCCCCTCAGCGTCATATTTTTTGATCGTATTTTCCAGCATTCCGGAACCGACAAAAAAGCAGTCCAGTTCTTTGCTGTATGCTATGGATTCCCCGGTCAATTCCGTTTGTTGAAACGCGCCGTTTCTGAAGGTAAAGATGTTGCATGTTTTTCTCAGATTTGCGGTTTGGAAAAAGTCGATGATGTACAGCGTATCATTGAAATACGCCAGTTGAATCGGGTATATGAAATTTCCCTGATAAGACGATATGTTGCCGTTCGGGTTAAGGTAATGCAGGATGCCCGACATTGCTTCACAGAAGTATATTCCGCCTTTATCGTCGGTGATGACAGACATAATCGCTTTATCTTTGAAAAACGGAATTTCGTCTTCCATGGCGCCGATAAGCTTGAAATCCTGTGAGAAGAGTTTAGCGGAGAATAATACTATATTGACAGTAGTCAATCCACTTACAATGTACATTTCCCTGTATGAGGTAATGGTGGACAGTTCCCATGGGTAGTGAGAACTCATCGCATATTTGTTGAGTATATTAAAATTAGTATCGGCTGAAATGATCTCTTTTGCTTTTCGATCGGACGAACTATTGTTAAATAATATCTTTTCATTCACGCACGAGATTGTTCTGAAGTTCAGCACTGAGACGTCTGAGAGTAATGCCGTAGCTTTTTTATTATATCTGAGATAATAATCTTTTTGGAATTTTTCAGCGGTCAAAGTAATTTTCTTACTATCATTATTATCCATTTTATCCACGATATCTGGCTGTTTGGTTTGGCAATATTATAAATATTATTCCTTTGATATCAAATTACAGCGGAAGAAGCGAGCAAATTTTAATAAAAGATGACGAGGTTAGTATAAAACATCATCATATCAGAGAATATTTCAACAGTTAAATTTCGTTTCAGAAGAACATGATCCTGATTAACATTGTGGCATAATAAATGCTTTAAATTCTTTGAGTACCTCTGTCTTGCATTTTTATCATATTTAATCATAAATAAAGGAGCATGGAATGAATCCGGTATTGCAGGAAATAAAACAAGACAAAGCAGTAAAATTAAAGGCATACAAGGACAAGTTCGAAATGAGTTTGAATGACTGGATGCAATATCATCATTCCGAAATAGTTATGGATCAATGTTTCTATATGGGAGTTAAAACGCTAAAGAATCCAATGGATCTTTGGGTTTATCAGGAGATCATATACTCTGTAAAGCCCGACGTGATTCTTGAAATTGGTAGTATGCACGGAGGTAGTACTCTTTATTTTGCAAACCTTCTTGATTCAATAGGGCGTGGACAAGTAATTTCTGTGGATATACAGCGCGATTATTACCAGATTGAACATGAAAGGGTGATAGAAATTACTGGTGACAGCGCATCACCGGAAGTAGTGAATAAAGTATATGACCTATGCAAGGATAAAACTGTCTTTATCATTCACGATGGAGAACATTCAAAAGTACAGGTGCTTAAAGATCTGAGAGCCTATGCAGATTTAGTTAGCCTGAACAGTTACTTTATTGTTGAGGATACCACAAGCGAATTTTTAACCAAAAATGAACTATACGAGGGTCCGTTTGAAGCGGTTGAGGAGTTTTTAAGGGAATCATCGGATTTTATTGTAGACAATACTCGTGAACGATATCTGCTTACATATGCTATGAACGGTTTTTTAAAACGGATTCAGGTTAATAATAAAACTGCTGAAACACCAGCGTGCGTTATGAATAAATCAGTTGTATCCGGTAACGATCTTGCGCCATATCTTGCGGTGAGATACAGAATGATTGTCTTATCAAACTATGTTAAATCCAATATGAATAGGCTTGATTACGAGAGTCAGGAAATACTCTGCGATCTCGGTCTCAATATGTATACGTTATTCAAGGATGTGCTGGATTTATCCTTTGGATCCATATCCTTACAAGGAAATACAGCTATATATGGATCTGGCGCATTTTGTGAAGTACTGGTTTCTACTTTGAACAGGTATCAAGATATCTTCCTCACTGCGATTGTGGAAAAAAACGAGGCTAAGCACGGTTCAACAATGCTTGGGTTGCCTGTTATATCGATAAATGATTTGGAAAGATATGAAATACGAAATATTCTTATTGCCTCATTGGCACACGGTCGCGAAATAGCGAAGCGTCTTGAGTATCTACGAAAGGAAAAGAATATTAGGGTTATCCAACTTCCTCTTCAGCTATTATCTATTATGAATCCTAACATTGAATATGCGGATGAATTATTGAATACTTATCCCATCATAGCATCGGAGATGATGAGCCAAGAGCAGTTGTGTGTCATTATAAGAATGTTGGGAAAGGTTCTGATCGACAATGTGGATGGAGATATTGTTGAATTAGGTTGTAATTCCGGTTCCACATCGTTATTTATTCGTCGGATGCTGGATCATTACCAGAGTGATAAGAAGTATCATGTGTATGATTCGTTTGAAGGTTTGCCGGATCATACAGATTATGATGTTCCCCAAAGCGGAATTCAGCGTTTTAAAGGGGAATGTTATACTACCAGAGATATATTTATCCAGAAATTCAACGAGGCTGGTCTTGTTTTGCCCGAAATTAATGAAGGCTGGTTTAAAGATATCCCTGATGAGAAGTATCCCGATAAAATATCTTTTGCATTTTTTGATGGTGATTTCTATTCATCAATTATAGATAGTTTTGAGAAAGTGTATCATAAGTTATCGAGTAATGCGATTGTATGCATCCACGATTATCGAAACAGGAATTTACCGGGAGCCCGTAAAGCATGTGATGATTTTCTGCATGATAAACCAGAAACTGTCTTTGAAATTGATGGTATAGGGTACATGGTAAAGATCTGATCGACAAGTCATCAGGAATACTCAAATATTCTTAACTCTTTGGTATCGTCTCATCACTTTTGTAAAGTTAGAAATCTCTTAGTATACTAGTTGGTCTGTAATGCTGAACATATAATGTACATAAAAGTGGCAAATAATGGATATAGCTGTTATTTTTTCATTGTATGAGGATTCGTATCTTTTCAAGAGGTTTTTCGCGTGGGCAGAAGAAGTCAGCAAAGATAACTGTTCTTTTCATTTTATCCACCATTCTCAAAAAACTTTAAACAATACTATAGATTTTCCTGGAAAATATATTCATCTTGTTGACTACAAGGATGTTGTGCTTTATCTTGAGGAGAATGAAATTGATATTGTGCATTCGTATATCGGAGATAAAGTAACCTTCTTGGCGCGGGCGGCTGGAGTAAAACGGATAATTCAGCATCCTATATCCAGTTATACTGAACTGGGAGTGGATTCTTACCCGGCAGACTGTATTTGTTGTTCCGATGAAAGTATGATTGGCCAGCTGAAAAAACAGTGTCCGCAAAAACATATAGTTTCCATCAAAGACAGCATTAATATCGAGCCGGATCATAAGCCTCAGGATCTGCGGGATAAACTAGGTTTTAAATCCGGTGAAATCGTAATCGGTTTTGTCGGGAAATTATGGCGTCAGAAATATTTCGATAAGTTCATTTCAATGTTTTTGGAGTTATGCAAAAAAAATAAGAAATTGAAACTAGTACTCGACGGGAGGACTTATAATAAACAATTTGAAGACTACCTTAATAGTAGGGTTGAATCAATATATTTTCATGATGATCCTGATGAACTGATCGCTAACTCGGATATTTTGGTAATCAAGTCGGAAACATATTTTAATCCATATGGCGAAATTATTACTGAAAATGATCAAGAATATAACTGGTGGTTAATGCATGCAATGGCATATGCTATCCCATTTATAACGATTTATAATAAGACTCAGAAACAAAGAAAGGAACTTATTAACGACAAAGAAAACTGTTTTGTCGTTGGCTTGGATGATATGGCAGCTTATCAGGCAGCGCTCGCAGAACTAATCGATAATAAAAGAATCCGTGATACGTTTGGGCAAAACGGTAGAAAGATTCTGACAGAGGGTTACGGTGTAAATCTTGTAGCACAGCAATATAAAAAGCTTTATAACTATCTCTTGTCCGAACAGTTTGTGTCTGATTATCCATCAGCATCAAAAGATGCGGAGACCCATTTTCTGGGTAATATGATCGAACTGAAATCTCTTAAACTTGATCACAGAAAAGTGCTTGTTGTCCGTTCGGGAAGTCAAGTAAAAACAGAGGAATTGATTACAAATATGACGAGAGCGTTTCCATCCGTGGAGTTGTCTCTTTGTTGTCATAAACGGAATTTGTCTGAAATGCGAAAATACGCAAATATCCATGAAATTATTACCTATCAAAAATCCGATAGTTTTGATCAGGCAAGAATGAAAGCAGCCATTAAAAAGATTAATCGAAAAAAATATGATTATGTCTTTTTTGTCTTTAATAGTATTTTCCAGGAAATGACCCATCAGAATCTGTTGGATATTATCGTACAGTTACGTCCTGAATCAGGTATTGTAATATCGACGGGGAAACTCAACTTCCTTTATCCTTTTGTGCGGAAAGATGATATTGAGAGAAACCATCTTATAAATAAATATAAAAAAGCGCTGGACCCTGAGCAAGAATATGTGATTACTTCTCCATGGGAAAAGAATATTGCACATCTGCCGAAATGGGATCGATTTAAAATCGAGAAATACAGGGAAGTTATTAACTCCAGCAAAAAAATTCTTTGTTGCGGAGACCCCACTAATCCTATGTTCGGATTGTTTGAGGATGAACTAAAGGGTAAAGAACTCATTTCTGTTGATATCGTTGAAAAATGCAATCGTGATATAATTGCAGATATTTGTGATTTACACATGATTGAGGATAACTCTATAGACGGTATTATATGTTATGCTATTTTAGAACATGTATATAATCCTTTCAAAGCAGTTGATGAATTGCATAGAATTTTAAAATCTGGTGGAAAAATAATGATGTTTGTTCCATGGATGTGGCGCCATCACTCGAATAAAAAAACATGCTTTGATTTTTATCGCTTCTCATGCGAGGGTGCCCGGTATTTGTTAAAAGATTTTTCCTATGTGGAATTGTCTCCTATACAGGGTAAACTGGAAGCGGTTTTTGTCTACGTCCTTCAGTTTATAAAATACCGGTCATTACTACACAAGCCGCTAGTCAAACTTATAAGAAGATTTGACAAGTGTACAGAAGAGGATCCTTCCGGATTTAATATTTTTGCTGTTAAATAGGCACCATATCGCTGATGAAGTGTGGTATCAGCCTTCCTCCGCAATCCACTGCGAATAAAAATCTTTTCAGCCCGCGATTTGCAAAGATGGTTTTTATCGGCTATAATTTATATAGAAAAAATAATCAACCCGATAAAGGAAAACCTCGATGCGCAACGTCTTCTCGCTGTCGTGTATATGCGTACTGCTTATATATGCGGCAGGCGTCTCTGCCTATGAACTGACATGGGATTACCTTGCTCGCACCACATGGGGCGACGGCTTCCGCCCTGACGGCGACAGTTACGGCAACACCGCTGTCTGGGACTACAAGTATACGCCGTTAAATTCCACAAGTTACGCGCTGTATCAGGCGCTTTCCAACTGGTATGAACCCTATGGGATGTGGTCGTACCTTCCTGTTCCCGGTGTTGCGGCTGATAACAACTGGCTGGTCGTCGCGGTTAATACTGCTCATCCCGGCAACCTGAATGACCTCGCGATACAGTTCATCGCTCCGATGGACGGTGTGTATGACGTCTCTGTCCAGCTGTACAATTGGAACGGAGAAAATCTCAACGGCGCTGACGGGCAGGATTTCTACCTGCAGAAAATGTCGTCCATTCTTGACACCGAAACCAATCCGGTGCATGGCACATCGGTTTTATCCGCGCAGGACGTATCACTGCTGGCGGGGGAGTCGCTCTTTCTGCGTATCAATATGAAAGCGAATTCACATTATGACAGCATATCGGTTCAGCAGTTTGTCGTCACCGGAACGTTTCCTGACCCGGTAGTCGTGCCTGAACCTGCGTCTGTCCTCCTGATGTTAGCCGGGTTAAGCGTCCTTATCCGCCGCCTGCGGCGATAATCCGGAAACGATGAATAAGTCACAAAATAATGTTATTGTTAAGCTTCGCAAAGTCTACGTCAATATCTTCAGCAGGAAAACGTTACACGTATAAGATCACTCCACGTCGACATTCCTCGTGATTGTAAAAGAGGGCGCAGAACCTTTTTTCAGAATTCCCAACATCCTGATGAGAAAAAAATGTGATGAACAATGTAATATTTACAGCGATGTGTCGATAGCGGGCGATGCGGACCGCAGGCGAAGAATCTTTCTGCCTATCGTTGTGCCGGATAGCGTGAACGCCCCAAGCTGGTGCGAATCGGTATATTCGTTGAACGGCTGAGAGTTGACAGTTAGCTCCTCAATCTGTTCAGCGGCAAGGTCGCTGAACAGGAAAAGAGCAAATGCCAGTGTTTTGATGCCTGATACGCTGACTACGCCAGCGAGCCCTGCTTCCTGAAGAAGTTCGGTATTGTTGGACGCGAGTTTCAGCTGGGGCGACGAAATGTCATAGGTGCGAATAATGTCCGCCATGATGTCTCTGTTCGGTGTCTGTGAGCTCATTGCAAACCAGTCGAAAGCCTCTTTGTCGACTACACGCCCCCCGTGGGATATGAGCGTATCGTACAGCGATTTGCCGAGCATGCCTGTTATTTGGCGCTGGGTGTAGTTTCTGGAAAAGAGGACAAACCGCAGTGTTTTATTCTTTTCTGTGTACGTATCCATGAGTGCAAACAGTGATATGAACAGGTATTTCCTCATGTTCATGTTTTCTTCAGGTGTATTGGGAAGCATGCCGGTGCTGTCGAGGTCGAGCATAAGCACATCCATATCTAATGAATCGGGAACGGGAATTTCAGCGCCGTCGCCCGATGGTATTGATTTATGTATAATATACTGTAAAACAGCGAATTGCGATGGAGCCATGTTCAGCTTGTCCGCAACAGTAAATGACTGAATGAACCTTTCTGACGGAGTCAGGCTTGGAGAAACCAGAACGGCGAAAATCGCGTTTTTGTTTAACATCGCAGGGTCAGGCAGTACTGATAAGCCGCCTGACAGGTATTTGTTGAGCAGTGCGGCTGATGACGGTACATTAAAGCTGAAACTGAGGAACAGTGAGTTTACTTCCTGCTGGGTAAACTCCGGTTTGGTGTTTGCCATTGAGCTGAGCAGTCTGCCGGTCAGCTCAGCGGAAAGCCGTTCGATGCGTTTATGAGCAACAGACCTGCTGATCCCCAGCAGGTTGCCGATGTCTTCATGGATAACGCCGCGCTTATATTTTAAATAGAGCATAACCTGTTCGTCTTCAGGCAGTGACCGGAAAAAGCCGTCGAGCGTTTTATTTGCAGATACCGATAGCGGAGCGGTGAACACTCCCGGCTCGATTATATTTAACAAAAAGGTGAAATCTCTGACCGTCGCCAGCTCTGAAACCGTTTCTTTTTTAGAACTATACGCCGCTCCGGTATCTTCACGGAAAATCAGGGGGAACCGTTTCGATTTCCGGTACGCCATTTCGTTCATGGCCCGCGCGATAGAGGCGCTGTCGTGTGATTCGTCTTCCCATGCGATGTTTAACGCCATAAGGGCATTTGCCGATGCGGACTCCACATATTTTTTCGCGTTCGTGTCGTTGGTTGTGAGGATGTTAGATATCCCTTTCCCACCAAAAGGCATATTCTCATGAAACTTTAGGAACAGGAAGAACTGGTCTTCAAGGGAAAGAGCGTAAAAAGCACGTTTGTACACGCTGTTGTCAAACGGTAGTTCATGGAGTTCAGGGATCCGGGTCATGAATTCGAACGAGTCTAACCCCGCAATTTTATCAGAATATTCTGACATCAGCGACTGAGCTGTATACTGGGGGTAGAGGCGTTTACGGAGTTGATCGGTGAACAGCGACATGTATGGCGCAAGTTCAGCGCTCGTATGGAATAATGCCTCTATCTCTTTTGCCGGCATCTGTTTTTTCAGGCGCAGGTAGAGTATTTTCCTGTCCTGAATGTTCAGGTTTTTTGTGAATATGTCGCGGAGAATTGACTGCGTCTGATCGTTGAGCGGGAACGTGTACATTCCTCCTTCAATAAGGTTGAGGAGGAATGTATAGTCGTCCAGCTCGCGCGTTTCTTCGTATATCCGTTTTTGTGAAACAGGTGTGCCGGATTCCATGGCGTCATCCTTGAAGAGCAGGATAAAGGGATCGGCGCCTCTGTATATCCGCCTGTTGACTGCGAGCATCATATCGTCTGTGGAGTCGAACTTTTCTGAGAGAATGACGTTGATCGTTTCCATCAAGCGTGATTCCGCGTTTTGTGTTTCTTTTTGCCATCCTGATGAGGCGATCCTGATAAGATTGAAGACCCCGTCTCCGCCGGATACGGGCCGTTTCTCATAATGTTTCATAAAGAGTATGACCTGATCCTGATAACTCAATAGTTTAAACGCCAATTCCAGCATGGTGTCGGTGAATTCTTTTTCCGCTACTGCCGGGACGGCGCGTAGAAAGCTGAAATCCGTGATGCCGGATATCTGTTCAGTGAAGTATTCAGACGTACTCTGCCGTTGTGATGTCCCATTTTCTATCCATTGCCGTACGAGCCGTGTTACTTTGCTTTGTAAGTAAGGTGTAGTGAGTATTTTGCCTGTTAAACTCCGAACTGATTTCAGTGTAGCGCCTTGTTTGTTCCTGAGATACATTTGTAACTGTTCTTCCGGCGTGAATTCATTGAAAAACAGGTCTTTGAGCATCGATTGAAACTCGTCTGATAACGGAAATGTATACAGCCCGCCTTCAAGCGAATTGAGCATAAAAGTGAAGTCATCAAGGTCATTGATTTCCTGCTGGATTGTATCCTTGCCGACAGGTTCCATATCTGTCCGCATATCGTCACGGAAAACGATGGGGAATACCGGTACGCCGGTATAAAAATGTTCATTGAGCCGGGCGGGTAATCGTGCCGGGTCAGGGTATTGCGCAAACAGGAAGAGCGCATCGACAAACCGTTGGCGTGCCGCTTCATTGAACGGCAGTTCCGCGTTGTCCGACGTGAAAAGGGTGTCCCACACTCCTTTTCCGCCGCCGTTCGGCATATTGAGGTATACGCGCATATACAATATAATCTGATCGGCGAAACTCATCGATCTGAAAACGGGTTCCAGCATTTCAGGGTCCACTTCGTCCGGTTTTGGAGCGAGCGCCGCCAGCCAGTTGAAATCCGATAACTGCGTTATGCTGTCCCTGTACTGCTCGAAAACTGATACGGATTGTTCCCTGCCTGCCTGCCGTTGCTGTACAAGGCGGTTAATCTTTTGGGTGACAAACAGGATGGTTTTTTTCCATCCGGTGACAGCGGATATCCGCGCGATCGGCATCTGGTAATGGTAATGCAGGTAGAGTATGACTTGCTCGTTATAGGTCAGTTCTTTAGTGAACACGTCGCCCAGCATTGCCTGCTGTACAGCGTCGAGAGGGAACCTGTACAATCCTCCTTCTATCGCGTTCAGCAGGAATGAGAAATCGGTTATGCCCGCTATTTCATCCCTGAGAGCCTGCGGGTCAAGTGAATGTTCCTCAGCTGGGATATCCACCTTAAATACCATAGGCGGTTGGTCTATACCTGCGTATATCTTGCTGTGCAGGAGTGCGGAAAAGGCGCTGGGATTATCATCATACTCCTGTGTGTACAGGCTGATCGCCTGTTGCAGGTGTTCTTTTGCGGCATCGATGCGTGCGGTTAAAGTCTGGAAACGTCCGGCGATCTGCCGTTCTATGCCGTTGAGCCATCCTCGAAGTGGCAGTTTCTGGTAATAGCGCATGTACAGTATGATTTGATCGCTGAAACTGAGCGCCCTGAACGCCGCTTCGTTTTCTTCCGGGCTGTGTGCCCCTTCAGCGAGCAGGTTGTCAATAAACGAGAAGTCGGATAGGACTGCGATCTTTTCGGAGTACTCGTTCAGTCCGGGAAAATAGCCTGATGACGTTTCGCCCATCATGAAATCCAGCATTTGTTCCCTGAGGTCGCTGAACGCTTTGTTAATTTTACTCAGGTGTAAGGGGTGGATATCCTGTATCTCTTTGTATGTCATGCGTTTTGCGAAAAAGATATATGCCAGTTTCTGCATTTCGGCCGGCAGTTGATTGAAGAAAGACTTCAGTTGATCGTTATCAGGTAAGTACGGCGCTCCTGCGGGGAGCAGGTTCAGCAAAAATGTGTAATCATTTATTCCTTCAAGGCTGATTGACTCAAAATTTGTGACGGGAGCGCTGATTACGGAAACAGGTGCGGTCATTTTGAATGTGAACGGGTAAGTGCCGTTATATGCCTGTCTTTTGACCGTATCGGCGTACTCGAACGGGTCATATTCCTTATCGGGCTGAAACAATACCATCGCTTTGTTGAACGTGCTGATCGCGATGCGCATTCGTTGCCGTATGCTAACCTCCGCAAAGGGAAGTATATTCGACAATGCGATCGGTTTTAGTCCCTGATCGTAGGCGCTGAACAGGAGAAATTTATCTTCAAACATGAGAGAATCGAACACCTGTTTAAGCTGTTCGTCTGTCAGGCCTTGCGGTATTTTTTCGGTGTAGTCCGGCAAAATGAATGCGCGCAGGAACCCGAAATCCTCATTCGCGCGCAGGCGTTCGAGCAGATCGAAATAATGAAATTTAAACACAATATTTTTGAGATACAGCGCGGCGTCCTCTTCAGTTACGCTCATTGCGCCAGCAAGTTGAGCGGCGGTGATTTTGCCGTTTTTAAAGAGCCCGAACACGTCCTGTTCCTGTTTGTCGAGAAACGGCAGATAGCGCTGAAAACGATCATAGTTCAGGAACACCTCATTTGCTTTGGCGAGTGTGTTTATGAGATGTGTTATTTCACCAGTTTCAATATGGAACGCTTCTTTTACAGCATTGATTCCATCGCGGTGCGTATCTGCGTTGCGGTACACCCGGAGCATATCGCGCTGTTCCGTCGAAAGGAGATTGGAGAGAATCCCGTCGAAAAAGGCTTGCTGGTGAGTGAGGTTTATGTCTTCTGTATCCTCGCGTTCCATACGCAGTTCCATATCTTCCAGCTCATCATTGGCGAGCGGGTCGAGATCGCGCATGACGATGTTTTCTTTTGACTTGCCCGAATCGTCGTATGTTCCGTCAAGATCGGTAAGGCGTGAACCGGTATAATGCAGGTTTGATTTCAGAGTATCATCAGCGTAAAAGCGCGCTATGCCGATTCGAACTTCTTCTTCCACAAACGCAGGGAACGAGCCGAACTCAGAGAGTATGCGGTCGAGCTCCTCTTCAGTACGCTGTGTGTGAATGCTGGTGAGCAGGGCAAGATAGCCTTCCTGATCAATGTCTCCGGTAGTTATATAGCGTGCGCGCCATGCCCGTGAAAGGCTGTGGCGTGACCGTGCAGTTTCCAAAGCCAGAGCGTGGTACTGGTTGACCAGTTGTTCTATGGCTTCGGTATCGCCGTTGCCCGCGGCGATCCATGTTTGTTTTTCTTTTTGTGCCTGTGTTTGTTCCGGTGTAACTCTCTGCTGAGGAACACGCACCGGAGCGGTTGATACTGCCGGTGAAATGCGCACGGCAAGCTCCTTATCGTCAGCGCTTCGCAGGACATGAACGTTACGCACTTTTGACAGTTCCATTTGCAGTACAGCTATGGAGCCGCGGTCATCTCCTATGTTTTCATACAGTATGCGAATTACTGATGATAAAGCGTGATGTATATCTTTCAGGTCAAGTGAGAAGTCGATTGATATATGGTTGAGCCGGGGGTTGAAATGGTCTGTCAGCAATCGTAAATCTGTTGGTAATCCTTTCGGACGCAAAGCAATCGGCGCATTGTTCTTGTGCGCATTGACCAGCAGATAGGTGGTATAGCGGGGTACAAGGCTGTTCGCGAGGCTGTACGTCCCGTGTATGTCACGGCTAGCAAGCCCGGTTTCAGCAAGGCTGTCAAGCAGGGCTGATATGTCCTGCGATGTCAGGTCGAGCTGGTACATATCGTATTCGAGTTCAGGGAGTAATCCTTCCACTGAATACGGATGGGTTGACAGCAGTCCAAGTATCGACATTTGTATCTGGTTGATTTTTCGGATGTACTGCGAGTAGCCTCGGTAATTGATAAATTCCTGAACTGAGCCGTCAATTAGGCGCACGACTTCCAGAACCGTGCCTGTAGACGCGCTGTCCGAGTCGAAATTATCGGCTGATGTAGTGTAATCGACGAAAACGGTTTCTTTGATTTTCGAGTGCGGGTCGGTGATTACCAGCTCTGCTATGATCCTGTTTCCCACAAAGCTCACGGAATCAACGGATATCAATGTATCATACTCAGCTGTTCTCAGCGCGGTGTTTATGGCGGAACGTATGGTTTCCTGAATATGGTCGCGCAAAGCGAGCCTGAGCGACAGGGGGTACTTCTGCAATTCGTTCTGTATGTAACTGTTTAAGAGCGTAGAGGTGAACAGGAGTTTCATCTTTTGCGACAGGGCTGTCTTGACCGCCGGATCAGCCAGCGATTCCGTTGCCAGCCATGATGCGATTTTCAGACTGCTGACCTGAGGAGCCATAACCTGTTCCAGAGGGGTCATGTAGTTGGACAACAGAGAAAAATACGGGATCGGTTTTTCGTTATGCGCGGCATTCGGGGTAATCACCACATACGATATATTTTTCTCTGCCAGCATTTTTGTTATTCCGTCGGAATGATACCCTCCCGCTATCAGAACAGCGGCGTCCTGTTTGTTTTGTTCCATCACTCTGAAGGTGTTGCGCACCAGATCGTTTTCCCGCGCGCTTGCGGATGAGTAAAAGAGCTCGTAGTTTTCGAGTTCCGCAATAATAATTGGTAGATCTATATTCAGATCGGGCATCAGCGCTGATATTGATTTCAGGATTGACTCATGGTTCACTGTTTTGAGGGCTGCTATTTCTTCCTGCGATATGGTAATAGCCGCAAGATGTTGTATAAGAGTGATATATCGTGCTATATCGTAAATTTGCCGTTCTTTCTCGTTAGATATCAGGGCGGCATACACTTTTGAGCGAAGCTCTTCTTCTTCACGCAGAATTGCGGTGTTGTCGAATGAATCGTATGCCTGAAGGTACGCGCAGAACTTGTTGAAATGCGCGTATACGGAGGTATCCATGCTGTTTTCGTTCATCAAACCAGAAAGGATCGTGTGGTATTCGAGAGGCGCGATGGTGTTTGTTTTGAAGCGTAGTTCTTGTTTGAAAAGATGTTCGCTCTGTTCGGGATCAAGGCGCTCAATAAGTTTGTTAAGTATTTCTGCACGTTCTGTATCTGCCTTTTGAAAATCGAGTTCCGATTCCATTTGTGACAATGACATCAGTATAGAGAAGTTCGTCAGGTTCGCATATTCCACGAGGTTTTCATCAGCGGCGCGTGCGAGTTTGCGGCAGTAATCGAGAAAAATGTCCTGATTCGCAAGAAACTGGCTGACCAGTGAGTCGAACTGCTTTAGTTTCTTTGAATAGATGTTGTCTTTCAGCTCCTCGAGACGGATACTGACCGCACTGAGCAGGTTTTCCAGCTGGCTGTGCCCCTGTTCAGCACGTTGGTATGAAATGATGTTGGCGTTATACAATGCAGGGGTCTCGATGCCATGTAAAGAAAATAACTGCTCATTTTCGTTGCCGGAGTTGCGGATAATTGAAATGTATTCAGATCCGTCGATTTTGCCGTTCCTGAGAAAATAATCAGACACGGTTTCCTTCGTTTTCGTGTTTGGAAAACGGGAAAATTCACTGGTGTCTATTAGTCCGGCGGCGCCTTCCACGCAGACCAGATTGATGTTGTATTGCGTGTTGAGGTGTTCCAGTATGCGGGCGAGATTTTTTTGCGCGCCGTAGTTGGTATGGTTATCCTGAATATGAATAATGAGTTTGTTATCCGCCTGATGCTGTCCGTTTACCGACCCGTACTGGTGCGGTATTTTTATATCGCCGGCAGATACCCGTGCGTTATTTTGATCCGCCAGAACCGGGGCACAAAAAATAAATTCCGCCACGATCAGGCAGAGAATAAAAGGCCGTCTGAGCATGTATCACCTTGCTTAAAGTTAATATTCCGAAAATGTTACCTCTATTATACCACACTAAACTCAAAAAAGACAGGTTACAAAGAAAATCGGGTGCATTGTTGCTTATTTCAGCTAACCAATACAGCTTGATTGCCGAAAAAATGTGTTGAATAAAATACCCGAATACTGTTTATTGTATGATAGTATGATAATTATAAAACAAACCGGGAGGCATCAGGCATGACCACTTTTGCATATAAAATATCCGGCATGAACCGTAAACGCAAATTCGACGAGTTTCTTTCCATTTGCGCTCCAGCGGCGTCAACCACTATTCTGGACGTCGGTTTCTCCGATGAGGAATACTCCGCAACGGACAATTATCTGGAAAAGAACTACGCGCATCCTGAGAACATCACCGCTCTGGGCATAAACAAGCCGGTGAAGTTTCCCCAACGCTACCCGATGGTTAAAGTTGTGCAGTACGACGGAAAAACGTTTCCGTTCAAGGATAATGCCTTCGATATTGTCTGGTCGAACGCGGTGATCGAACATGTCGGCCCGGAACCGAGGCAGGTTCAGTTCCTGAAAGAGATCAACCGGGTGGCAAAGCAGAAGGTGTTCATCACTACACCCAACAAACTGTTTCCTGTGGAAGTGCATACCCGCACGCCGTTTTTACACTGGCTCCCGAAAAAGGCGTTTGACCGCTACCTGCATCTCATTGGAAAACAATGGGCCGCCGGTGATTATATGTACCTGATAACCATCAGCCGCATGAAACGGATGCTCGCTGAGGCGGGGATCACGGATTACACGATCATCAAAAATCGGCTCTGCGGTTTGGTGCTTGATTATGTGGTTACGTGGTAAGGTCAGACGCCGATAACTCTGGCTACTTCTTCCGATAACTGGTTTATCATGTAAGGTTTCTGAACGTATCCGCTGGCGCCGTTGTTGAGTATTTCCTGCGCTTTGCCGTCTTTGCCGTATCCGGTGGATAGGATAGCCTTTACGCCCGGATTGATTTTTTTCATCGCGTCGAAACAGTCCTTGCCGTTTATTTCCGGCATAACCATGTCAAGGAGTACGAGGTCGATTTCATCAGCGTGCTCTTGGTAATACTCCAGCGCTTCTTTTGCGTTGGAAAAGCTGACGACTGTATAGCCGATATACTGGAGCATCTCGCAGGCAACTTCACGCACGAACTTTTCGTCGTCGACGATAAGTATTGTGCCTGATCCCGATACGATACCTTCAGACGTGTTAGCCCGAGCTGTTTCCTTCGCCGCCGGGGCGACAGGGAAATAGAGTTTGAATACGGATCCTTCGCCGGGTTCGCTGTACACAGATATCGAACCGCCGTGGTTTCGTACGATACCGTATACCATAGCCAGTCCCATGCCCGTGCCTTCACCTTGTTTTTTTGTGGTGAAGAACGGCTCGAAAATGCGTTGCTGGATTTCTTTGCTCATGCCGCATCCGGTATCTGATACGGATAGTACGAGAAAGTCGCCTTTTATCGCGCCGGGATGGCGTTTGCAGTATTCGCTGGTCAGGGTAACGTTTTCGGTTGAAAACACCAGTTCTCCGCCGTCCGGCATGGCGTGCTGTGCGTTGAGCGACAGATTGATGAGGATTTGCTGAATCTGGCCCGGGTCACCAAGTATTGCCGGCCGGGTTGCTCGAAGGTCGCTGGACATGACGACTTTTTTATCGACGGTGCGCGCCATAAGTGTCACCGCTTCCTTGATACTCTCGTTCATATCCACGGTTACGATCTGGAATTTGCCTTTGCGGGCGAATCCGAGAAGCTGTTGAGTCAGGTCGCGGGCCCGTTTCGCGGCATTCTCGATGGTCTGAGCGGAGCGGTAAACGGTTTCTTCCGGTTTTGTGGTCATGGTGATAAGGTTGGCGTATCCGAGTATTCCGGTCAGAATATTGTTGAAGTCGTGAGCGACGCCGCCGGCAAGCTGTCCGATGGCTTCCAGCTTTTGCGCCTGTGTGAGCTGTTCTTCAAGCGCTTTGAGCCGCGCAATGTCGGTAATTACATTTGCGAGGTATAGAGGTTCGTTCTGGTTGTTATAGATAATGAAGCTGTTCTGAATGGTGGGTATGACTCTGCCGCTGATCGATTTGATATTCACTTCGCCAGTCCATTGCCCCTGTTCCAGTGTAACGGGTATGATTTCGTTTTCAAGAAGAGCGAGTTCGTTTTCATCGTAGAAACAGCGGATATTTTTGCCCATGAGTTCAGCGGTAACCACCGCGTCAAGCATTTCAACCATCGCGGGATTGCAGTAGGTGATAGTGCCGTTCAGTTCAGCCATCCTGAATCCGACAGTGGACAGTTCAGCGAACTTTTTGAATATGGCGAGCTGTTCTTCGGTTTTTGCCCGTTCGGTGATTTCCTGTTGCAGGTGTATATTGCTTGCATTCAGCTCCTGTGTCCGCTCGGCGACCAGTTCTTCAAGGTTATCCCTGTGCTGTTTCAGGCTGTTCTGTGATTCAGTGAGGTCTTCCAGCAGAGTGTTGAACGATCGTGCGAGTGTCTTGAACTCCTGATATTTTATGCGCGATTCATTGATTGACGAGCATGAAGGATCCTGAGCGATAGCAGACGCCTGATCCGCCATAGCCCGCAGTGGTTCGCTCATTCGTGTAGCTATCAATGAGGCGACCAGCAGGCTCAGGATAATTACCACTGTGCCCAGCCCGGCGAATACCAACGTAAGGTGCCTTCGTTTCGCGTAGAGCGGTTCATTTGACGCGGCGTATACTACCCCGGGAAAATTACGTACCGGAATGAATACGGAATTGCGATTTGCCAGATGTGAATCTAACTCGTTGTCGTCAATACTGTTGAAATTTTTAAGCATTCGCCGGCTGAAAACGCTCTTGAGATGCGTATTTGTTTTGAGGTCGCGAATGGTATCGTTGTTTTTGTGAAGCAGTGACGCGTCATGTTTTTCTTCAAATTTTTGCCAGAACTCCTGATCCTCCGCGATAACATATACGGCGAATGCCATGCCGAGGATGGAATCTTTCTGCATGATGGGTATGGAGTACAGGCTGATATACTTACCGTGGCACTGGTGAAACTCTTTTTTAGACAAATTGTTATTGGATAGATTTTTTAAACACTTTGAAACGTTGCTTAAATGTTCCGGTATTTCCGGGATAAAGCGGTTGAAAGACGGTTCGTGGACAAAAAAGTAGATTCCATTGTGAGGATGGTACTGTTTTTCCAGTTGCTCTTCAACTTGCTGTTTCATGCCGAGCAGGAGGCTTACCTTGATGGAGTTGTCAAACGCGAGGTTGCGAAGCTGGGTGTCGATCAGGTTGGTCTTTGTTTGGAGAACAATACTGATGTCGGATTCGTCAAGATGCAGTTTTTTATGGAAATCGCTGGATATGCTCTGGCTCAGTATTCCGTACAGAATGCCGAATATGAGGGCGAGAGTGATAGCGACGAACGTCACCATTACGCCTATCAGGTATGATGAGAATTTCTGGTTATGAGTGTTGTTAGGCATATCCGTATTCCGCAATTATTGCGCTATTTCATCCGCGGCAAGAAGAATTGCCTGCGGGATGGTTATGTTGAGCGTTTTCGCGCGTGTTATGTTAAATGCCAGAGCGTACCGTTCAGCGTCTTCGATGGGGATGGATCCTGCCGAAGTGCCGCTCAGTATTTTTGCCGCCATGTTTCCTGCCTGTTCACCCATGGCGAAAAAGTCCACAGCCGCGCCTCCGAACAGGCCGAGCCGGGTAAACGCATAATTCAGAGCCATTTCCGGTTTTGTGGAATGTTTTGTGGTCCATTCAAATATCTGGGGTGCGGTATAGGTGTTCCCATCATTGTCTTTAAGCAACAGAGCAACAGGGTATATCACGCCTACGCTCGGGTCACTGTTGGCGCGGAATATTTCTTCCTGATACTCTTCGAATGATCTGACGATGACCATATCGTAATCGGATGTTACGGCTTCAGATGTCAGTTCAATCTCAATCTGTTTGGTTATTGCTTTGCCGGTAGGAGATTCGTCTACCAGAATCTTAACTGTTTTCAGTCCCGGAAGTATGCGGGAATGGACTCGAATAGCGTCAGCGACGTGCAGTTTTTCATAGATACCTGTAATATTATGCCCGGGAACGGTGCGTGATTCAATACATGGTTTTTGCGCATGATAATCCTCAGGCTGGGCGTTCATCCCGCAGAAAACCACGGCAATATCCGTGTCTGCAAGTTCCATGCCTACCGTCCTGAACGCGTTATCGTCGAGGGTTACCAGCACATCCGGTTTGAAGGCGGCAATCAGTTCTATTGCCCTGTCCGCCTGCTGTTGTATCAGATCAGGTGTGTTGTTGGTAGTTTTCGTGTCCATGTAATACGTTTGCAGTTCGAGGTTTTGCCCTTCGACAAAGCCTGCGCTCGCCAGCGCCTTGACAATGCCGTCGTGCTGGGGTTGACCGCATACGTGATTCTCTTCATAACTGTGGAGTATAAATATCTTATGCGATTCATCAGAAAAAGCCGCAACTGGAATAAGCAGTACAGATACAAGCGCGATGAGCGGTATGGTACGGAAACAGTTCTGCATACTTTACCTTTACATTGATTGGTATGAGGTTTAATACAAATGGTTACTATGATAAATATCGGCTTGAAATGGGGAATTTTTACTGAAAAAATCAAGCGGTTCTTTCAAAAGAGTGCCTGTTGTAACGATATTTAATGAGACCGTAAAAGTATATGGCGCGCCGTGTTTGCTTCAGGACTGGAGATCTATTCATCAGCCGGAATAGATATTGCTCTGCAAGTGAGAGGAAAACAGGCTTGAATTTGATGAAAAATACTTTATTAAGTAGAGTTTCGATAAAAAATGGTTGTGTATGCAATATCTGGAATATGTCAAATTGATTTTTTACGGTTTTATGCTTGTTTCTGACCTGACTAAGGAGTACAAACCATTATTTTATTGACGATCCATCCCGGCATCAATAGAATAAACATTATTTTTTTCTTATTTATTCATTGGAGACACATTATGCAAAGAACTGGAATGCCCAGAAGAAAAACATCTAACGTATCAATGCTGACAGTGGAACGTTACGAGAAAACACGCCAGATGCCGCAGTATGAGGAACTGGAAAAATATTCGCAGTCGTTTGTTGAGAACACCCGTGAGATAATGGCTGATTATGAGTGGAGCAAAGACCCATTTCATGCGTGGAGCAGGGGATTTGAATACACCTATGTATGGAACGAGATCAGCCGCCGGGCGCGGCAGAGATCCGCATACATAGCCGACCTTGGCGGCGGGGTTACGTTTTTCCCTTTTTTCCTCAATTCCAAAGGGCATAATGTTGACGTATACGACCTGAACACTCATTACCTGAAAAAATATCACCAGATATCAGGCTTGCTGAAAGAAACCGTCCGGTTTTATCCGCGTTCGCTCGATTTTATGGATAAAACACGCCTATATGATTACCTCGCATGCATCTCCGTGATCGAACACATCCCGATCAGCCAGTACCCTGACATAGTCCGCGGCATTTTTAATATGCTGAGGCCGGGAGGCGCGTTTTTCTTCACTCTTGACCTCTACCAGCACAAAGGTACGAATGGGGTAGAAGCCTTTCTTGACGAGCTGAACCATGTGTTCGGGTCACATATGTCGATCGAGTTTGTCCATTACGACGCGAATGAGCACGTCACGCCCCGGTATGTCAGTGACAAATACGGTTGCGCAGACCGGTTTTCGCTGAGCCTGAGAAAAATGCTCTTTTTCCTGAAAAACGGCCGTATGCCTGAGAAATACCCGAAAATCAACATCGTATACGGGTTCGTGGAGAAAAAGCCGAACCGAAGGCGTCAGCGACGGCGTCCGCCCCGGTCCCAGCAGGCTGAATGAAACGGGTTTACAGTACTCGCAATCTGTTTTTTCAAAGCCGTGAATGTTGCGCCGCACCCGAATTCTGGGGCGCTGTAGCGGCTGATAACCATAACTGTTCAGCGCTAAGCTTCTTATGGGATTGACTACCGGAGAGAAACATTTATTAAAAAAACGGCTGATAAACGATTCACTGTTTATGTATATAAGCAATGTTATCAGCCTCGGCAGTAAGTTCATACTGACTGTCCTGCTTGCCCGTTACATTGGGCCTGAAGAGTTTGGTGTCTTACAGCTTGCCATTACCGCCGTATCGTTCATATCACTATTTCTCGACCTGAAAACCGATGACGCGGTCATCAAATTCGTATCGGAATACATCACGTCCGGCGACCGTCCCCGCGTCAAGGCTATTGCTGTGATCAGTTATGTGTCTAATGCCGTATTAGGTGTTGTCTGCATGGTTGTTATATATTTCCTCGCGCCAGTTGCGGCTGAACGGGTACTGCACCGGGGCGATTCAACCGATCTGATACTGATTTATACATTTGGTACAGTAGTTTCGTATATAGGCCGTACATCAGCCGCTATTATCCAGGGAACCAAACGGTTCAAGCTGATTACCGCGCTGTCCATACCGTCTTCTGTCCTGAAATGTGCTATGCCGTGTGTTCTTATCCCGTTCGGAATGAAAGCGATAATGTGGGGCTACGCCATTCCTATGGCGGTGTATGCCGCCGCAAGTACCGCGATTGTATTCTGGATATTGCGGGGGACGTTTGCCAAGCGCGCAGGTTGGAACCTGATTAAAGAGGAAACGCGCAAAGGTGCGTATTATGTGTTTCACAGTTCGTTGTCCTCTACTTTTAAATCGTTTATCGTGTATATAGACGTGCTGATACTCGGTTTTTTTCGCGGGCCTGAGGAAGTTGCCTACTATAAATTCGCGCTGGCGTTCACCTCGGTATTCGGGTTTATCAGCAGTCCCATAAACGCGGTGATTTACCCGAACCTCAACTCGCTATGGCTGAAAAATGACATCGATATGTTCCGAAAAATTATTGTGAAAGTCATGCGTTACAAGATGCTTATCATTGTTCCCGCCGCGATAGCCGCTTCTGTGTTGTCTCCGGTTATCATCAGGCTGACCGTTAAGGAAGAATTCATGCCGTCTGCGTTCGCGATACTGGTTGTTATCTGGGCTGTGCTTCTGACCAACGTTTTTTCATGGATAAAACCGGTGCTGATTATCTGGCAGAAACCGCATATATCCACGGTCGGCAATTTCGTGATTATGGCGGCAATGTCCGCGTTATCGTTTATTCTTGTGCCTGCCTATGGCTTTAAGGGGTCGGCGGTCACGTATCTTCTTTCCTATTCATTCGGCATCGGGCTGATGCTTTTTTATGTGTACAGGTACTACCGCCGATTCTATTCCTGAGCAGATGCAAAAAAGGCTCAATCATCACTGAATGAGCCTCATTTGCGGTTATATACAAGGTAGAATATCAACCGAATCGCCCGGTAACGTAATCCGATGTTTCCTGGCAGTGAGGCGCCTGAAAGATGGTACCTGTCGGTCCGTATTCGATGAGCCGTCCAAGATACATGAACGCCGTGTAATCGCTGGTGCGTGCCGCCTGCTGCATATTATGAGTTACCATGAGGATGGTGTACTCGCCTCGCATGGCGTCTATCAAATCTTCTATTTTGTTGGTAGCGATCGGGTCAAGAGCGGAACAGGGCTCGTCCATGAGGAGCACTTCCGGTTCCGCGGCTATGGCGCGGGCGATGCATAATCGCTGCTGTTGTCCGCCGGAGATGGCAAGCGCGCTGTCGTTCAGGCGGTCTTTGACCTCTTCCCAGAGAGCCGCGCCTCTAAGGCTTTTTTCGCATACTTCAGCCAGCACATTTTTATTGCGTTCTCCGTCAATACGGAGCGGATACACGACATTTTCAAATATGGTCATGGGAAACGGGTTAGGTTTCTGAAACACCATGCCCATCCGTTTGCGCAGTTCGATGACGTCGACTGCGGGGTCGTAGATAGGGTCGTCGTTCAGGTACATATTTCCTTCAATCCGCACGATGCTGAGCAGGTCGTTAATACGGTTGACGGAGCGGAGCAGAGTGGATTTCCCACACCCTGAAGGGCCGATGAGCGACGTTACCTTTCCTTTTGGTATTTTAATGTTTATATCGAAAAGAGCTTGTTTCGCGCCGTAGAAAAGATTGAACTCCTTCACATCGAGGGTGATATCCTCGTTGTTTATCTCGGCGTGGGTCTCTGTAACGATCCGTTCGCCTTTAGCTATCGACTCAAAAAAGTTGCCTTTTCTGAGCCCTGGTTTGTTCTTCATGATTGCCTCTGTCATTATGGTATACTCTCTCCACTTAAAACTTTGCTGATACAAACTTTTTGCGCAGTTTTCTACGTAACTTGACCGCGAGCATATTCAGTATAAAAACGATGGTTATAAGCAGTAATGTAGTGGTAAACACCATTGGTTTTGCCGCCTCGCTGTTCTGGCTCTGGAATCCCAGGTCATATATATGAAACCCCAGATGCATAAAGCTTCGTTCAAGATGAACAAACGGGAACATTCCGTCTACTGGAAGTTCCGGCGCGAGTTTTACCGCTCCGACAAGCATCAGCGGCGCCACTTCGCCCGCTCCGCGCGCCATGGCAAGGATCATGCCGGTCATGATGCCGGGCATAGCTCTTGGCAGAACAATCCGCCAGATGGTCTGCCATTTGCCTGCGCCGCATGCGTATGACCCTTCGCGCATAGAGTTCGGTACTGCGGATAACGCTTCTTCGGTCGCCACAATTACCACAGGCAGTGTCATCAGCGCCAGTGTCATCGATGCCCACAGGATGCCTCCTTTACCAAAAGTAGGGTTAGGCAGGCGTGCGGCAAAAAAGATATCATCAATCGATGCGCCGACCATATAACAGAAAAAACCGAGCCCGAACACACCGAACACAATGCTCGGCACTCCGGCAAGGTTGTTGATAGAAATACGAATCGTGCTGACTACAAGCCCACCTTTGGCGTATTCGCGTAAATATAACGCCGCCATAACACCGAACGGCACGACAGCCAACGACATGATAACAGTCATGACCACCGTTCCGAATATGGCGGGAAAGACACCGCCTTCGCTGTTTGCCTCGCGGGGCTCATCAAAAAGGAACTCGTGCCATCGCGAAAGATATATGTTCATGCGGTCGAAAAAAGTCAGTGAGTTGGCCGGGTACATGCGGACAATATCTGCCAGTGGAATGATTTTTTCTTTATTGTCAGCGGTTGTGAACCTGATCTTATATTTATCATTTTCTTCTTTCAGTGAGTTTATTTCTGTGCGTATATCCTCGTACGCGCTTTGTGATCTGGCATGAAAGGATTTAAAGTGATCGTTCTGTGTGTTCCACTGCTCGGATTCGATACCGAATTTCAGTTCCTTTTCGCGCAGTTTCAGGCGCTCTTTTTCCTCATAAAAATTTATTTTGCCGATTTCATGGGTTTCCAGTTTGCGCTGTGTACGCCATCTCTTGCGGACTTCTTTGTGGTGTTTGTTGAATGTTTCCCAGATCTGGTTGTCGTCCTGAGCGATAACTTCGCCGTTATAAAGAAATGCTGAGGGGAATCCGTAAAACCGTCCCCATGATGTACGTTCAACAACACATGCCTGCTCTGGCGTGGTATGCTCTCGGACATCATACTCATTTACCCAATTATAATGTTCGCCGGAAAGGTCGAAATTGCCGGTACGCACCAGCATTCGTTTGGCGATGCCGTTGTGCTTCTCAAAGTAGGCGACTGCGTCGGAATTGACTTTTTCCTGGTGCTGGTGCAGTTCTGATTTTGCCGGGTTGAAATGTTCTACGCGGGTAATTTCGCCCATATATGGT
Source organism: Candidatus Auribacter fodinae (assembly GCA_003599815.1). GTDB lineage: Bacteria > Auribacterota > Auribacteria > Auribacterales > Auribacteraceae > Auribacter > Auribacter fodinae. The sequence continues at coordinate 60,835 of QZJZ01000005.1, forward strand.
TTGTTGTCGTATGTGACAAACAAATCTACCGGTTTTGGCCAAAGTGTATTGATACCGTTGATAACAATCAGCGTCATCAGCCCGGCGATCATCATTAAAGATACCACAAGCCCGCCGCCGGTAAGCCATATCATCGGTTCTCCCTGCGCGAAGAGCGATGCTTTTGCTCGTTGACGGCTTGACCGTTTAAAGGAATTTTTCTTTTTTGATTCTGTTGATTTCTGGACAGCGGCATCTGTTTTCATAATTCGACTGCTTTTTTCCTGAATCGTATTCGTACCAGTTCTGCTATTGTATTTAAAATAAACGTGATTATAAACAGTGTCAGCGCGGCGAGAAACAAGGTGCGGTAATGGGTACTGTTACGCACCGCTTCAGGAAGTTCCACTGCGATATTCGCTGACAGCGTGCGGAATCCGTTAAATATGTTCCATTCCATGACAGGGGTATTTCCTGCCGCCATGAGCACGATCATCGTTTCCCCGACAGCCCTTCCCAAGCCGATCATGATGGCTGAAAAAAGCCCGCTCATCGCAGTGGGGATTATAATGCGGACTGCTGTCTGCCATTTGGTCGCTCCCGCGGCAAGCGATGCTGAACGGAGATGATCGGGCACTGCATTCAGCGCGTCTTCGGCGATAGTGTATATGATCGGGATGATGGCGAACCCCATAATAAACCCTACTACCAGTGCGTTGCGCTGTTCGTACGTATCAAAAATATGGCCGCGCGGGTCGAATCCGGTCGCGGTGAGGATATGGGCTCCGAGATAAGATCCGAGCAGTGTAACCAGTATGGCGGTTAAAAATTTGGCGATATCGAGAACGGCGCATTGCTGATGCGTGTAGCCCGCGGATACACGGCGGAGCGCCGGGTTCAGTATAACCGTAAATATCCATGCGCAACATACTGCGGCAAGAGGGATCAGCAGAAAAAACCAGCCGCCGCTTCCGTTTCCAACCTGTCCGTCAAGCCAGAGAATGATATTGTCCGCAAAACAGATTCGTTCGATAACGGGCGCGAGGAGATACGCGAACATAAATCCCGCAGGGACAGAGAGAAACATTACCGAAAACTTATATTTTTGAACACGCAGTCCGAAGCGGTACGGCATCAACTGCCATAAATACGCGCCGAGCAGAAAACTTATCGGAATAGTAATAAAGATGGTCAGGAACAAAGCCAGATTATCCGCTACTACCGGAGCGAACACCAGAGCCGCGAGGAAACCGAGCACCACGCTCGGTAAACTCGCCATGAGCTCAACCATTGGTTTTATATGGCTTTTTAGTTTCGGGTTCAGGAACTCGCTGGTGAATATCGCCGCGAGCAGAGCGATCGGCACACCGAAAATCAGTGAGAAAATGGTTGCTTTTAACGTGCCGAACACGAGGGGGATTAACCCGTATTTCGGTTCGAAATCGTCTGTTGATGAAGAAGACTGCCACACGTGCATCGGTTCGGGGGATCCTTCGTACCAGACCGGCGTGAACAGTGACGACAGGGTTATCTCAGGATAGCGGGGGTCAAATTTCCATAAACTGAGCCCGTTGGCAGTCATGACCAGCAGAGCGTCATCTTTTGGTGCGAAAACCACATCATACACTTCTCCGCTGTCCGATGACGGCTTTATAGAACCTAATTTTTTTTCACTGGTTACATGAAAAAGTTCAACGGTACCGTCATTATGCCCAACCCCGATAATGCGTGAGCGCTGTGACGTGCTTATAGCGGAAACTTCTTTGTTCTCAGATTTGAATCTATGCGCCGCAACAAGATTTGTTACGGTTTTATCAATGCTTTTCTCCTCATCTATAATAGGAAACAAGATTTGTACGGTTCCTGATGAGTCGCCTGCCAGCAGTGATGTACCGCCGAGCAGGTACCTGCATGCGGTTATTTTTGACGAGCCGTCAGGTACAAGATTTTTTTCCTCTGCGACGACGATATTTTTGAAATCGCGAGTGTCGTACCTGAGGAGCAGTCCGTCAGTCCATACAAGCTGAAGCGAATCGCCGAGTCCTGACAGCAGGAGGAATTTCGGCGCGGGCTGGTTATCTCTCTGTGTATAGTCTATATTAGATCCTGATCTTTTATATGATACTTTACCTGTCAGGATATTTTTTCGTTTGGAAATATTGTTTATTCGTAAAGTATTGTCTTCATAAAGAGCAGTATAGAACAACCCGCGCGATGAATTTACATGGTGCAGTAACAGGACGGGAGAGGATGATTCTGTAGTAAACGGGTCATCGAAGTCCGTCTTCATTGTCCTCATCCTGTACTGGTCTTTGGATATGCGCTGTATCATGCCTGATTCGTATGGTACAGCGTCGCCTTCTTTGATGGACTGAACCGATTCGGGAAGGTCATGGATATCGATAAAAGTTGTCTTGAACCCGAGTTCACCGATGGAGATGGAACCGTCTGAAAAACCTAAAAAAAGGGAATTGTCTTCAAATGAATATGATGAAGCGGAAATGGATTTATCGGGAAACAGTGTTTTTGTGTCTATTATGGAACCGTTATCGAGCCGGTAACAGAGGACGGAGCCGTTTTTGTATATATTGAGTGCGAGCAATTGATATTCGTCCAGAACTATATGAAGGGGTTTAGCCTGTAATTCCTGCACCTGAGGAATAGTTTGTGTGCCGGATATATCCGCCTGTTTCAGTAAAGGGAACACTACCCACAACAGGAACACGCATACGGTCGACACGGCAATGATGGTGCCGATTCCGCCGATAGTAATAACGTGTTTGGAAATAACATCAGCCGCCTTGACAGATAGGCTGGTTTTCTTTTTTCGTGTCCTGCCGGTGAATTGTTTTTGCATAATCGGTTTTAATGTTCCATATTTCCGGTTGAGTTCTGGTCTTATCCTGCGCAATATTTTGCGCTAAAAACTGAAAATTCTCTGTGGTTTCACAGGGGCAGAACCGTATCACAATCCTGCCCCTGCGAGAAACCATTATCAGAGCTAAATTATATTAGAATTCAGGAGTGATGCCAACTGATTCCAAAGCCTGCCTCGCCATATCGGCCGGTACCGGAAAGTAACCGTCTTTTACTACGTCAGACTGGCCCTGCTGGCTGAATATATATTTGATGAATTCCCTGCGCAAAGGATCAATTTCCGAACCCGGTTTGTAGTTCACATAAATGTAGAGGAACCGGGAAAGCGGATAGTCGCCGCTGTATGCGTATTCTGGAGTAGCCGGAATCATTTCGGAATTTTCATCAAGAGCAAGGGCGATCGCTTTAACGTCAGCGGTTTTGTAACCGATACCGCTGTAACCGATACCGCCAAGGTCGGAAGCAACACCCTGAACCACGGCTGAACTGCCCGGCTGTTCCTTAACTGAATCCTTGTAGTCGCCTTTGCCGAGGGTGTGTTCTTTAAAATAACCGTATGTACCTGAAGCGGCGTTACGTCCGTACATGCTGATCGGCAGGTTGGCGAACTGCTCAGCAAGTCCGAGCTGTCCCCAGTTGGTGATATCCTGAGCATATCCGAGTTTGCGTGACTTGGAGAAAATCGCGTCAACCTGCGGCATGGTCATTCCGTCGATCGGGTTATCTTTGTTGACATACACAGCAAGCATGTCGATGCTTGTCGGCAGTGATGTCGGTTTGTACCCGAACTTCTGTTCGAATTCGTCGATTTCCTTGTCTTTCATTTTGCGGCTCATAGGCCCGAGGTTTGATGTTCCCTCGATCAACGCCGGAGGCGCGGTGGATGAACCTTTGCCTTCAATTTCGATCTGGACATTCGGATAGATTTTCTTGAAACCTTCCGACCACAATGTCATAAGATTGTTCAGCGTGTCGGATCCGACACTCTTCAACGTACCTGACACACCGCTTACCGGTTTGTATTCAGGTAATTCTGGGTCAACCTTAACTTGCGCGGTTGCCATGGTGGCGGCAACAGTCATTGCCATTCCGAAACTCAGTACTGCATACAATTTTTTCATGTTTCCTCCTTATTCACCATTTTCGGCTTGTTTGACACAACTGCGTTTTGTAAGTGTCTGGGCGTAGAATACGTCTTAATTACGGGAGATTTATTACGGAATTGTTAGGAAACTGTTAAATCGACAGGCGCTTTTTTTGAAAGATCAGGTTTGTTCTGAATCTGATTTATTTAAAAATATACTAGAACCGCTTATTTTTTAAAGCTATTTCTCCCGCGCAGTGCCGATTGTTCGGACATCAGGAATAGTCCTTTTATTCGATCGTTATCGTTTGCCCTGATAACAGGTGTCGGATGTATCCGGCGGTGCGCGAAGCTGTTTGGTTATTGTACAACGCGGGGAATTAGACAACTTTAACCTTTAAAGGCGAAGGAATTGTGTTTACGGAGACGTATGGGCATTAGCTGTTATTATCAGGCAGGTAATGGATGAAGAATCGCTTTTTTTGAAAGTATCCTTGCCTTAAGAATTTCATTATGGCATTTTATTTGCTTTGTTCTTCCATGAACCGTTAATCACAATATGTTATGGAGAACGCAATGCATTCAACATTGGTTGTCCGTGGCGACGATCGCAGTTTGTATCGAACCGCGGACGGGTACCTGTTCTGGTTAGATGAAAATAAGCCTCTTGACCGGAGCATAATACAGACAGGAATATATGACCTGTCTGGTACCCGTGTAATTGCCAGCCTTGTTAAGCAGGGAGACATTGTGATCGATATAGGCGCGAACATCGGGTATTACACGGTTCTGATGCAAAGTTTGGCGGGAGAGACGGGCAGAGTGCTTGCTTTCGAGCCGGCCGCCTGCATCAGCGATGTGCTTCGCCGGAACGTATCGACGAATAAGATGGGGAACTGTGATGTGTTTCAGGTGGGGTTGTCGGATCATAGCGGGTCAGGGACACTGTATATCAGCGCAGAGTGCGTTTCACTGCACCGGGTAATGGATACGGTACCGGCAAGCAGTGAAACGGTCAGCTTGATCAGCCTTGACGAGTTTGTGCATACCTTTGGCGCGCCTGAAAAGATAGATTTTATCAAAATGGATGTAGATGGGCACGAGCCTTATGTCCTCAACGGCGCATGGCAGACACTGGAACGGTTTGACCCGGTTTTAATGATAAATATCAGCCATGAGTATTATCTTGCGGCTGGAATGACGGCGTGGGATTTTTATTATCTGCTAAAAGATAAAGGTTATTTCATTTATTACGATGATAATCTTGATGAAATAATGACAAAACACCAGTTTCTGGTGAAATGCGCTAATTTCGACAGAAACGTCAACATTATTATATCGCGCCATAAACTTTAATCGGATTAATGAGTCTAAATTAATGGCTCAATGTCTATAAATGAAAGAGATATGCAGAAATAGCCATACAGTTTGAGGTTTAACAGAGCAAAGGGAGTTATTATGGAGTACCATTCGTACTTTGACAAGCCGAACAAAAAAGTGAAGGAAAAGAAGGCACAGGCGTTTAAACGCGGTGAGTCTGATCAGGATCATGACAATGATTTAGAACGGATCGACAATTTCACCATGCGGCATTTTCGCGGTTCATCGGAAGATGCTGAACATGAATAAAAAACGCTTTGTTTTCTCATTGTTGGAATCGTACCGCAAAAATTCTTCTTCGGGCCAGCCTTAGAGGCTTGCGTCTATCAGGCGGCTGCCGCCCTGCAGGGGAGAGCGCCGTTTCGGATATAATTTACTGATCTGATAACATTGTATCAAGCATAACATAAAATTTCGCATAGAAGCAGGCATGCTTGCTGGATCCATGAGGGAGAGATGCCTCATCTTTTCGGGTGTGTTTTTGCCCTGTCTTGGCGGTTATTTTGTTTTTGCCGGTAACGTAAAATAAAAGGTGCACCCCAGATTAGGCCCGTCGGATTCTACCCATACAGTCCTTCCGTGCAGTTCGATAATGCGTTTGACTATGGACAGCCCTATTCCTGATCCTTCTGAGGCTGGGTCGAGTTTATCGAACAGCCCGAATATTTTTTCGTGGTATTCCGGGTTGAGCCCGATACCGTTATCGCGAACGTAAAACACATTTTCTCCGTTGAGCTCGGTTACCCCGATGCGGATTTCAGGCTGTTTGAGGTGAGCAGTAAACTTAGCGGCGTTTTCAATCAGGTTGGTCATGACTTCAACGATGCGTTTGCGGTCGACATAAACAATGGGGAACGGTGTTTCCATAATAACCGTTGCGCCAGTGTTGTGAAGCCTGCCTGAAACTAATTCCAAAGCCTCATGGAGAATATCTTTAAAATCGACATTTTCCGGCTCATTAACCACCCTGCCGATGCGAGAAAGTTCGAGCAGTTCGTCAAGGAGCTGGCGCATTTTTGTTGTGGCGTTCAGTATGCGGGATGTGTGGTGGGTTAGTTCCTTACTGTTTTTAACCAGGTCGGTTCGAACTGCGAGCTGTGTGAACCCTTCGATAGTGATGAGCGGGCTTTTCAGGTCGTGTGAGACAGTGTAGGCGTACTGTTCCAGTTCGGCGTTTTGCATTTCAAGGCGGGCGATCAGTTTTTCCCTTTCATGTTTTGCTTTCTTCTGCTCAGTTATATTCACCACAGAAAAGATAATGCCAGCGGATTTATCCTCATTATCGACGCAAGCAAGGCAGAGGAGAGTGTCTATTAAACTTCCGTCTTTATGGCGCAGTTGCGCTTCGGTTGATCCTACGCCCTGCACAAAAACCTGTTGCGTAATGCAATCGCCGACTTTGTTATATGTTGCGTCATCTTTATAGAGCATGCGTGTTGATTTACCAAGCATTTCTTCAGGCGTGTAACCGATCATGTTGCTGAACCCTGTATTAATCCATTGAATAATACGGTTAATTGCCTTGCCCAGCCCGATGGGCGTGGCGTGGAGCACTGAACTGAGGATGCGCTCGCTTTTTTGCAGGGCGAGTTGTTCCTTTTTGCGTTCGCTTATATCCCTGACCAGCCCCTGAAGAATAATGGTGTTGTCCACGCTGAGCATGCCGAGCGACACTTCCGCGTCAAAGATGGTTCCATCGCCGCGTGTGTGCTGCCATTCAAATATCTGGGGTTCGCCATTGAGCACTTTTGAGACGATGGCAAATCCCTTTTCAAAAGTATTTTGTCCGTCGGGCTGTGTTTCCGGCGATAATTTGAGCGGTGAGGAGCCGATAATCTGGTCGCGGGTACGCCCAAATATTTCCAGAGTTTTGTTGTTGCAGTCAATTATTGTAAGATCTTCGTTATGCAGAAATATGCAGTCACTGGCAGATTCAAAAAGCAAGCGGTATTTCGCCTCGCTCTGGCGAAGCGCTGATTCCGTTTTCTTCCGATCAGTGACGTCCCTTATCACTGCCTGAAGCATAGTTTCATTCCCTATTTTAATCGTACTGAGAGATACCTCCGTATTAATTAAACTGCCGTCTCCTCTGACATGCTGCCATTCAAAAAATTGAGGAACGCCATCACTAATATGCTGATGAATGATAGATACTTTTTCGTCCGATCGCTGCCCGTCGGGCTGGTATTCGGGTGAAAGCTGGATGGGGTTTGAACCAATAATCTGTTCGCGTGTCCGCCCGTAAATATCCAGTGTTTTTGTGTTGCAATCGATTATGCTAATATCTTCATTGAGCAGTAATATCCCGTCGTTAGCAGATTCAAAAAGTAATCGATATTTCGCCTCGCTCTGGCGAAGCGCGGATTCAGTTTGTTTGCGTCCTGTGATGTCACGGTCGACACCGCGGTACCCGATAAAATCGCCGTTTTGTGCGATGATAGGTACTCCGCTGGTCTCAATGACAACAAGCGACCCGTCTTTACAGCGGTTAATGTTTTCCATTTCAGAAAAAGCCCGGTGGTTCCGTGCTAGTTCGCTGAACTCGCCCGCAATGCGTTCTGCTTCATACTCAGGCATAAAATCAAACGGCTTTTTGCCGATCATTTCTTCCGGTTCGTACCCGAGCACCATTTTGCTGACAGGAGAAACATAGGTATAATACCCGTTTGCATCAACTTCCCAGATCATTTCGTTCAGCGTTTCGACCAGTGCCCTGAATTTCTCCTCACTTTCCCTCAGTTTATATTCAAGCTGTATATGCTGGCTGATATCGCGGGCGATAAAAATAGCGGTTTCCCTGTTTTCCAGTTTGCGGAACCCGATATGAATCTCTGCGTGGATGCAGTCGGAATCAGGAGAGCAAAGCGTTGTGATAAACTCCGCAAAACTCTGGTCTTCCGACCGGGATTCGGAGTAATGTTTAAATATGATGCTCCAGCATTCCTGTCCCGCAACATCTTTGAGAAACAGAGAGTTTGGAGCATAATCCGTGATGTTCCAGAAGTCTCTGGATGCCTGATTCATATCTATGATATCGCCTGCCGGCATGTCGATGAGAATATAGAGATCCTGACTGTTGTCCAGCATGGTGCGGAACAGTTCTATTTCTGTAAGATGAAACTTCAGTTTTGGATAATAACTTTTCCTGAATGACCGTTCTCCCAGCCCGAGGAGCTTTTTGAGGTCTTCAGGGTTCGGGTTATATGGCGAATGCTTTTCCATACAGTGCTTCAATGTCCTCTTTTGAAGGCATGACAGGGTTTGTCAGTATGCAGGGATCCTTCAGCGTTTTCTCCGCGAGGGCAGGTATCTCTTCAGGCGTGATAATACCCGCATCGAAATTCGGTTTGATACCAAGATTCTGCATAAAACAAAGTATCATTTCACACACATCTTTCCGTGAAGGATGCGAACTTTCGCATCCCAGCGCCTTGCCAATTGTTTCATAACGTAACGGCGCGCTATCATAATTATACTCTATCACATACCGCAGGAGAATTGCATTACATTCTCCATGAGGCAGATCTTTTGTTCCGCCGAGTACGTGTGCCATAGCGTGGACAAGCCCGAGGCTGGCATTGGAGAACGCGAGCCCCGCATGGAGGCTGGCGAGCATCATTTGTTCGCGAAGAAGCGGGTCTGAGAGGTTGTGAACGACACGCGGCAGGGTTTTGACTATGATTTCTATTGCTCTGATCGCGTGCAGGTCTGTTATCGGCGAACTGAATTTTGAGGCGTACGCCTCGATGGCGTGAACCAGCGCGTCGCTACCGGTATGCGAGGTCAACGCTTTGTCCATGGTGTATGTCACTTCCGGGTCGATTAATGATATATCGGGCACAACCGCTTTACTTATGATAGCGAACTTCCGTTTTTCCTGAACATCCGTAATTATGGCGAATTGCGAGACGTCGGCAGATGTTCCCGCTGTGGACGGTATACAGATAATGGGCGGAATCGGAGTGTAAATCTGATCAATCCCTTCATAATCTTTGATATTTCCCCCGTTGGCGGCAACAATCCCAATACCTTTGGCGCAATCAATAACACTGCCTCCGCCGACTGCTATTATGATATCGCATTTTTCAGAAACGTATATTTCCGCTCCGTGCATAACCTCTTCGCACTTTGGATTCGGTGTCAGATCCTTGAAAAGAACGCCTGCGGCGCCTGCCTGCTCTGTGATACGAATTATGGACGGGGACCATCCGGCATTTATAAGCCCGTCATCCGTAACGATAAAAACTTTTCTGCCGCAGAAGTTGCGGACATACTGGTCGATGAACAGGCGGGCCTTGTTGCCGAAAATGAACTCAGGGGCGATGAATTTACGGAGTCTTGAAACATACGATGTGTTGTTCATGATGTACCTCCTGAGCGTCAATGCTGATGTTGTTTATATAACAATAGTACTGTTTTGTCTCCCTAATAGAAAGATTAAAGTTTGCGAGAATAGTTAAATATAATGCACGTATATTGTATGTTTAATATAATCTCTTGTATTGTAGTATGATGTGATTTTGATCCCATGTTACCCTTTTGCGAATGTTATGAAATAATTGCTATTTCGCCTGAAGGTAATTGCCGTATATATAAGAGATATGCTTTCCGGCAAAGTATGATAAAAAACAGCGCGCCGCCGGTGCGCAATAGTCTGGACAGTATTGCGCCGTGTATGTAGAATATAAATCATTCGGACAGGTGTCATTTTTTCAGAAGGGGAAATATGAGCGTTGTTAATTCATCGAACCGTGAACCTGAGGTTATTTATTCTATCAGGGGCGCGCAATTCAGGGGAATACGGGGAAGGCTTTTGACCACACGTCTTATGGCTCGCGAACTGATCTCCTCTCGAGAACTTATTTTCAGGCTCTACGCACGGGATTTCAGTACGAAGTACCGCCAGTCGGCGCTGGGTGTTTTATGGGCGCTGTTAGTGCCTCTGGCGACTGTTGCCATATTCGCAGGAATGAATTCCGCCGGAGTGTTTACAATAGAGGAGATGTCTGTGCCGTATGTGGTGTATGCTCTGCTCGGCATAAGCATATTTAATCTTTTTAACGGGGTGTTGATAGCGAGTACGCCGTCAGTGGTGTTCGCTCAGAATATGGTCAGCAAGATTAATTTTCCAAAAACCGCGTTGGTCTTTTCCGCATCGATACACGGGCTGGTTGACTTTGCCGTGCGCGGTGTGCTTTTGTGCGGCGTTTTCCTGCTTTTAAAACAGTCTCCGCATCCGGCAGGATCTGTGCTGGGTGTAGTTGCGTTACTTCCGCTGTATCTTTTTTCTGTCGGGGTGGCTTTTTTTTCAACTATGCTTAATGCGATACTCCGCGACATAACCAATGTGGTCAATTTCGGGTGCATGGGGATCATGATGCTTTCACCGGTTCTGTATCCTATTTCAGGCGATAGCCTTGTCGCTCGCTTTAATGTATGGAATCCTTTCAATTATTTTATCAATGTGCCGCGCGACCTGATATTGTTCGGATCCAGTAAACAGATGGTTGGGTATGGCATATGGTCGATGATATCACTGGCGGTTTTTTATGTGGGCTGGCGGTTTTTCTTTATAGCACAAAACAGGATTGTCGAACGGATATAATATGGATATCGCTATTCGGGTAGACTCAGTATCGAAGAAGTTCTGCATGCGTACACATCATATTATGTTGTACGGAACCATAGATTTATGGCGCAGTTTCTGTGGATACCAGAAAGACAATTCCAGTTTGCGTTCCGGCGAATTCTGGGCTTTGGACGATATCAGCTTTGAGGTGAAGCAAGGCGAAGCGGTAGGGCTGATCGGCCCGAACGGCGCCGGCAAGTCAACCATGCTCAAATTGCTGAACGGCATTTATTTGCCTGATTCGGGGCGAATAGAGATGTATGGCAGGGTCGGCGCTCTTATTGAGGTCGGAGCAGGGTTTCATCCGATGCTGACAGGCAGGGAAAACATATACCTGAACGGCGGCATACTGGGTATGAGCAAAGCTGAAATACGTCGTCATTTCGATGAAATTGTCGATTTCTCCGGTATCGAACCGTTTCTTGACACGCCTGTCCGGCATTATTCGAGCGGTATGTATGTGCGGCTCGGTTTTTCCATCGCTGTCCATTCAAATCCTGAAATACTGCTGGTGGATGAAGTGCTTGCCGTGGGCGATGCCGTGTTCAGGCGCAAATGCCTGCAATACATGAAGAACCTGCATAAAAAAGGTGTTACGTTCATTATTGTCAGCCACAATATGATGACCATAGAAGGCATAACCGCCCAATGCCTGTATTTTGATAAAGGCAAACTCGCGGGCGACGGCGCGCCGGGCGATGTGATCAGTTTATACGAGATGTCGCTGGCTCAGAAGGAAGCAGACTCCGGCAACAGGATAAAACCGGATCATGAGCAGTATCCCGATTCGCTTGATTTGGTTGAATACTGGGATTACGGCACAGCGGAAGTGCATGTACGCGCAGTGCGGTTATATGATATGAACGGTGAGAAAAAGGGACGGTTTGACTCCGATGAGGGAATATGTGTTGAGGCTGTGCTGGACAGTGCAATAGAAGGTAACGTTTTGTTCTGGCTAACGTTAGCCAATTCTGACAATGTTGCCTGCATGGGAAGCCTGAATATACCGTATACCATGAAAAAAGGTGTTCAGAACGTGCGGTTTACCTTCAATCCGCTTCGGTTGTCGACAGGGGCATATAAAATCGTGTTTGTCATCAATGATGAGACCGGAACGAATCCATACAGTAACGGGCATTACGGTTTTTTTGAAGTGCTGAAAAAGTCTGCCGTAGTGAATCCCGGTTTTGTTGCGCCGATATGCTGGGTTGAACCCGAAGTGGAATCATCCGTTATTATACGGGATAATTCCAGCGGCGGAACAAAAGGCGTATAGATTTTATGTCATGCCGTAAGAACGGGTTAATATAGTTTGGGATTTGTAGGAAAGTTTTAACGTTTTATAAAGGTGTCTAATTAAGGTGCTTCAGCGGCGTGGTGAGCTCAAAATGAATAGAGCGAGATTGCCGTAGCCTCTGAGGGCTTTGCTCTGACATTCTTTTGTGTTTTTTTTGTTGCCCCCAGTGTTAAGAAGACAGGGGAAATTGAGAAATGCTATTTGATTTTGCACCTTGGTAATTTGCTATGCTGTAAGTAATCTATCCATATGGAGTTGCTATGCAGGGCAAATCGCATCGGCTGGACGTTTTGTTTGTTCCTGACTGGACACTGTATAACGCGTATCAGAACCTGCTTGCTGAATCGCTGATCTCGGCGGGAAATGATGTGCGGTTTGGTGCGTTCGCACGCCGGTGGTCTGTCCTGCGTAAAGTGCATGCTACCCGCCTGCCGGACGTCCTGCATGTTCATTGGCCTGATCCGTACATATTCGGGCAGGAAGTGCTGAGCGGCCGTAAGGAACTGATTATGAACGGTATCAGTTTCCTGATCGAAATACTGTGGCTGAAAATGCGCGGGGTAAAAGTGGTGTGGACGGTTCATGACCTGTGCAGTCATGATTCCCGGTATTGTGATTACGAACGGTTCTTTTTGAAGATGCTTGTGCGGGTAAGTGACCGTATCGTAGTGCATAGTAATCACGCTAAAAAGCTGGTGATTGAACGGTATTCCATATCTTCATCACAGGCGAAAAAGATGAGCGTTATTCCGCTCGGGCACTATATGCACCGGTATAAGAATACTGTCAGCAGGGAACAGGCGCGTGCGCGGCTGGACATTCCCCCGGATGAGACGGTATTTTTATATTTCGGCTTGGTGCGGTGTTATAAAGGTGTGGAAGACCTGCTTGACGCGTTTCAGGAACTGAACCCTGCAAAAAGCATTTTGCTGATTGTAGGGCTGGCATTGGAAGAATCATACAGGGATTTTCTGAAGCAGAAGTACGGTGCTGACCCGCGAATCAGATTTGTACTGGAATTCGTGCCTGATGACGACATCCAGCTTTATTTTAATGCGTCTGATTGTGTTGTTCTGCCGTACAGGCGAATTCTGACGTCCAGCACGCTGATGCTGGTTTTGTCTTTTGCCCGTCCGGTGGTTGTTCCTGCGTTTGAATGTATTGCGGAGGTATTGAATGGGGAGGGGAACATTATGTATAACCCTGATTCGCAGAATGCGCTTCGCACTGCTCTGCGGGAAGCTTTGAAAATGGACTACAAAGAGGTTGGGAACATGAATCTTGCTTTGGCGCAGTCTGAGCCGTACCAGTGGTCAACTATAGCCGATCAATATACGTCCGTATACCGAACATAAGGATAGAATATGTCGAAACCGAATATCAGTGTTGTCGTCCCTGCATATAATGCTGAGAAAACCATAGGGTTGTGTCTGGACAGCATTCTGCGGCAGAATTATCCGCAGGATAAAATGGAAGTCCTCGTTGTGGATAACAACTCCATGGATTCCACAGCTGAGATTATCAAATCATATCCGGTTACGTATCTTTTTGAAGACAAAATACAGTCACCGTCAGGGGCTCGGAATAAAGGTATTGTCAACGCGCGGCATGGACTTATCGCGTTTATCGACAGTGACTGCATCGCAGATGAACATTGGCTTGCGAATGGAATTACCTCGCTGGATGATGAATCTGTAGGTGCGGTAGGCGGTAAAATACTGGCATATAAACCTGAAACATACATTGAAGAGTATCAGGACCGATCCGGTGTTCTGTGGCATGTGGTAAGCGATGAAGCGCACGCGAGGCGCGAGGCACGACTTGTTACTGCCAACGCTTTTTTCAGAAAAGATGTATTTGATACCCTCGGCTTATTCGACCTGCGGTACAAAGGGGCTGGCGAGGATACGGATATCTGTTACGCAATGTTGCGGCATACAAACTATAAATTGACGTATAACGAACATGCGCTCGTATGGCATAAGCACCGCACGAACCTCAGACAGTTTTGTAAGCAATACGTACGATATGGCTATAACAATATGTTTTTGGATCAGAAATTCTATCCCGAAATAGTCAATGAGATGCACGAAAGCGCTGACAATCATGGAGTACTGCGCACCTTTTACTGGCGTTTTTTGTACAGGGAAACATGCAGGGAGTGTTGTGCTGTATTCCCTGCGCTGGGTAGGTACCTTACATCGTTTAAACGGGCGGATAAAACTGCGTTGTTCGATTCTGTTTTATTCGCGTTAAGTAAAATTGCGTTTGTGCGCGGCGAAATAAGAGCTTTCAAAGAGATCCGCGCGGTACGGGAAAAGCTGACAGAGGACATCCGCCCATGACAATGCCGTTTGTCAGTGTCGTCGTCCCCGCCTACAACGCCGCCGCCACCATAGGGCAGTGCATAGAAAGCCTTATCAGCCAGACATATCCAAAAGAAAAACTGGAAATACTCATTATTGACAATAATTCGTCCGATGAAACTGCTGATATTATCCGTTCGTACCCGGTAACGTATTTAAGCGAATCGAACCAGTCGCGGTCAGCCGCGCGGAACAAGGGAATCAGGCATGCCCGGGGCGATATAATCGCGTTTACGGACAGTGACTGCGCGGCACAGCACGACTGGCTGGAAAAAGGCGTTCAGCCGTTCGAGGATGAATGGATCGGCGGTGTCGGCGGGCCGATTCTCGCTTATAACCCGTCAACATGGATCGAACGCGCACAGGATATCCTGCGCATATTTAATCAGGAAGAAACCATTTCTCCTGAGCGGGTGGAGGCAGGAACTGCTGTCATAGCCACTCCGAACGCGCTGTACCGCAAAGACGCCCTTCTTGCCGCGGGGTTGTTTGACGAGCGCCTGAAGGGAGCTGAAGATTATGACCTGAGCTACAAAATCCAGCGCATAACAGATTACAGTTTCGCCTATCAGCCTGACGCGATCACCTATCACCGGCACGCTCAGACCTTTGAAAAAGTGGTAACTCAATATTTTCGTTACGGTTATGCCTACATGGAATGCGAAGAGCAGAAAGAGTGCCTTGTGAAGCTTGATGAGAGTATCCGCGCCCACGGCTTGGCGCGGGTGGTTTACTGGAAAATCCTGCAGTACCGTATTCCGGCAAACCTGAAGAGATGTGTGTCGTACGGTTTGAAATATCTGTTCTCCCTCAGGCAGGATACGAAACAGTATCTTGAGTTATCATTTTTGGATTGCGTTCAGCAGGCGGCGTTTCTGGCTGGAGAAATGCAGTCGTATATGGTTAATCGGGTTCGGCTCAGGGAAAACAAGAATTAATCAGTTATTTATGACGTTGTGGATCGTGGCGCTCAGGTCGTGTATGTCGAACGGTTTTACCACCATACCGCTGAATCCGTACGCTGTGTGGTCTGCCATGACCGGGTCGTTTGAGTAACCGCTGGATACGATTGCCCGTGCCTGCGGGTATTCCCGTTTCAGGCGGGTTATGGTTTCCTTGCCTCCCATGCCGCCGGGTATAGTGAGATCCATGATAACCAGATCGAACGGTTGGGAATTGTCCCATGCGTTTTTGAATACCTCAAGAGCTTCCTTGCCGTCGCGCGTGGCGGTAACTTTATAACCTAAAGTTGTTAAAGCTGATTCGAGCAGTTCGCGAACCATATCCTCATCATCCATTACCAGTATTTTTCCGGTGCCGTAATAGGTTTTTTTCTCCGCAGGCAGCGATTCGGGCTGATGTGCACAGGGTCTGGCGGCGCAGGGCAGATGGATAGTGAATATGGTGCCCGTACCAAGTTCGGATTTGACTGACATCGCCCCGCCGTGTTTTTTTACGATGGAGTATGTCGTGGACAATCCAAGTCCTGACCCGAACTCTTTTGTGGTAAAATACGGGTCGAATATTTTCGACAGGTTCTCGGGGTTGATGCCGATACCCGTGTCCTGAATGGAAATGTGCACATAGCTTCCCGGCTGGAGTCCGGAAGGATCATTATTGCTGATAGTTTCGTTCTTCAGGGTAACATAGATTATGCCGCCGTCCGGCATAGCCTGCATGGCGTTGAGGATGAGGTTATGTATCACCTGATTTATCTGTCCTTTATCTGCATTGACGGGCGATATGTTTTGTTCAATATCAAACTCGCATTTTATGGCGGATCCTTTGAGCACGAACGTTGCGGAATCCCTGACTATTTCCTCCAGAGACAC
The DNA here is from genome assembly GCA_003599815.1 of Candidatus Auribacter fodinae. Classification (GTDB taxonomy): domain Bacteria; phylum Auribacterota; class Auribacteria; order Auribacterales; family Auribacteraceae; genus Auribacter; species Auribacter fodinae. The sequence goes on from QZJZ01000005.1 coordinate 77,279, forward strand.
GGATTCCTTGATGGGGTTTCCTCCTTTGGCAAATGTCAGGAACTGGGAACTGAGTTTTTTTGCGTTGAGCGACGCTTTTTTAGCTCCCTGCAATATTTCGCGCATTTCTTCACTGGAGAGGTTCGCGTTGAGCGCAAGGTCTATGTTGCCCAGAATGGCGGTCAGCAGGTTGTTGAAGTCGTGCGCAATGCCTCCGGCGAGTACTCCTATTGATTCCAGCTGGCGGGCGCGCATCAGTTCTTCTTTCATCTTTTTATGTTCACGGATATCCATGAACGATTCAACGAGGTATCGCTCATGATTGATTTCTATCGGGATAACATTTTTCAATATTGGAATACTGTATCCGTCCGCGTGCTTTATCTCACGTTCCGCCGTATTTACTCGTTTCCCTTCGTCAAAAATGGGGCATCGGTGTGTAACATCCTCGCACATAAGGACACTGCATTTCTGCCCGATAATATCGTCCCGTTTTTTGCTGACGAGTTCCAGTGCGGCGGAATTAATTTCCACTATTTCTTTGTTTCCGTTGACCAGAATAATGCCGACAGGCGATGAGTGGAGCAGTGTCTGAAACCATTTATTGCTCAGGTTTAGAGCGTCGATAGCGTTTTTGCGCTGTATAATAACCCCTGCCAGTCCGAGAAATGTATCTACCATATCTTTCATCTTGAGCGGTTTTCCTGAAGGACGGCGTATTATGGCGAACCCGGTTATATCTGTTTCTTTTTTCAGTGTCAGAGTATAGTACAGGCACTCGTTATTACTCTGAAAAGAGCAGTACCAGCATGAATTTGGCAATACGCTGATAAGGCTGTCTTTCACATCCATTATTTTAGTTATAGTTTGTTCGGAGTAAAGTGCAAGCACTTTTTCGGGCAAGGGTATGCCGCGCAATTGCTGGTTTTTTGACGGAGGTGCGCCTGTGCTTCCTTCCACTGACACCGCTTCAAGGGAAATAGCGCGGGCGGCTTTATCGAACGAGAAAAGGAGGGCCGCATCAGCGTCACATATCAGGCGCAGGTTGCCGCACAGGATGGAGTATACCTGCTCATCAGGCGAGCTGTTCACCTGAATGACGGTATCGTATAGAACGCGGAACGCCCGGTTCCTGCGCTCAAGTATTTCCTGTGATAATATTTTATTCATTGCCTCTGGTTCTCTTTATTTCTTTTTCGGCCTGCTGAGCATAACCAGCCAGAACAGAGCCAGTATTACCACACTGCCTACCACGTAGGGCTGGGGCACAGCCAGCAGTTCGGGCAACAGTATGTTCTGAACCTGATATCCCTGTTTCAGTATCGGGTCGATGACATACACTATAAGAGCCATGCCCGGGATAAACGAGAGAAAGACCACAAAAAACAGCAGGTTCCCTTCTCCCATCTGGCGCAGTGTGCCGAGAATGCACCCGCCGTTCAGAAGAATTCCCGCTCCGAAGATCATACCTGAAATAATGTTATAAAAACCGTACCCGCGCAGTTGCCCGATCGGTTTAAGGCCAAGTTCCGGCGCGATGAATTTCGAAAGATAAAATCCGAGCGTTGATATGATAAATATCACCAGAAAAATGCGCAGAATGCGTTTTCCTTTGCCCATATAAATTTCACCAAGCCCGTGCGCGAAACAGATACCGGCTTTCTGGACAAAGAAACCGAATCCGATGCCGAACAGGAACCCGTATAGTAAAAGCAATTTAAAGTCCATGATAGTGATCTCCTTATGACTGAGACTTTATTGTCAGGCGGTACACGATAAACCCGCCAGCGAACATGCCGGCTATTGACAGCATGGACGATATTGATAACATCGGCAATCCTATAACGAATGATGTTGTACAGGTACCCGGGGCAAGGGTAACGCCGATTCCGATAAGGAACCCGCCAAGTATAGCGCGCGGCAGTACTTTTGCTGCCGGCATGCGCAGGGTGAATTCACGATTTGTGGCGGAACTTACCAACGCGCCGACAATAACGCCCATATTCACTATAAACGAGAAGAGAAATGTTTTGTTCGGCCCAAGTTTCCCCACCATCGGGAGAAAACTGCTTCCGCCTATCCAGAATTTATGTATGACGAAGTACATGATGACATTCAGAACCGCGAATGCCCCCGCATACATCAGTGTCGGGTTAAAGAATCCTTTTTTTTCTGCCATGTTGATTATCCTTCTGTGTTTGTTATTATTACTTCCCAGTAATCATTGTTCTTTTTTATGTTGATATCCAGATACTCGAATTCTTCAAGTTCTTCAGGAATTGACCTGATAGCGAGAGGGTCGTCAACAAGGAACACCTTGCATTCTCCGGATTCCATGACCTCTACACGCTGGACAACCTCAATAATGGGGAACGGGCAGAATTTGCCCCGAAGGTCTGTGCTTTCCATTTTGTACCTCTTTACGCAAATTAGGTTGTTTAAAATCAGATATTTAATATATCGAACATTGTCGTTTAAAATTTACATAAAAATGGCATTTGCCTTGATGAGGTGTATATAAATCGCACTGCTGAGGCCGTTATCTCTGATGTTGGGTAACCTTCAGAAATGCAAAGAGATATTTATAGCGGACTCAATTCAGCGAATGCGATAAAATTACCGGACAGATTGACACATAATAAAACACCAACGCATGAGCGTACTGCACATAGCATAACAGTGGTTGCCGCCGAGCATGACACTGTCCATGCATCTACTTGTACTTTTTATGCCTAATTTATGCGAAAGCCAGCCATTAAATTGATTTTTATACAACGTTCTGTTGTTAAATTCTAACTATGACAATAATATACTAAAGTGTTTATGGTTTTGTGTCGCTCAATGGTGTAACGCATCATCGAAAGGAGATATACGTATGGATTGCCCTAAATGTGTCGGAACACTGGAAAAACAGGAACTTGTCGGTATAGCTATTGATGAATGTTGCATGTGCGAAGGCATCTGATTTGACGCAGGCGAACTTGAAGATGTGATAAAGCGCGATTCCGAAAATTTCGAGTACATAGATGTTGGACGTGAACAGTTTGACGGCAAGGAGTTCTCTGACCTTGCCGGGCAATTGAACGAAAAACTGGGAAAATGCCCCCGGTGCGGTGACTGTACAGTATTGCTTAAAAGTGAGTATAAGAATGATAAATGCCCTGTTATTATTGATATATGCCCTCATGGGCACGGAGTATGGCTTGACGGCGGAGAAATCCTTCAGCTTCGTAAGCGGGGGTTGGTTAATGCGTGTGACAAAGCGGAATTTTATATGGATTTCATTGGTTATATATTTTCCAAAGACGGGTTTAACGATGCTGTAAGAGGCACAGCCCGCATAATACGCAATCTCATCGAGAAGCTCAAATACAACGACGGCCTCACCAAAGAAACCGCCATGGAAAAAGAAGAGTAAAAAAAGTCTTTAGAGTACGAATGAATGTTTTTTACTGAGGATAAAAGAAAAGCAGGGCCAACGAATTCGGCCCTGCTTTTTGTATATATAAAACCCAGAGGAGGAGAGGACTATTCCATATCGCCCGGTTCCGGCGCTTCAGGCGCGTCCGGTTCTTCGTCAGGAGGTGCCATGTGGCGTCGCCGTTCGTGTCTCATCTTGCGTAATTCCTTGCGCGCTTCATGTTTTACATCCATCTTATATTTCAGGGCGGCGTACTGTTCCGGAGTGAGGACTTTTTTCATCTCAAGCACGCTGTTAATGCGGTCTGTGATCAATTGTTTCTGCACGGATGCGAGTTCGTCAGCCAGCGTATTAAGCGCAGTCTGATCTGATTCCGGTTTATCAAGTTCGTTTTTGATTTGTTTATGGAGTTCGCGTTTTTTCTCGTAAAGCGCCTGTTTCTGTTCCTGTCCCTGTTTGCGCATTTCGGCGAGCCGTGCTGTTTGTTCGTCGCTCAGATCGAGTTCACGCATAATTTCTTCGATGTCGTCTTTCATTTTACCGTGCCGTTTTCCGTATCCGCCCGGCCCTTTCTCGTCGCAGAAATCCTGTGCCGGGGCAAATTCTGCCGCTGATAATAACAGGGCTGATATCATCCATATTGATAAGGTTCGCAGTTTCATGTTTGTGTCTCCTTAATACTATAATTAATCTTTCAGTGTGGCGCCATTCACTAGTAATAACAAATCCCGCATCGCAAAAGTTCCGTTACATGAAAAAAACTTCAATGACAGAATCAAACTCGTCATCCGCTTCTGTTTCTGATTCGGACTGCTGTACGCCATTATCGGAAAATAGATAACTGGTTTGCTCGCTGATGTAATCGCCTGCTTCTTTGCTGTATTCAGGTGACGATGTCATCATAAAAAATACAAGAGATGCCGCTATGGCTGAAGCTATCGCTGTGTATGCCGGACGAGGTATATGCGTAATGAATGCCAGCCTGCCCAGCAAGCCGGTTGGTGTCTGCTGTTTATTTTCCTGCTCGATACGATCCCTGATCGAGTTCCAGAGGCTTTCCGGCGGTTCGGCTTGCGGCAGTTTGTGTTCTGCTAAAGGCTCTACGGCGTATCGTTGAAAATCAGCGGCAAATTCGCGGCATACTGCGCATTGTTTGAGGTGTGACTTAACCTGTTTCCTGATGTCCTCGGATGCGTGCCCGTCATGGTAATCTGTTAATATAAGATCTTGTATGTCATTACATTTCATGGCTCAAACCCTCATGTAATTGTTTTCCGGCAGTCATCATCTGCTCGCGCGCCCGTTTGAGGCGTGAGCGAACGGTGTTGATGTTTATGTCAAGAATCGAGGCGATTTCGTCGTACTGGAACCCGTGTATTTCTCTGAGCACGATACATTCTTTCTGGTGCGGGGAGAGTGAGTCCAGTATTTTTCCGAGTACCGTCTGGTGATGCTCCAGCTCGATTACGTTGTCGAGTTCAGGAGCGATGCGCATTGTGTCGAGTGGTACTGAATTATCCTCGCGCTGTTGTATCCGTGCTCTTTTTTTGACGAAATTGATCGATTCGTTGTTAATTATCCGGTACAGCCATGCTTTAAACGATGTGCCCGGCTGGTAGGCGCTGAGGTTCCTGTAAACTTTAAGGAACACGTTTTGCGATGCCTCTTCTGCATCGTGAGCGGATCGGGTAATACCGAGCGCAACGTTATACACAAATCCTGCGGTTGCCCTGTAAATAGCCTCAAACGAGGCGATGTCGCCCTGCGCGGCTTGTGTTATGGTCGATTCGTCGATCATTAGTTCCATAGTGTTTTTCCTGTGCGGCTTTTCCGTGTTGTTTCATACAATAAAACAAGAATATACAGCAAAAAGTTCCCTGAAGTGTATTTTTTTGTTATAATATATGGCGATGAACAATTTTGAAGACAGTGAATAAGTTAATTTGTTTATAAAATAATTTATTAACTTAATAACTTATATATAAAAATATAGATTAAATAGTTTATTGATTTAATTAGGGACACATCCCAATTTTTTAATAATTGGGATGTGTCCCTAATTAAAATACACTCTCCGTCGCTTGCATTAAAAAATGCTGTTCCGATTTCCTGCTAAAACGATAATGCATCTAAAGCAATCCTTAATAAATAATTTGCAAAAATCAGCTGTACATGGTATATAACTTTATATATCGCAAATAATTAAACGTTAAGTATATAAAGGATAAAATCATGAAACAGCGCGGATTTATGTTAATCGCTATGTGCCTGCTGGGTATCTACTGTTCGACTGCCGATGCAGAGTCAGTCATTTTACAGCCTGAAGCGGCGGATGGTAAAAACAGTTATGTGCATTCCAATGTCGCCTCATACCCCATGGGACCCGGGCCAACGATCTATTCTTCAAGAGGTTATGCCGGTTATACCTCATATTCTTTGATCGAATTTGATTTATCCTCAATAGTAATCCCGACAACCGCCACTATAGAATCCGCGGTCATGGGAGTGTATGTCAGCGAAAAGTACGGAAGTGTATCCAGCGGAGTCAATGCGTACAGAATCACGTCAGCATGGACAGAATCAGGTGTTACATGGAACAATCAGCCTTCAGTGGATACCTCAGTCGCGATTCTGAATTCCGGCGGATTAGTATCGTCTGTCGGCTGGGTAGAATGGGATATAAAAAGTTTTGTGGAAGGATGGCTTGATACCCCGTCAACCAACTTCGGTGTTGAGTTAAGAAATATTGTGTCTGGATCGCAATTCGCGTATCATTCGTCAAATCAATCCAACTATCCGGCATACCGCCCGACACTGACAATAACGTATACTGAGCAAGTCGTTGTACCTGAACCGCTGTCCATGATACTGCTGGGGTGCGGGCTGACTGCTTTGTATTGTAGAAGAAGCAAAAAATAACCCGATAATTCTTCAATCGTATTCCTTGATGGGCCGCTTTTTTAAAGGTGGTTCCAGCCGAAGCTGTCAATTGCGAACGAACGCAGGTTGTTCAGCGCTTTCATACGATGTCCGCGCATTGATCTTTTCGGCGCTTCGTTCTATGCTGAACTTGCGATAATCATTGACACGTCTTACACACTGGTTGATAATTTATCTTTTTCATGAGCGTAAAATTATCATAAAGGGAAAGCTATGAAATTGCATCATACCTATGACTGCTTAAAACGTATGAATCCGGTACGCTTAGTAGCGTTGGGTTATATGTCATATATTTTTGTAGGGTTTGCTCTGTTATGCCTGCCGTTTATGCACCGGAACGCTGTCTGTGCTCTTGATAACCTTTTCATTGCCGCCTCCGCAGTATCAACGACCGGGTTAACAACGGTTGCTGTAAATGAGGCTTATAATTTCTGGGGACAGTTGGTTATCCTTATTTTAATTCAATTAGGAGGTATAGGATATATGACCTTCAGTTCTTTTGTGATTTTATCCAGCAAAAAATATCTGGACGACAGGAAAAAAGATGTTGCCCATGTCGTGTTTAGTATACCAAGAAATTTTAAGATCGAAAAATTCATTTTAAGTGTTATTCTGTTTTCTATTGTAGTTGAGGCTGTTGGGGCGATAGGCTTATTTTTTGTATTCCTGCGTGAAGGTATACAACATCCTCTCTGGAATGCGATATTTCACAGTATCTCAGCGTTTTGTACGGCAGGTTTCAGTCTTTTTCCAAACAGTTTCGAGGGAATGTCCGCTAACTTCGGGCTTAATGCAATTATTTCCGTATTGAGTATACTGGGCGCCATGGGGTTTATTGTATGTGTGGACGTGTGGCGCCTTATACGCGGGAAAGAGAAACATGTGACATTAACTACGAAAGTCATTATTTCCATGACGCTCTGGTTGTTATGTATAGGCGGGGTTTTGATGTTTCTGACAGAATCCTATGGCGAGGGCGTTACTCCGGCGAATAAACTGTTGTTCTCATTTTTTCAATCGATGACAGCGCTCACCACAGTGGGGTTCAACACGGTTACTGTCAGCACGTTGTCAAAATCGGCAATAATGCTGATCTGCATATTGATGATTATCGGCGCATCGCCTTCAGGTACGGGCGGCGGGTTGAAAACGACTACATTTTCAGCTATCTGGGGGTTGATGAAAAGTACTATTAAAGGTGATAATGATGTCCGTATTTTCGGCGGGAAAGTGCCTGACGACCGGGTAAAGACCGCTGTGGCGACGCTCAGTTTATATATCTCGATGCTTCTTTTTGGAACGTATCTGCTTACACTGACAGAAAACGGGCAATTTCTGGATATTTTTTTCGAGTCGGCATCCGCTTTGGGAACTGTCGGGCTCAGCATGGGGCTTACTGCAGCGTTGACCTCGTTAGGAAAGATTGTAATAATCCTGATGATGTACATTGGGCGTGTCGGCCCGTTGACCTTCGGTATGGCTTTATATGTGAAACCGGAACTAATTTTTGACGACGCCAAAACCGATCTTGCCGTTTGATTTCATAAGGAGAGCGCTGGTATCTTTCCTGTCCCTGCTCAGATAATTTCTTCTTCCGGTTCGGTTGCAAAATCCTGAAGAACCTGATCCTCCACCTGATCAAAACGGATGTTCCATTTAGAAATTATATATTTTACCAAAGTCGGCACAGGTATGGTGGTGAGTATTGAAAGGCATACGATAGAGTTGAAAAATTCAGGTCTTATCATTTTGAGATGCAGAGCCACATTAGCCGCCGCGAGAGTCGCGGACAGTTGCGGTACGGTCATCAATCCTGCACAAATACCTTTTGCGTTATTGAATCCTGATAGCCGCATGGCAACCCAACCCGATACTATTTTACTTGCGGTGAGCCCTACAAATGTCAGGACGACCATGGCGATATTTTCCCACGCGTTGAATAAAATTTTTAAATCCGTATTCATACCTATGGTCAGGAAAAGGAATGGAACCAGAAAACCGTATCCCATTCCTTCGATTTTCCGGTGGAGGATCCGGTCGTTGTCATGAAATCCGGGCGCACGGACAATTGCCATACCAGCGACAAAAGCGCCAACAATGACACTAACGCCAATGAATTCGCCCACCAGAACAACTGCGAGTACGCCCACCAGAAAGAATGTCAGCCTCGAATCGTCGCTGTGATGTATCCGGGAAAAAACTTTCTGGGCAATAACGGGAATCAGCCACATGGATAACACGATGTAACCAACAATCGCTATAATAAATAACACAAAAAACCATGAACCCAGTGCAGACGGGTCAATATGGTCAAAAATGGAAACGCTTCCGGGAATGCTTAGCGATGTTGAATGACGGCTCATTTGAATACAAACTGCCAGTAACACAAGGCTGGCGAGATCCGTTATGACAGTCGATGCCAGCACGGCAATGCCGAAACGCGTCCGGGTTACTTTCAATTCCCTGATTACGGGAAAAACAATGCCGACAGAATGAGACGCGAACAAAGAAGCGTACACCAGTTTGCCGATCGTATGCCCGGGCTCAAAGAAAGCATAAACAAAATAACCTGCAAGTGCAGGTATCGCAAAGGTTAAAACACTCAGCCATGCAACGGCCTTCCGTTCAAGGCGCAGGACAGAGAGATGAACTTCCATGCCTGCCAGCACCATAAGAAATATAAGCCCCAGAAGGCCAAGTACGTTTAAAACAAGATAAATATCGGCGGTCGGGTATCCTCGTCCCAGAAAATAATTGAGCTTTCGGATAACATCAAGCATATTCGGGCCAATAACTATCCCAACCATCATCATTGAAACAACGGAAGGGATGTGAAACCGCCGCAACAGCGCCGGTACTATGGCGGTCAGCGCCATGAGAAACATAAACATAATCAAAAAGGTCAAACCGCTCATCGAAAACTCCAGCTTAAAGTGGTAAAAAGACTTGTAAATAGTTGTTTATTAAAATATTCCGCTGTTAAAAGGTAATTGTCGGAATTATAACGAATGACTGAGTATCGCCCAGCTTGTTTCGCCGGAATAATCAAAAACCGTGAGTGTCATTATATGACAACCTCCGTAAACCGCATATTAAAAAAATATTAAAAGACTCATAATATTGTGTGATACTAAAAAACAATAGCGCCTATAACGCCGCATGCAAGAATGACTATCACAGGATGCAATTTGCCCTCGAAAACAGCAAGAACCAGAAACGCGGCGGCCGCGATTGCCAGATCCAACCAGCCCTTAATCGCCGCCTTACCGTACGACCACACTGCGAAGAGGATTAAGCCCAGGACGCCTATCTTGATGCCTTGCATGAAATCGCGCAAATTCCACTTGTTCTTGAATCGTTCTATGCATGGAACCAACAACGCGAGAATTACGATGGACGGCACTATTACCGCTACTGTTGCGAGAATCGCACCGGGTATGCCGCTCAGGCGAAATCCGGTAAACGTAGCCGCGTTCACCGCGATAGGCCCGGGAGTCATCTGCGAAACGACTAATATCCGCGCCATTTCGCTGAATTCCAGCCAGTGCCTGCTGTCAACGAGCTCGTGCTGAATAAGGGGAATGGTCACCATGCCGCCTCCATAAGCGCCAAGCCCGATCAGCATAAAACTGATAACCAGTTTAAGCAGTAGGGGCATTGCCGCCAGCTCCTTCCGGTTTCTTTTTCGGTAACAACCAGTAACCGAGCACACCTGCCGTGATTATCCCAAAGATAGGGTGTATTCCAAATACGCAGGCAGGTATCATTCCTGCCGCGCATACGGCACACTGTTTCCAGTTCCGCAACAGTGTCCTGCCGAAAATAAAGCCCGTAAAAGCCAGCTGGCTGACGATGGCGATTGCACAGCCCCGGAAAAAAGCGGTCACTTTCGGATTGCTGATAAACGGCAGAAACACCCCGGCTACAATCAGGATAACGAAAAAAGAGGGGAGAATTGTACCGAGCACCGCCATGACTGCCCCTATGTGACTGCGCATGCGCCTGCCCAGAAGATATGCGATGTTTACGGCAATAGCCCCGGGCACGACGGTAGCCAGCGACATCAGAGACATAAAATCGGCATCCTTTACCCATCGGCGTTTGATGGCCAGCTCATGCCGCATAACCAGTGACATAGCCATCCCTCCGCCCAGAGTGAACAGTCCGATTCGAAAAAACGTCCAGAAGATGCTGATGAGCGAAACTGGCATCGAGTCGTTTTCTTCATTCTGGCGGATTGAATGGCTCATGTTGTGTATGTATCTCCATCGAATTGGTGTCGGATTGTTTCGGATACTATAGTATGAAGCACTCTGCCCGTCAAGGCATAACCGTTTTCGCAAGGGCGATGGAATCGTCATGCATGGGGCGGCGTGAAATAGTAATATCGCACAATATCGAAATACTTTTTTTAATATGCAGGTATAGTCAGGCTGAAGACAGTAATGTTAATGTCATTGGAATAAATTGTTGTATTTATATTAATTCTGTATTAAAATCTTTGAATGTGTAATAAATATTTAATTATCGGCATTATAAATATAATTGTACCGTTTTTTATAACTTCTAAATTATTATAAATGTAACTATTGATGTAAAGCCAAAACTTTATGCCGGAAGGAGATACAGCAATGCAAAAGAGGTTGTTACGTATGGTTCCCGTGATGTGTATGATTTTGTTCGTGTCCGGAGTGAGTATTGCTAACGCGGGTGTACTCCCTGACCGGGCGACACTGGAAAGTATTCTTGGAGCTAACGCCGTAACCGAAGATTTCGAGACATTGGCGGTACCTTCCAACACTGCTTATGGCATCGCTAATGTCGATACCCTTGATTCGTCAACGATTCTCACAATCAATACCATGCTTTTCGGACCGGGCCTGGTTATCCCCGGTGTGTCGTTTACCGAGCTGGACAACCTGAATTGGAACGGTGAAAATATCTGGGGCCAGACATCAAGAGCAATTTTAGGGTTTAATTATGACGGGATACCCGGACACAGCATAGTAATCGATTTTCATAACCCGACGCCTGCCTGCGGGCTTGACCTGTCTATTCTTTCTGTTACCCCCTTTCATCCTGATGTTTTCAATGTGGCAGTCTATGGCGCGGATGATTCGTCGCTATTGTACACGTCAGGGGATATAAACATTGACTTTTTCACGCGGATTTTCTGGGGATACACCGATGATGCAGGTATCGGGAAAATAGCGGTATCGTCGACCACGCAGGATTGGTCTGCGATTGTGGATAATGTCACGTTCGACGGAAGCGCTGTTCCTGAGCCGGTCAGCAGTGCACTCTTCGTGTTTGGCGCAGGCTTTTTAGTGTCGTATTATCGTAAGAAGAGAAGCAAATAGTAAAAGAGTTTTGTCCTGCTATTTCAACACCACTTCGATCAGAACCAGCAGTCCCAGAACTATGAGCGATAATATCCCGATCACAACATACCCTGTGCGGATATTATCTTTCACCGGACAAATGCATTGCTTGTTTTCGCATTTTTTTGATTTTTGCACCACATAAACGTAGATGCCTGAAAAAAAGAAGGTTATTTCAACCCAACGCTTTTTTTAACCAATACGGCAACCGCACTGCCAAGCAGGAACACCGATAGGGGTTCGGGCACAGCATTCATTTCGTCATCAGTATACATTTCGATTTCATTTATTACGTAGTAATCAGGTATATCATGCGATGGGTTGTAGGACGGTTGGTAATCAATTGCGAAGACATAATCATTGATATAAATATCAACATAGTCTGTAAAATGCGGATTAGCGTCAATTTCAATAGCGGCTTTTTCCACAAAGGTTGAACCATCATCGGAAATAAAAAGTTTGCTTTCAGACCACCGATCTTTATAAATTCCACTATTTATATCGACAACATTGTATGTCCGAATTTTAGTGATATAAACCGAATGAGGAAATATAACCCGCAAGGGAGCGATATTTGTTCCGGGCTGAGAACCGTCATTGTTTCCTGCAGGAAGCCAATAATTGTCATAGGTACCGGAAGCAAGCTGATTATCAATTATATGCTGCATGAAATAACGCGTATCTCCGCTATAAGGAGGTTTTGTAGATATCCAATATACATCGCCTGCGATGCCTGATGCTGTAGTGATCATTGAACTGTCATTGTAACTGCCGCCAGAAACAAGCAGAAAATTTATTTTTGTCTCATCTGCAATTGAGGATGCACCGCATAACAAAAATCCGCATAGTGATATGAAAAATAATGTAAGCCTCAGTTCACGCATCGCTATCTCCTTGTCTAAATTTAGATTTTTTCGCATCATATATAGAGATATACCACATAAATTGAGGTTTTACCAACCGAGCCAAGATTTTATTCTAAAAAAAGTAATTCGAGCAATATTTTGATTTTGAGGTAGTAAACTATATCCAATAGCAGGATACACGCAGACTTAGCGTTTTACACTTTTATTGCCCTTGCTGGATGATCCATTCGAGTATGATGTGCGTCCATATGAAATAGCCGCCTATTACGATGAACAGTATGCCCGTAATCTTTCGGGTATACGCTTCTACCATCCTGACTTTATTGAACCAGTGCGAAATTGATGTCATTCCCAGGGCGATGCCCAGAGCGAATAGCATAACAGGCAATCCCGTTCCGATACCATACAAGAAGGGAAAAACCATACCGAATTTATTATTCAGTGCAAGAGGTATCAGACTGCCAAAAAACAATGCGGCTGAAACCGGGCAGAATGAAAGAGCGAATAGTATCCCTAAAAGCCCTGATCCGAACAAACCCGATTCAGCTATTGAATGTTGTTTGTGATGCGAAAGCGTGAAACCGGACAGATTGATTTTAATGACGTTGCTCAGAACCAGCCCGGCAATCACAAGCACTGGTCCAAGAAGTTTGTTCATATAGGTTTGAAGAAACATCGCCACTACCGGAATTTTAATCAACGATGTGACAATCAAAGTGCCTATGAGCGCATACGTGATCATTCTTCCGACGGTATATGCAATACCGGACAACAGGACAGCCCTCGGATGAATTATTTTTTTTGACAGAAAAGTTATCGCCGCTATATTTGTCGCTAAAGGGCACGGGCTTATGGATGTGAGGATACCGAGCCATATTGCGGATAAAAGAGCTAACATTATGTATCTCCCACGGTTATTGGAGTTCTTTTAAAAACGACTCAGTTTCCGTTTTCACATAATCCGTAAATTTACCTTTGTTGCCCAAGTACTGCCATACTTTCTCCAGATTTTTGCTTTTTATTTCCTTGCCGTCTTTTACAAGGGATAACACGACTGCTTTTGTATATAGCTGGTAGTCTTTGATATAATGTTCATTGCCGTTCTCTTCAACGTTTATAACCTTATATTGCAGGTTTCCAGAGTTAATTGCGTCAGCAAACGTACCATTCATTGTTTCTCCGGTATACTCTTCGATTTTATGGCAGGACGCGCATCGAAAAGTAGTATGGAAATAATACGCATCAACACGGTTGCCCTGATCGGCAAATGTGTTACAGTTCATAAAAAATAAAAGTAAAGGGACAAAAACAATTTGTCTAATCATATTAAACACCTATTTCCTTAATCAATTGTTCAATGTCGATATCATTCAAAATTACTTCGCCTTTTTGAAATCCATAATCTTTGAGATTAATATACTCAACATGCAATTCAATCGACAGATGGTCCATTGTTTTTTTTGCGCATGCTACAGGACATCCGTCTATAGCAATAATTCTGTCAGCGCATTTTGCTGATTCAATCATGCCGGATATATGACCGCCAAATCCTGCAAGGCAAAAAGGTTTTGCTTTGCCTGTACGTGCAATTTGCCGCGCAAGTTTATCTGCAAGTTCACCAACGTCTGCTCCTCCAGAGCACGCCACAACAAGTGACCCAATTCCACCACATGAGCATTTTTCACTCATATAAAAACTCCTTAATTTAAGAAAGCCTGTATCTGTTCAGGTGACAATACTTTCCCCGCTGATTTCACAACCCCGTCTATGACAAGCGCGGGTGTCATCATTACCCCGTATTCAGTTATTTTCATAATATCCTCAACCTTAACGACTTCAGCTTGTATGCCTGATGTTGCCACCGCTTCCTTGGCGCTCTCATACAATTTTTTGCACTTCGGACAGCCTGTCCCCAGTATTTCTATTTTCATAACACATTCCTCCTGTTTTTCTAAATTACTGAACGAACGTTCCAAAAATTATTCCACTGATCGTTGCCATAGCGATTACCAGCGATACAAACACAACCGTTTTCTGAGTGCCCATAACACTGCGGATTACCAGCATATTCGGAAGGCTGAGCGCAGGCCCTGCAAGAAGCAATGCCAGCGCAGGCCCCTTGCCCATTCCCGCGCCGAGAAGGCCCTGCAAAATAGGTACTTCTGTAAGAGTCGCAAAGTACATGAACGCTCCGGCAACCGACGCGAACAGGTTAGCCCACAGGGAATTGCCGCCAACAGCTTTCGCTACCCATTCGGACGGAATGAGCCCTTCATGACCCGGCCTGCCCAGCAATGCTCCGGCAATGACAACACCGAAAAACAAAAGCGGTAAAATTTGTTTGGCGAACGTCCATGTTGAGCTGAACCACTCTTCAGATTCACCTTTTGTTGTGCTTGTTGCCCACGAAAGTGCAATTACTCCGGCAGTGAACGGTATCATTATCATCATGCCTTCCATCGGTAAAGCAATAGCAAGAATACCTGCCGGAACCGCTCCCGCCAGAATTTTCCAGATCGGTATGGCGAACCATATTATCAATATCATCGCCAGCGCAACGCTAAACACAGCTGTTATTATCCATTTATTACTCCAGATGGTTGTCCAGAGCCCCGGAACGGGCTGTTTGCTCGCAATATCACCGGATGGTATCTCTAGTTGAGTTCCCGCCTGATCGCCATCTGTCAGCTTGACAGTATAGAATCCTGTATCTCCGGTTCCGTGTTCCGGCGACGTCACCACAGCCGCCCTAAGAGTATTCCCCTCGGTTGTTTCAAAATAAAAATCGTTTGGAGCTCCCCAGTTAGCGAATACCAGCACTCCGATCATCACAGCGAAGAACACGGCGTTCTGCCAGAGCGGGCGGGCAACTTCAGGTTCAGGCATATGCATCTGTCCGTTCGCTTTTTCCAGTTCTTCCTTTCGATATATAAGATGCATAATCAGTCCGATGATGACGCTGAATCCAACAGCTCCAACGGCACGGGCAATACCCAGCTCAATACCGAGTATTCTGGCGGTCAGAATGATCGCGAGGATGTTGATTGCCGGGCCGGAATATAAAAACGCAGTGGCAGGGCCAAGCCCGGCTCCTCTGCGGTATATACCTGAGAACAAAGGCAGTATCGTACAGGAACAGACGGCAAGAACGGTACCCGAAACCGCCGCTACTCCATAAGCCAGTATTTTATTTGCCTTTGCACCGAGGTATTTCATTACCGCCGCATGACTTACAAATACCGATATTGCCCCTGCGATAAAAAACGCGGGTACAAGGCATAACAGGACATGTTCCTGTGCGTACCACTTAACAAGGTACAAAGATTCCATTACCGCGTTGTCAAAACGAGCCCATCCTAATGGAAGATAAAAACATGCCAGAAAAACGATCCCTATTGTCGCCAGTTTTTTCCATTCTTCTTTCCACTCCACGTCTTTGCTCCTTGTTGGTGTTTCGATGTTTCCGGTACGACAGTGATTAATCGAACTGTTCGTATTTAATTAGCTGTTTTGCTATTTGGATTTTGCAAAAAAATTTTAGCCGCAGATCCTTGTCCTGTCTGCTTTGCCTGCCTCGGTTTTATCTTTCATGATAATAGCGTCATCATTAAGCCATTCCCGAATATTGCTCAATAGGATTCTTCCATATGCGGTATCTGCGGTTATTACATAATAATTAGTCCAGAAACCATCCTGTTCAGAGTTGATTAATCCCGCGGATTTGAGTTTGTTCAGGTGTCGAGACACGCTTGGCTGAGTAATCCCGATCACCTGCGCAAGTTCACAAACACACATTTTTCTATCTTGCAGGAGTTTAACGATTCTCAACCTGTTTTTGTCCGCCAGCGCTTTCAGGCATTTTTCCAGTTCTTTCATTCATCCCTCTTTTTTAAATAGCATTTTTGCTATATAGTCTCTTATATAAGACGTCAAAGTCAACAAAAAGTTTAAGAAATTGATGTTATGATGGATCAGTTGAGATTAGGGAAAATAGGTTTTATTTGTTAGATATGAGGCTGTTATCAAGTCGCGCTGAAAATTTTATTCTGGAAACGAGGGAGAAGTTTCAGGTGGCAGTATTCTTATCTGTAAACCGATCGTCGGCGCAGTGATGAGTCACGCCCTGTGTTTTGTCGGCAAGCCATCCGTCTTTTGTTGTTGCGTACCAGTCAAATGTACGGGCATAGGGTTTGATATCAAGTAACGGGGTTCCGTCGACAATATCTATGTTTTTTATATGGAGCACATTTTTCTCAATTCGCATCAATTCTACCACAGAAATTCCGATGCCGTTCGGACGCTTCGGCGCTCTGGTCGCGAATACGCCATGCGAGGCGGCATCCAGAAACGGTTTGACAGTTAATGAATAGCCCTTTGATAAATGGAAATAATAAATCAGATATATATGCGAAAACCTGTCGAGTGAAGCGAGCCCTTCCATATATTCAGGATATACTTCTACTGTTCCCAACGCACCTTGAGATAACGACGGCTGAATCGGTACGCCAACGGTTCCTCTGAACAGCGAATGAATGATTCCAATAGGTGAGAAAGCTATCGTATCCATAAAAATGCCTCAAAAGGTGACAACCCTGTCGCTTTCCTTTACGATATCATACATGTCTTTCATAGTAGAGATCGGGCACATTTCGGAGTTTTCCTGTTCCCTGCTTTTGATGCATGTTCCGCAGGCATAAACTTTACCGCCGGCGTTCATAAACTTTTCAGCTTGCTCAACAGTATTGAATTTAGTGGTGCTGATTTTCTGGTATTCAACGCCTTTGCCCATAAAAAATACTTTAACCGCATCGCCTTGTCCAAGCGCGAAATTCCCGTAACGCAACGCATTCCAGCATGTCTCCGCATCGTTGTTGGCAATGATAATCCCTAGTTTCATTTGCTATCTCCTTTTTTTAAAACAATTCCGTAGTGATACGGTTTTAAATCATGCAGTTCCTGTTTAACAAACCCTGCTTTTTTCGCCCATTGAATGCACATTTCCGGTGTCGGCCTTATATTCATGGAAGGGCCTCGCGGCGTCGCAGGGTCGTGATTCCAGTGAATTATGCCAAGCTTTCCGTTGTGCCTGAGTATCCGAAACGATTCATTGAGCATAATTTCAGGGCGTTCAATATGAAGAATATTAAAGAGCATGACATAATCAACACTGTCATTCGATAACCCTGTGCCTTCCAACATGAAATCGCGGAGCAGTGTTTTTATATTATGCAGTCCGCGCACTGCGGCTTCATTGGCGGCCTGCTCAATCATTTCTTTTTCAATGTCTATGGCGTATACCGTTCCTCGAATTAGTTGTGCCGCAGGTATTGTAAACGTACCGTACCCGCATCCGAATTCTACAACGTCCTGTACACGGTTGTCTATACCCATTGTTTTCAGTAACGCTTTCGGATCGAAGAAGGTTTCCCACATTTCTTTCTGCGGCATACCGCTTTCTCTGCCTTTCACGCCTGATCTCCCTCTTAAGAAGTTCTTTGCGAGAATGTTCTCATTATGCTAAAACAGCTGAAGGACGTATCCAAGCAGAGATCCTCCGACGACGAGCCAGATGGCGCTGATCTTGCTGTATCGTATCGCGATAGCGGCGCTCAAACCCGCTATAAGAGCTGTTTTCCAATTTGTTACCGCCGCAATCGACAGTTGCATCACGACTGCCGCCATAATGCCGACTGCGCTGATATTTACGGCATCCAGAAATTTTGAAGCCCATTGCGACTGCCGTAATTTCGGGATAAGCGGATTAAGAAGGACAACGAACAAAAATGACGGCAAGAAAATGCCGACCGTAGCGGCAACAGCTCCCTGAATTCCGTTAATCTGATACCCGATGAAGGTCGATGTGGATAAAACAGGCCCCGGCGTGAACTGCCCAACCGCGACGGCATCGAGCAATTGAGCCTGCGTCAGCCAGCCCAGCCGCTCAACAAGCTCTCCTTCGAGATAGGCTATCAGCACATAACCGCTTCCAAAAAGGATGCATCCTATTTTCAGAAATGACAAAAATAACTGTGACACGGAAAAAGCCGCGCCAGCCGCAGAAGCTGTAATAACTGCCAGCGGTGAAAGCTGTGTTAAAGGAAGAGGGAAAAGGCTGAAGTTTCCTTTTTTGGAAGGTGATACTCTCAGATTCAGCCACACCATACCGATCAGCCCGCCACCGAGAATAGCGGTAAACTCATTTATTCCGAACAGGACGCAAGCCATTACAGCAGAGCCGATAATCCCCAGTTCCCATCCCTTCAGCGCTTTTTGGCCGAGTTTTAGGACTGCGCCGATGATAACCGCTATAACTGCGGGTCGGATACCGTAGAAAAACGGTTCAACCGCAGGTAAATGTCCATATTTAACGTACGCGTACGCCAGAATGCCTGTTAATGTTACCGCCGGAAAAATAAAACAGGCTCCCGCAATAATCAGCCCCAAAAAACCTGCACGGTGAAACCCGCAATGGATTGCCATTTCCGTTGAATTGGGACCGGGGATCAGGTTTGTCGCGCCGACAAGGTCAAGGAAATGTTCCCGTGTCATCCATTGCCGTTTCGCGACAACTTCATCTTCCATCATGGCAATATGAGCGGCAGGACCGCCGAACGCGATAAATCCGAGCTTTAGAAAAAGAAGCGCGACCTCTTTTAATGTATCCAGTTTAAAATTTGACATATGCTGAACTCCTTTAGGATACGGCGAATTGGTGAATGCGTATATAGTACGACCAAACAAATATGATGCGAGTTCTATTATCGTGATATATGGAGATACAGCAAGCAGATAATCCCGTCTCTAATGAGACAGAACAAGAGGAGCATACGCATTTCATTAAGAGCGGGGATTATATCCTGCTTCGTTTTCTGAACAATAGCCCCGTTATGGCGGCAATAATCAGCCCGGCGGACGCGGGTTCAGGTACCGCAGGCGGCTCAACCGGCGGTTCAGGATCAGTAAAATGACCGGTAATGATAAAATTCTGTATTGTAACTATATCGTATCCTTCGTAATCATTAGCATTAACGCGCAGGTATACCACATCGCCTTCATTGAGCGACACGTTTGTTTTGGTCAATGTTGATGTTGCCTGTTTCGCGTTGTATTTGCTGACAAGAACCGTAGAAAATTTCTGCAGATAAAAATACTGCCCGTTGCCGTACTGCGCGGCTTCAGGTGTTGTGTTTGAGTTCCATAAGGTAACTGAAAAGTCGTATACGCCGGTTTCCGGGGCGTAGAACGCGATTGTGGGATCGCTTGCCAGCCCGGGGTGCAGGTAGCTGTAATCGATCATGAACCAACCGTCGTTTCCTGAGCCCGGATAGGTGGTTCCGGTAATCCATCGGGTTGAGGATGCATACCAGTTCAGACTGCCGGAATATGTTGTATGGGTCGTGGATCCTTCCGGCGCTTTGAAATAGTCCCATACGCCTATATTACCATGCTCGTCATTATCCGATTTCGCGCCGACACCCCATCCGGTGCGTTCAAGGTAGTCCCATGTGATATCATAGGCATGCACAGTACCACAAAAAACGAGTGATATCATCAGTGTTATTGCTGTCCGATATACCGTCATCGGCAGAATCCTTATGCAGGGTTTATTTTCGACTACGCTTAGAGTACTGAAAAAGTCTCGAAATTGTTCTTTTAAGATGTCATCACGAGGAGCGTCAGCGACGTGGTGGTCTCATCGTGCAGAATTATCGGAGGGGAGTGCTACACCTTCTGCGATAATTCGCAATGACAGTCTTTTGTGACTATTTCACCGTTCTCAAGCTGTAAGTATGTGTTATTCTGTTTCTTACATATTAATATACCATGCATAATCCTATTTTTGAAGATACCCTGCAGAAATATTTTGATGAGATGGCAAAATGGAGTGATCAGAATAATTTGGGAGTGCTGAAACAGTCTCTAAGGTTCCTTTTAGGTGTCATGGCAATGACAGTTTTTCGTGAGTTTCTTATTGCGTTCAATTTTTTCTTAAATCCTCCTTTACTTCCCGTGTCTAACACATCAGTACAGCCGCAATGGATCTGTATGTGTGCGATCACTTCACGGTACATATCTGATTGATTGCACGCACAGAGCCGGAAAAAACAAATCGTTCGCCGGAGTTCAATTCACGGTGAACATTTCAGCATGGAGGTTATTGAGATGACTGTACAGACGAAACAGGAATGTAAAATGGATATGCAGGAGTTGATGCGGAAATATCAACAGCTCGCGACTCCCGGCGCGCCTCATAAACTGCTCTCACGCATGGAAGGAAGCTGGAACACCAAAATGCAGCACTGGATGGATCCTGACCAGCCGCCCACGGAATCAGAAGGCACCTGTGAGAGAAAAATGATTTTTGGCGGGCGGTACCTTCAGGAAGAGTATAAAGGCGATATGATGGGAACGCCTTTCAATGGTATTGGTTACATGGGGTACGATAACCATACCAAAAAGTACGTGATGACATGGTTCGATTCAATGAGCACAGGCATCTACTTTTTTGAAGGGGACGCCAGCCCTGACGGTAAAACCATCACGCTGAACGGGCGCTATAACGATGCGATTAAAGGCCCTGTTAAATGGCGCATCGTAAACAAAATAGGGGACGACAACACCCAGTTTTTTGAAATGACCATGATTGACTCCAAGAACAACGAAGAAAAATGCGCGGGAACGTACACGCGCAGGCGGTAACAGGGAACTGAACTGAGTTTGTCTTGGCTTACTTAGGTACAAAAACTTTCCCCTTTCGGTTGCAAACAGAACACGGAAGGGGAAAGTTTTTTATAAAGATGATTACTATTATTTTAATCTTTTCCTGATCTGATAACACGCTAAGCCAAGCAGGAGAGCCGCTAGAGACATCGGCTCCGGTATTGCCGCTTCCGGCTCGACCGGAACAGGGGCGTTGCCGTGAATACCGTCATCTATATATGTGCCGTACTCTATTAGAAATGGACGTCCCATACCGTCCGGATGATCGTCATCCCAGTATCCGCCGTGATAATAATATAACACGCTTTGCCCACCCGAGTTATCAGAACCATTCCGATCGTTCCATGTCCATGCTTCACCGGTAACCCAGCAATACCCGCCGGTCGGTTCGGGGCTTCCGTCAGGCTGATAGCCGCCAATCCAGTAATCACCCACTCCAAATGCTGCGCGTACCCATGCGTCTTCCTCCGGGCTAGCCAGCGTAGCCAGATAGCCGGGCATATCGTTATAAGAACTATTTTGCGCGTAAATCCTTGCATTAGACCATGATAGCCCGGTACCAATCAACTCATACCAGTGCCCGTTCTCCGCCCACTGCACCGGAGCGGCATAACTCTTTTGTGACCATAACGATGCCGCTAATAGAACAACAAATATCCATCTCATTTTCATGGAAATGTCTCCTTAATGTAGAACCGGTATTTTTTTACAAAAAATACCGCCAAAATTGATTAGTATATCAAAATTATAGCACTTAATCGTTCCTTTTGCAAAAAATTATTTTAATGTGATGTAATTGGTTTTTCCGGTTTTTTCGATGACAATCATATCAGATGTCAGTACGAAATCTGGAAACGGTTAAAAACTCACAAAAAACTGTCACAAGGAGCTTTAGCGGCGTGGTGATATCAAGATGAATAGAGCGAATATTAACACATCATCTGCAAGGCTTCGCAATGACCGGAAGCGGGGTGTAACGCTCGAGAATTAAATAATATAACCGTCTTTGCGAGAAGCGAAGCGCCGAAGCAATCCCCTCAGCTTAGGTGTATCATCGGAGGAGATTGCTTTCGAACTGCGTTCGTTCGCAATGACTAAAAGGGTTGAAGATAGTTTAAGGCGGTACTCCTGTGAAACTGGGGTTTACCACCATTCAGGGAGAGAAGAATAACTCGGTGGTATACATCGACAGTTTTGAGGTGAGCGATTTTTCTAATCCGGTACCTGAACCATCAAGTATCATCCTGCTTATCTCCGGTTGCGCCGCGATGATGCTGAAGCTGAAGAGAGGGTAGGGGAAGAATGTTGCTCTATTAGTTTATGATACACATTTTAAGGGTTGTAAGATATATAGAGCAAGATACAGAAAACAACTCAATGATAAAATACTGCCAGCAAAAACAGAAACATATGCTATTTGAGATGTTATAGGTATTATTTTTAAACACATAAACAGTGATACGACGATTGTAGCTAGAGAAACACTCACCCCAACAATATAAGTTTTTTGGGGAATGGTTATCTTCATTGACTGATATTCCTTACATATATCAATTCTCGCCTGTTCAGTTTCTTCAATTTCTTTGTTTCTAAATGAATTTAAGAAGTCTTCAATGAGTTTGTGTGTTTTTCCTTCAGTAAAAACAGTCGAGTGGCCATAATGATACTGTAAAATACTTATCACTGGTTCTCTGAGTCGATTTTTCTGTTGAGTTACCCAAGAAGCAAAAAAAGTTAATGCCACAATGCCAATACCCAACATAGTGCCAAGTGTTTGTGCTGTTGCACTGTAAAAATATAACAGATGTGTCACATCTTCAGTCATTTTAGATCCCCTTTTCTAAATTACATCCGATTAAAATATGCAGTTTAGTATACTCATTTTCGAAAGGGAATCAAAAAGAAAGATTGCCACATCATCTGCAAGGCTTCGCAATGACCGGAAGCGGGGTGTAACGCTCGAGAATTAAATAATATAGCCGTCTTTGCGAGAAGCGAAGCGCCGAAGCAATCCCCTCAGCTTTGTTGTGTTATCGGAGGAGATTGCTTTCGAACTGCGTTCGTTCGCAATGACAGAGATAGTAAGTAGTTTACAACGATGATTCGATTACACCCCGATGCGTGAGCGAATCGCTGACTTTCTGCGTATCACGCTTCATCTGAAGTTTTAACGCTTCGCCGCCATCAGGCCTCTGCATCATGAAAATAGACAACTCCGTGGCAGGTATACCCAACTCCACCGCCCTGTCGTACATTGACTGCACAAAAGCAACCTGCTGTGCACGGTAAGTGTCACTGGCAACAGGGGCTGTGGGCGCGAAATTAAGAATACCGAAATATTGGTCGCCAAGCGCATTTTGTATGACCGGAACAAGGAATTCAGTATCCTCTGCTCTGAAAAGCGGGTTGTTGAAAAATTCCGTACCGTCTCCGGTCATCCGGCTGTTGAAGTAAAAATCGATTAGTTCCATAACGAAATCTATGTCGCTGGCAAAATGATACGTATCCGAAGCCGGATCAGACTTTACCCGCAACTCCTGAGCGAGCAGATCGCGGAGTTCATAAAACCGTTTATCAGCCTGTTCAGGGGTCATCCCTCGTTTGGAAAGCTGATCGATCATCGCGCCTTTAAAGTTTACCGCCACATCGAGCGGGCCTATTTTATTGAGAATCCGGTTCATGGTTTCCCGCTGAAATGAACTCACAATGTATGAATGAACGTTGTTACCCACAACCGTGTTCATCGGGTTCGTGCCGTATTCTCCTGCGATAAGCTGTTTGTCCGTGATGCCGAGCAGAGAGGCAATGTCTTCCTCAACCACGCCCATTTCCTGCAATTTGATTAAGTGCGGGTTGATGAACGAATATTTCAACTGCATGATTTCCTTCATACTTTGTCGAGCCGCGCCTGCATCAACGTAAAAGCCCGGCCCCTGCGGCGGGTTATCCTGAGGCAGGGGAGCGTATGCCGCTTCAGGCAGTACCACCACCCAGTTTGTGCGCGTAAGCGACGCTCTGTTGCGAGGTTCCTGCGGCACATACGAGGGTGTATTTTCTTTTTTCGCGAGTTCATTCTGGTAATATAACGCATTGACGTCTTCAGGGATGGGAATCATTACCCGGCTGGTAATGCCGCTTGATTCGACCGCAGTCAGCATCCTGACGGTCAGCGGGTCTATGCTGTACCCTTTTCGGGTAACGCTTTCAATCTCGCCGCCAGTAAAGAAAAGAACGGATATTTTCCTGTTTCCATCGAAAAAGAACTGGTTCGCGGCACGTCGGTCTTTTATCATATGAAACTCACCGGACAGGACAGCCATTTTACCGCCGTACCGGCTGAGGCTGTTGTCTAAAGTCTTGTACCATTGGACTTCCACATCGAGCGATGTAGTGCCGCCATATTGTTCCCTGTCAGGCACGTCATAGGCGACAACCCTCATTCCCAGCTGTTTTGCCTTATCTATGAGAGCGACGGTATTTTCCGCTATACCTAACCCCATTTTCCGATCCATACCTTTTTTTAATGCGTCCAGCGTGATCTGTCGGTCTCTCTGGTTCCAGCGGTCAAATATGGGCTGGAAATCGCTGTTCAGTTCAAGCGCAAGCTGAGTAAAGCCCTGTTTTTGCAGGCCTTCGAGCGAATCCAGCAGTAATCCGGCTATCTGTATTACCGGATGGTCATCGGAGAAAAAGACAATATCCGAGCCGTCCGCTATTTTCGATACACTAAGCGGTTCCATCAGTTTAAGCTGAGCCTCTACCGCAGGGTAATTCGAGGCGGATTGAGCAGTACGGATTTGTTCCTGTTTCAAGCCTGCCTGTAATTGTTCATTGTATTCGCTCAGCATGTTCAAATCTTCCTGACTGAATTCCAGTCCTGCGGGTATGCTTTCAGCGCGTATTTCATAATTTTTATTCAGGAATCCGCTCGCCAACCCGACGGCAGCAACAATCATCGCGGACAAAGCGACCGCCGAGCCAAAATTTTTCAGCCTGTTCAAAACAGGTGTCTGAGCCGGTATGTGCACAAAACTGATGTCATATGCTGTGTCCTGCACAGTTATTTTGTTTTTAGGCCTATACCCCGGTATTGATGCCAGAATATCCTGCTCCGTGCCTGTAAGTTCCGTGCCCGCAGGCATCCACTGCACCGCCATCGCCTCGCCGCCGATTTTAAAGACAACCACAAATCCTTTTCCATCAGCTATTTTCTGATAATCAACAATATCAGCTTTACGGGGAACAAACTCAGTGCCCGGCAGGTTCAGGTATGAATCCACAAGCGCCTTGTGGGCAGGGGTATTGAAAAATCCGGCAAAGGTTTCCTGTATGCGCGCAATCGTCTCGTATTTGTTTAATCCTTCTGATTCATTCAAAAGAACCTGAACGGCGGCTCCTGTCATAAGTGCGATATACTCTGTGGTAAAGACTTTTGACGCGGCTTTTCGTGTGCGGAACCCGCTTGCTTGTTGTGATACGAGGCGGTGGACTATTGGTGACCACGAATAGTAAATCATTTTCTCGATTGACGAAAAACTGCCGTAGAGCTGGTCGAGGTAATCAAGGTCGGACTGGCTTTGCTCCGTAAAATCGATTTCCGGCCGTATCACCGTTACATTGAATCCGTTTTTCTGGAATTTCTCGAAGATTTCACGATGGTACCCGCCCACAATAAGAAGGGCTGATTTATCATCCGGCAAATCTGTGTTTATCGTGGTAAATATGCTGTCGTTTCGTTCCTCAACAGCAGAATAAAAGCGGACAATCATAGCGCTGAGCGCGTGTATTTTTTCCAGCTCGTCAACCCAGCCGCTGAGCTGGGCGGGCGTGATGGATTCCGATCCGGAGAGGAACTCGATATACACACAGGGATCAAACTGATCGACTTTGAAATACGAAAGTTCTTCGGGTGTAAGGTTAAGTTTCGATCCTTTAAGGATCCCGAACAGCGCGTCGCGCGCATCGAACAACGCTGTGCCTTCAAGTTCGCAGTAAAACGAACAATATGCCCGGATTATTTCAAGATAAATGTCGTTCGATGACGCGGATTTCAGCCGCGCGCTCGATTCATTATATTCTTTAATTTCCTTTATCATGGCTGGAATCAATGGCGCAGGGTATTTCTCGAAAAGCTCGTACGCTTTCTCGGCGAATCCGGGTGTATCCGTATATAAAAGAAGATATTTAACCTGATTGAGGTCATCAGCGTTTAGCCCGTTTGCCATAAGATAATTAGCTAACCGGGCAAGCGATTTCTGAATCAGGTTCTGAACGTGTGCCGATTTTTTGATCGAATATACCACGCTTGCGGCAAGTGGAAATCGGGAACTCAGGTTGTCATTTCCAAAACAGTAGTAATCATAAAACTCGTTCACGAACGGAATCAGGTTCTGCCCGCTGGTTAAAACCGTTGTGTAGAGCTGGTCAAGTTGGGCGAACCTTTCATTTTCTTTTGAACGTATCCGGTCATTGAGAATGTCGATGAGCTGTTCAAGATGCACTTTGTCAGTCATGGATTTAAGCTCGGCAAACCGTTTCAGGTTCTCCTCGTATGAGTCTGCGGATTCGGCTCCTTTAAAGGTGATTTTTTGCTCGGATGTCATGCCGAAATACTCGGCTCCGGTGATAAACCTGTTCTGTAAAAGGAAATCTGCGGTCGGCTGAGTTACCCGCTCGTCATCAAATACCGCAAACTGAGCTGGATTAAGTATGCCTGAGGCGCCTTCAAGATATACGGCATGAAGGTTATCCTGAATACTGTACTGTTCAAGTATCGCGTTGATATTATACTGCGCAGACAGACTGCTGTGCGCGTCAACGACGACAACAAGATCCCTTTTGGCTTTTGTATCTGACTGGTAGACAACCTCAAACACGGGATTTTCAGCTTCCTGCCGCGCCTCAGTGGGTACGGTATTTTTCATATTCAGGGCATCTTTTCCGGGTTCAAGAGCGGAAACAAGACGAGGGTCAATTATCAGAAGAAATGATAAATAGAATGATAAAATCCGGTATATCATAACCTATGCCTTTTTGTGATTACTTAATTATAACACAATGTAATAGGTTTATAAATATGTTTTTGTTTCTGTTTGAATAATATATGGCTCTTTTCGTCAAAAGGGCCATTGACTAACAATAAATTTGATTTCCG
Organism: Candidatus Auribacter fodinae; assembly: GCA_003599815.1. GTDB lineage: Bacteria > Auribacterota > Auribacteria > Auribacterales > Auribacteraceae > Auribacter > Auribacter fodinae. The sequence goes on from QZJZ01000005.1 coordinate 104,741, forward strand.
TTTATTTTTTGTGATATGCTTGCATTATGCGATCAACACTTTACCAGAGATGGGCTATGAGATCGTTTTTTTGCCTGTTTTTTATTATACCGCTTCTTATAACCGGCTGTGCCGCAGAGAAACAAACCGCGCGCCAACTGCACCAGCACCCGGCTAACGAATGGGTGCAGGAAGCGGCGGACAAGTTTCACTTTTACCAGCAATCCGTTCCCGCTATCGCGGAGAGGCAAATTTATACCCAGATATACACAGACGCTCACCCTAACGCCTACGTAGACTACAATGATTATTACATCGCGATCATGATATCCGATTCGCTCATCAATCACCTGAACGACACGACAATCAATTGTCTTTTTGCGCACGAATGCGCGCACGCGGAATATTCGCACATCGGTAAAAAAGCGGCTTTATCCAATGCTGTTTCACTTCTTGTGAATGTGGCTGACGCGGTTGTGCCGGGATATGGTATCGGCGCGGCGAATGTACTGCTCAACCCGCTGGTAGTAAACACATTCAGCAGAGCGGAAGAAACTCAGGCGGATGTCAGGGCGCTTGACTACCTTGCTCCCATGCGCATAACCAGCATGGATTATGCCGAGTTCCTCGAAGTGGTTAAGTCAATCACTCCTCCCGACACTCAGGGCGGAGGCCTGCTCGATACGCATCCGAACTTTCAGGATAGGGTAGACAAAGTGCTGAAAGAAGGGCAATCCGTCATCATACCGAATGCTATGGAACCATACACACCGGGTAAAAACTATTTCACTGCTCTACAATCTGTTGCAGAAATCAGCGCGCGGTTCCCGTTTGATATTGGTCCTTACGGTCAAAGCAAAGCGGCACTGCTTGAATCATCAATGACAGAAACAGAACTCAGTGAACTGTTTGACGGGATGCCGCCCGCAAAAAAGAAAAACATAAATGACAGCGATTCTATCTGGGTTTACCGCATCCCCCAGCGTGAGTACAGTTTTTTTGTACTGATACGAAAAGACAGTTCAGGCGATCGTCTTGTCAGGGGGTATACCATATCGAAAAATAACACTTCAATGACGGATATCACCGATGAATTTAAGAATTTATAACATTCTTCTTATTATGGCTATATGGGCTGTTCCGACTCTTTGGGGATGCGCCTCGCCATCCGCTTTGAAAGGGTCACTTGCGGGGACGGTTGTATACACTGACTGCCCTGCCGCCGAAGCGTTTGAAGTCGCGTATGAAGTTATGATTGGAGAAGGATACACCATAGACATCAAAAACAGCTATAATTACCTGATGCGGGGTATGAAATATAACCTGCTCGACAACAAAAAACAGTTTTACATGCATGCACAGGCAGTTCCTCAGCCCGCAGGATCGAAAATCATAATCAGAACCGATGACCTGCACGACTCGTCGCCTGTCTGGCTACCGGGCTATCACACGCAATTTTCCGATAGCGTTCGAGATAAGATAACGGATATTCTCAAACAACGCGGTTATGTTATACAACGTATCTGATCGTGATATAATATAGTAAACGCTCCCTGCAAATAAACGGAGCTGTTGTAAAATGATCTTTTTTTCGCGATACCGGTCAAATTTGTTTTAAAGAACGCACACTAAAAGGAGATTATATATGAAAGTACTGGAGAAAATATTGTCGGCTATGCCAATATGGATTGCTATCGGGCTTGTGATATTAGCCGTAACTGCGGGAGGCAATGCGCGCTCAGAGGAAACAGGGACAAGCGTTTATGATTTTACGGTGAAAAACATTGATGGCGAGGATGTATCGTTATCGAAATACAAAGGGTTTCCGTTGCTGATTGTCAACACCGCTTCAAAATGCGGGTACACCAAACAGTATGCATCTTTGCAGAAGCTCTATGACCAGTATAAAGACAAAGGGCTGAAAATACTTGCGTTCCCGGCAAACAATTTTCTCAATCAGGAACCGGGGAGCGATGCGGAGATTAAATCGTTTTGCCAGACGAATTATAATGTCACTTTCGACCTGTTTGCTAAAATTAGTGTGGCTGGAGATGATATTCACCCGCTCTATAAGTATCTTACGAATGACTCGCCGTTCGAGGGAGATATCACATGGAATTTCAACAAATTCCTCGTGGATAAAAACGGGGTGGTAACAGCCCGGTTCGGCTCGGCGATTGACCCTCTGTCAACGCCTATAATTGAAAAGATAGATCTGCTTGAATAAGACTCTCGTCATATATATGGATGTTTTGCTTGAAAAATCAGCTTGAATTATATAATGTTGATCTATCCGCTCGCTATAAAGGTTAGTTTTGACTTAACGACTGTGAGTAATTAACAGTATGTGCGGGATGACACACTTGCATCCGAAAAGTATTTTTTATTCCAATTAAGGAAACTCCATAATGGCATGGGTTGACAGCCTGATTGAAAGACACCTCATTCCAGATGTGATGATGCGCGCCTTCATGCGGCATTTGAACGCAAGAACCCTCCAGCGGCAAGCGAAAGGGTCTGTGGAAGAACAGCAACAGAGGTTCATGGCGGTTATTACCGAGTTGTTGCGAAGCCCGGTCGCTATCACCTGTTCCACAGACGAACAACTCTACGAATGGCCTGCATCTTTTTTTAAAATAGTGCTTGGAGCACATCTGAAATACAGTTGCGGTCACTGGGACGGAGGAGTATCCGGTCTTGACCACGCCGAAGAGCTGATGCTCCGCATGACAACGGAGCGGGCGCTTATCAGGGACGGACAGGAAATCCTTGACCTTGGATGCGGATGGGGGTCACTGGCATTTTATATCGCTGAAAAATTTCCGAAATGTTCCATCACCGCGGTATCTGACTCTCATGCTCAGACAACATATATCACTGATGAAGCAAAGAAACGGGGCATGGCGAACATCACCGCCATGCGTACGAACGCAGGGGATCTCCAATTCGACAAAAAATTTGACAGAATCGTATCGGTAGAGATGTTCGAGCATGTCAGGAATTACCGCAAGCTGTTCCACAAACTCAGCGGGATGCTCAAACCGGAAGGCAAACTTTTTGTCCACATTTTCGCGCACAAACAGTATGCGTATACCTTTGAGGCACACCACGACTACGACTGGGTTGCCCGCCATTTTTTCACCGGCTGTGTGATGCCTTCAGACAGCCTGCTTCTCTATTTTTCCGATGATTTTCGTATACTCGATCAATGGCGTGTATGCGGAACTCATTACGAGAAAACATGTAACGCATGGCTAGCAAATCTCGCCCGCAGAAAAAAAGAACTAATAGCACTTTTTAATGATGAATTCGGAGAAAAGCAGGCTCAGCATCTGTTTACCTACTGGCGCATGTTTTTCATGGCGAGTGCGGAACTGTTCGGGTACCGTCAAGGCCAGGAGTGGGGCGTGTCGCATTACCTCTTTGAGAAAATATAAAAGTCCTCAGCAAAAAAAGCCAAGTGCTACTTTATCTCTATCTGTCTGGTTGCCAAACATGGATAAATGCGACAACAGCCATTCTTATCACTCACAAAACAAAAGGCGCTATCAGCAGTGCCTTTTTTAAAGCAGAAAACTAAATCAGATTACAGCTTTCTGACGTTTGTTGCCTGATCACCCTTAGGGCCTTTTTCGATTTCGAACTCGACTGCCTGGCCTTCCTCTAAGGATTTATAGCCACCGCCCTGAATTGCGTTGTGGTGTACAAATACATCTTTGCCTGATTCAGGTGTTATAAATCCATACCCTTTTTTGTTGTCAAACCACTTTACTGTTCCTTTTGCCATTGTACGCACATCTCCTGTTATTAATTTTCAGTGACCAATGCAGAAATCAGAAAGAGCATCACTGAATTACTCTTCTTACTATCCGAAATTCTGAACCTCACCGTATTTTTATTGTAAAGGAGCTTGTTCTATCAGTCAATTGAATAATGACGCTGAATGGAAATACTCAGTATCGCCCTGCGAATGTTGGCATTGACCTCTGCGCTTTTCGCTAATCGTCCGGAAAGGGATAAGCCCCGTTTGTCAACGTTTCCTCCTATATACAATTTGATTGCCGATTGCTTTAAATTATAGTATACTATAATGGTGTTTGTTTTTATATGTCTCGTTATATTTTAGTTCACTGAACGAATTGATTTTATGTTATAGAAGGTATTTCATCATGTTCAAATGCTGTACATTATGCAATCGTGTCTGGGACGATCGGCATGCATTTTTGTCGGATGAACATCTGGCGCTCAATGGGTATCAGGTGAATTTTCATCGTCCTGAGAAAGGGTTGTTTTTGTTTACGCATACAACCTGTGACTGTAATACGACAATCGCGGTGGAAGTGGAGATGTTTGTTGGCCTGTTTCATGGGCAACGATATGACGAAGCGCGCACAGGCTTGGAAGATTGTACCGGAAAGTGCCTTATAAAAAATAATCTTGAACCATGTGACGCTCATTGTAAGTTTTCATTTATCAGGGATTTGATGGCTATAATCAATGATTATGAGAAATGCGGCGGAGGCGGCTTGAAACCACCGGAACGTGTTTCGGAGGAAAAATCGAACCGGAACTTTGCCTGTCAGCTGGCTGATATTTGTTTTCGTTGCGGCAACAGTTGAAAATTTACGAGTGTGTTGCCCATTACGGGCACTGGCCTGTCATTTGCGTTTTTTTCTTGTCAGTCCGATACCCGATGCTTCCTTAAACGGTCGTACTGCCTCTTGATTCGGTCATTCTGAAGTCCCGAAACAGTGAGGCGTAGAATACTACCCTAAATAAGGTCGTTACGAAGCGCTTTACTCTTCAACAAGGTCATTCTGAAGCCCCGAAGGGCTGAATCTTTACCCCCAAAGAAGGTCATTACGAAGCCGCGTAGCGGCTGTGGTAATCTTTCTTTTATTTTTTTCGATGATGTCGCCTGAAAATCCGGTTGTATATATTCCGGTGAAGTATTATTCTGTAATTACAGTAGTAAATTAAACTGTCTTTGCGAGAAGCGAATCGCCGAAGCAATCCCCTCATCTAGGTCGTATCATCGGAGGAGATTTCTTTCGAACTGCGTTCGTTCGCAATGACAGTGGTCGGGGTTTGTTGCCCATAATAATTGTACGGACACCTATGAAAAGGCTACCCGTCAATAGATTTTTTTATCAGGTTACGGAGTTGACTTTGAGAGCGTTGTGCTAAACACCTATACGCGTTCACAGAC
>QZJZ01000010.1 GCA_003599815.1 Candidatus Auribacter fodinae
GAACGCAACGAACCGGTTACCAGCACTTTTTTGTTCACATATTGAACCAATGAAGGATCATAACTTTTTACAAGGCATAAATCTTTTTTGTACAAAAATCCACGTTCTTCTATCCTGTATAAAGTGCCTCCATCAGCAAGTGCAGTTTCTTTCACCAAATAGCCCGTGTAAGTATATGACTGTCTTCCGCTTGCAACTGGTTGTGACGTTTCAGGAGATGTGTATACGGGCTTAGCGGAAGGTGTATATGACTGAGCTTCGCCAGAACGCATTTTCATATCATCAATACGTTCCTTCGCTTTATCCGCTTCAACCGTATAAGGATAAGAATCAATTATGGACTGATATTTACGAATAACCGCATCGTAATTAATCTGGTTGACTTCTTTCAGCAATTCATTATTGCGGTACTCTTCAGCCTCCATTAACATTTCAATGCGTTGTGCTTTCGCCTGCTCCTCTTCTTTCTTAAGATCCTCACGTAAAGAAGACATTCTGTTCAGCGCCCATTTCGCTTCTTCGGAATCAGGCGACTCTTTGACGACTTCCATATATGCCGCAGTCATGAGAGACTGGTCTCTATCTTTTAGAGATTTGTTCATTTCAGCGCGGGCAATTTCATCCGCTTCTTCAAATAACTCTTTAACCCGTTTGTATTTTAAGGATTTATTGTATTCAACCTGCCGTTTCTGCTCTTCATCCTGCAAATAGACCAGATCAAATAACGCCTGCCGCGCCTGTAATGTATCAGGATATTCCTTAATAAGCTCATAATATTGATCGCGAATACCACTAAAATCAATCTGATCAAACGATTCCTTGCTTAATTCGGATTTCATCAGCCTGCTGGCAGACTCAAAAAGGCTTTTTGCATACTCAAGACGCTCTAGCTGAACAGATAATTGCCCGCTTGAACTGAAATATTTAACAAATTCAGCAGGCACCCATGCACTTATTGTCGCCGGAGGAGCAATTTTAACCCAGCCGTCCTTTTCAGCGAGAACAGTCACTTTATCACCATGTTCTGCCTGTCCGAGCACCGCGTAATTAACTCCGGCACCCTGCCTTAAATTGACACGAGACCCCGTGACGACCCCATTGCTGACGTAATCAGCGGATAACCAGCAATCAAGATTTTCAGGAGGATTAATCTGCAGCCATTCCCCATTCTGATCGATAACTGTTACCAGATCATTTTGACTGAGAACTGCAATTTCACGAAAATTAGTCCCTCTTCGAGGCACAACGCGCAACTTCTCAGAAGCAACAACCCCCACATACGGGAAACTCTTATCTTCCGAATAAACCATAACTGACGAGAAAACTGCAACAAGGATAAAAGCGGCTAAAAATAATCGTTTGATAATCATGATAAAGGATATTTCACTCCTTTTTCATCTTTTTAAAGAAGGATACTTCTTCTTCTGTTAAAGGCCTGTACTGCCCCTGTGACAAGCTCCCAAGCTGAACCGGGCCAATTCGTAACCGCCTGAGACGAAGAACTTTTTTATGTAACCGGCCAAACAATTTTCGAATTTCTCTATTTTTCCCTTCAACGAGTTCCAAATAAACAACGCACCCTTTTTTAAGGGGCTCTGTTTTTTTGACTATCGCATGAGCAATATGTTCATCGCTGATGGGAACACCTGACGCAATGCAATCAACTTCTTCTTTCGTCAGACGAGTGTTTAACCAAACCTGATATTCTTTAACAATTTCAAAACTGGGATGCGTGATAATATGACTGAACTCGCCATCATTGGTCAACAGAATTAGCCCTTCACTATCAACGTCCAGACGCCCAACATGAAAAAGGCGTTTTTTGTTTTCAGGAATGAGATCTATTACTCGCTGATACTTACTATCTTTTTTGCAGGAACAAACAACACCGATGGGTTTGTAAAGCGCCAAATATTCATTCTCTTGAGGAACAACTCTTTTACCTCGAAAAATAACACTATCACACTCAGGTTCAACAATAGTGCCAAGTTTTGTTACTACACAACCATTGACAGAAATTTCTCCTCGTTCAATCAGAGCCTCGCACCATCTGCGCGCCCCAACCCCACACTCAGAAAGAAATTTATGCAGCCTTACTCCCATACGACGGGTGCATTATTCAGATTTGGTTTTCGGCAAACCGTATACGTGGTCGCCTTCCTTCCACTTCTTACTTTTTTTAAGAATATCAATCCGCTCGTAACGTTTCATAACATTACGCTTCATCTGGATTCCACCGCCGCCGGTTTTGAAACTTGGGTGCTGAGACATGATTTACCTCCTTGAGAATTAATATAATAAATTATGTTTATATCATGAGTTAGCGCTTGATTGAATCCTGTATCCATTTTAAATACGGCTCATGCCCTGCAAAAAGGGGCACAAAAATAATTTCAGGAACTTCATACGAATGAACAGATCGAATCACTTCAATGATCTCATCTTTTTTATCAATCGTACTTTTTCCAATCAGCATTACTTCTTCAGCGGCCTCAACAACTCCTTTCCACCAATAGAAAGAATCCACCTGCGGGACCAAGGATATACACGCCGCACATTTCTTTTCAACTAAAGTACGGGCAATGTGTTCCGCCTCACTCCTGGTGGGTGCTGTAACATAAAAAATTAAAAACTGCTGATTCAAGCCGCTATCCATATAATGGTTTAATAAGATAGTAAAGTCATGCTGAATTGTCAACAGAAACTTTTGCGAATCTTTTTTTAGAATATCGGTACTATCTACGCTTTCAATTGATTGAGCCGTGATTTGTATTCTGCACGGACAGAATTAAAATAATCTATCGCAAATTGTTCTTCATAATCAGGATAAGTCCATTCAAACGGACAAAAGGTTCCCGCTTTGAAATAGAGCGTTGTTTCAGCGTATATACCATTTCCGCCATATATCCGATACGATGCGTCTTTGGTTGTGGCAAGTACCAGTTTGGCTAAGGTTACATAACCGGGATCAAGATTGACCTGACGCCCCGACACGGAAATAAAACGCTGTTCAAGCTGGTTGCTCCGACGCTTAATTCCGAATATCTCTACAGGGTCAATCATACGCTCAAAACAGACATATTGACGTATTATCTCAGTACCCATCTCCTTATTATAATATTCAGTAAACGTAAAAGGTATGCTTTCAGAAGAGCTTATTAGCGGCCCCCACTCATCCTGAATAAGATGCAGTGCCCTATCCAGCAATATGCGGTTCGCGGCGAGAATGCCGCATATCAGTATTACTGGTGGATGGCTCTTTTCTATTCCCATATATACGGATCACTGCCTGTTGTATGACCGAGCCTTTTCAGCAATCATCGATTTCATACGGTTCAGAGGTTTTATTGAATCATAGGAAAAAATTATAATCCCATCCGTGCCTAAATTGACAGCGTCATCCATCTGACGAGCAAGGCTATCAGGGTCATCTGACAGGAGATATGCGCCCAACCCCACCATAACCTGCTTTTTTTCACGTGACACAATCGCTTCACGCGAAAGGTAATATGCAAATTTTGTATCAATGGAATAATTCATAGTCGCAACAAAATCCACAATTCCTTCTTTAAGCCACCCTCGCCAATCCTGATAAGCGCTCAGATATGCCCGGTCAGCCCAGCAGATTCCCGCGATGGAAAGCTGTTTTTTTGCCGGTACCGTAACGGCATAAATTTTTCTGACAAAAGCATTGACCTGCTCTCGTTTCCAATCATCCCATTTTTGCGCGTTGTCACGAGTAAGCTCCATTTCGAACGGATTCAGACCGGTTGCCGCCTGAAAACGGCTCACGCTGTCTACTCCATACCCAAACGATTTGCCTCCCGCCCACTGGCTTCCGGGATAAAATGGTATCCGGTATGGATACCGGATAAAATCCAGATGGACGCCATCTGCCTCAGGATAATTCGACATAATATCCTGAACCAATTTAACAAGATATTCCTGAACATCCAAATCCCCGGGATCAAGCCAGTAACTTCCATCAGGCAAATCCTCGGCAGGATAATCCAAAATTAATGTCTTCTTGCCGTCACGCGTCAGAATCTTCGTTCCGAGAGCCTGAATAATGGGCGCGTCAGTGTTTTTAAGGATTCTAAACGTGTTCATCCACAAATGAACTTTAATGCCGGATTGATGAGCGTTTTTAATGATGTAAGCGGTTGGGTCGAATCCCTCTTTTGCAAGAAACTGATTATAGGGAGACTGATCCGAATAGGCACTCTTGCACCATGAACGGTTGCCGCGATGCACCTGTATAAAAAGGTCAGTCACTCCCATGGAACGGGAATCGGCAAGCATTGCGTCAATAGACGACTTGGATCCCAGCGAATTTTCACTTCCCTGGCATTCCACCCACAACCCTATCGCCGTTTTAGCGAATGCACAGACAGGTAACATACTGGTCATTGCAAATAGTAATAAGCTGGCAACAATTTTTCTCAGCATATTTCCGTTTCTTTAGAATCCGACACCGGGCATTTTAAACCCGCTGTTCTCCCAGCTCTCAGGTTGTGCCCAAGGTATAGACGAACCATCAGACTCTTCAGGAACTGTGGAACAACCTGCAAGGGTCATCATTACACTTAAACTGATTAATAAAAACAATACACTCCATTTCATAACAGAGTGTATTGTATAGATCGTAAGATTGATTTTCAAGAACAATTCTTCGAATTATTTGCGAATAATATCGCCTTCGTTTACGTTATACTTGACTAATTCGTCGGAAATACTTGCTGATGCCATGTTCTGAAACACTTCATCAACATAAATATTTCCCAAAAATTGTCCACTGCGGTACACCCCGAGCATATCGCCTACTTTAACCCCGTCATTTTCACCCATGCTAAAGACGATGAAATTCATTTCTCTATTCACGACTTCTACGGGAGCCTCAGCGCGGTAGGACGCAGAACTTTTCTGCTGGGATATAGATGAAAGTTGCGATAACTGGCTTTTCAAAGTCTTTGCCATTTCCTCAAGTTCAGTTTCTCTCTGGCGGGATTCGGCAATGAGCTTATCTTTTTGTTTTAATTCCTCAACAAGCGCTTTAACTTTCTCCTGATACAGTTCAGAGCCTCCCTGACTGGAACCGCTTGCCTGCGCTTCATGTAATTGTTCTTTCAAACGCTCTAATTCTATTTGTAATTCCTCGCTTGCCGCAGTATTACTGGCAATAGCTTCTTTTTCCTGCTTCAGAGTTTCTATAGCCTCATCCTTGGATTCCAAATCTTTTTTCAGTTCTGATAATTCTGATTCAACAGCGTTCAGTTCCTCTTCCATTTTAGCTGTTTGCGATGCGATTTTTTCCTTTTCCTGCACAACCTTTTCGTAATCAGCCATTTTTTTCTGCATACCAGCTTTCAGCGCCTGGCTCTCTTTTAATTCCGAATCATGCTTCTGTGCTACTTCTCGGTATTTAATTTGTTTTACCGCAAGCATTAATGAAGTAGACACACTGAGTACCGCCAGCACAAACGCAACCACAATACCTAATTTAATAATCTTAGACATGAAGAAAGCCCCCATCTTCATATTTGAGTATAGTTTCAGGTTAATTCTGCAATAATCCCATATGTATACATAAAATATATCGGATACTGGCGGGACAGCTTAAGTTTTTTGTCGCAACGGCACGTGAAAGAAATAAAATTATTCACCGATTATTTTAATAATCAGGCGTTTATTTCGTTTGCCGTCAAATTCGGCATAATATATTTGCTGCCATGGGCCAAGATCAAGCCTGCCTTTCGTAACCGGCAAAACAACCTGATTATGTACAAGTATACTTTTTAAATGAGCATCTCCATTATCTTCACCTGTACGATGATGCCGATAGTCCTTCCCAAATGGAGCGATGGATTCCAGCATCTCATCCATATCAGCAATAAAACCGCTTTCCGCATCATTGATATATACCCCGGCAGTAATATGCATGGCAGAAACCAGCATAAGCCCTTCCTGAACGCCGCTTTGAGTTAGTTCCTCAGCAACTTTATCAGTAATATTGATATATTCACGGCGACGGGATGTATTGAACGTAAGATAGCGGGTATGCGATTTCATCGTTTCCTCCATAACACATTAATGTTTGAATTCAACGAGTATATTACTTCGAATTCGCACAAAAAAGCAAGGCTATGAAGATTTCTGAGATTTACTGAGGGTTATCCCTTGATATTCAATCCTGATGAAGACGGCATGGATTGAGTAAAGGTATTCATTGGCGCTTTCTGAACAAGGTTAGCCCTGTTTTTCTGAAGCGGCTCAAGTTGTCCGCTTTCTGACATTGTCTTGACTTTGTCCCATGCTTCACGCAGGGATTCCATCATGTTAAGGACTTCCTGAGCAGGCTCTGGTTTTTTGGCAATCGAGGATTCTATCAGCCGTTTCAGCATATAGACATAAAGAGACCTGAGTTGCGGCGCTATCTCTGTAATGTTCATATCGAGTGAATCACGCAACTCTCGTACGATATTCTGAGCTTTGACCAGATTGTCAGAAAACCCCATATACCGTTTGTGCTCAAGTTCATCAAGCGCCTTACGGATGAATTTTATGCCGCCATCGTATAAAATGACAACCAACCCAACGGGCGAAGCGCTTTCGACTTTCATGCGAAGGTACTGTTTTGAGGCTCCACTACGGTCAAAACTCATTTTTGTGCTACTCCTTACGCTTTATATTTGATTCCACGATTCTTTATCGTCAACTGATTAATATTGTTTAAGTTTTTCTTTTACCTCGACTGCAAATATGATGCGGTTATTGCACTCATTGAAGCAGAAAATGCCTGTATCGACTGCACCTGGCTTTCCATCGAACTGATTGCAGAATTCAGTTTCTGGAACTCCGCAAGCAAATCCTTCTCCCGCTTATCCAGTTTTTCCTGTTCCTTCTCTATGCGTTTGTCATAGTACGTGGCGCGCTTACTGTTGCTGTCAACCTTACTGGTGAAGACTCCATCGGTACTCTTCGTATAATGGTCCAGATATGTTTTGGCGATATTCGCGATACCGCCGTCATCATAAATTCCATCATCATCAGTATCATCAGCAAACAGTTTCATAACATCTTCGCTTTTACTGCGTAACGCTTCGCGAAAATCGGCCTGGGTAAATTTTAACCTTCCAAGCCCATACCCTCCTGTCGAAACAAACGAAATGCCTACTTGCCCCAAACTTCTGAATGTACCGCTATTGGATACATCAGAGAAAAATTTGCGCTGCATTTCTCTCTTTAAATTCATTAAAGTCCTGTCATTTTTCAATGTAGACCGGAGGTTCGTATCAATCAATGTCATTGAATTATTAAACTGATTCACGAAATCACGTACAGCGCTCACCGCTTTTTCTTCGTCCTGATTGACAGAGATCGTAGCGTCGCCAAGCGTATTGACCGTTATGGAAGTGCCCCCCAGCGTGAAGGTATTGCCGTCACGATACAATAATTCGCCATTCACCATAACCTGAGCCTGCGTACCCTGATAATGAGCTTTTCCTGTTGTTCCATCAAGGTCAGCGCTCCTATCCATCAACTGGAGTTTTTTGAGAAAATTACTTGTATCGTTTTGCAAATATATATCTTCACCCGTCGTTTTTGAAGAAAGGGTTAGCTTGCCAGTCACGTCATCAAGATATGCCGTTACCCCCGCGGAAGAATTATTGATCCGGTTCAAAATAGACTGAAGGCTATCCTGATCAACATCAACTTTGAACGTGATATTATTAATCATAAAATAACCGTCTTGCACAGCATTGGTTCCCTGCGTAAGAACAGTTTCATCAAGAGCACGGTACAACCCGGCATCCTCGCCGTCAGTAAAGTCCTGAGCGGGGTTACCGTTAGTCGCGGTGAGTTTCATAGCATCGAGAAACCCTGACGTATCATCATCCAGCGTAATAGATTCCCCGCTTCCGCCAGTCGTTGAGGTTAAAACAATTTTATCCGTATCCTCATCAAAAGTTGCTGTAACCCCGGCACTGGATGAATTGATTTTCGATAATATTGTATATATAGTGTCACTCCCTGTAACGCTGATTTCAATATCATTAATGCTGAACGAGCCGGATACAACTGTTTTATCCAAATCCAGCCCAATCGCCGCACTGCCGCTGGCAAAGGAAACATTCGGATTAACAGTTACCGAAGCTCCGCCGCTGGCATTGATTTCCTCGGAGCTTTGCAGAACCGCATAGGATGCTTCCGACAACCCCAAAGAGCCGCTGGATGTGATTTTCGCCACCTGAGCGAGTTGCTGAACATCGATTTGATAGGTTGCCTGAATCGAATCAACACTGGCTGAAGCAGTGGCGACACCAGTATCCGTGGACGACACAGTTTTTCCCAGAAAAGTGCTTTCCGACTTGAGTGCCTCAAGTTTTGCCTGCAACGACTCAAGGCTTGAGTCTATTTCTGACCACGCCGTATTCTTGCGCTGCAACCCCGCCTTATCCTGTTCAAGTTTAGTAAGCGGTTCGCGTTCATACTGAATAATTTTTGATATGGTGTCCTGAATTTCCACCATTGTTGACACAGCCATACTGCCAGTACCTCCTGATACGATACGTATCAATTGTAAATGTCTCTCATAATGTATATCGGACATCTGATAAATAGGATTAACTATACCCGGAGAAAACTTTGACGTTTTCTCCGGGTATAAATGACAACTTAAGGGATCAGCTGAATAGTGTAAGTATTGATTGAGGAGCGCTGTTTGCCTGCGCAAGCATAGATATAGCCGCCTGTTGTATAATTTGCATATTGGTCAGATTCATTTGTTCCTCAGCAAGGTCGGAATCCATAATTGTGCTTCTTGAAGCAAGAAGATTGGTTATTTCATCAGCCGAAGCGACATCTTCTATTTCAAGACGCCTGATTAACGACCCGAGCTGTTCCTCTGATAACAGTACAGCGCCTAAAGCGTTGTCGATATTCATGATGGTGCGTTCGATGTCCAGCGTTGTACCGGTAACATTGAGATTTGTCCCGTCCAGCGTCAATGACGCGAGCGGATTGATGGTAAGGTTGCCTGTGAGGCTTACGTTCTGCAGTCCTTCAAGGCTGAAACCAGTATATAGCCGTGCTGAAACGCCGCTTTCAAATATGGCTTCAACCTCTTCCATTAATTGTCGAAGATCCTGCTGAATCGCCTGCCGTTCAGCCGATGACACACCAATGCTGTTCGCCTGATGTGCCAGACTGCTTGCTTCAACCAGAATATTGGTTATTTGAGCAAGCCGACTGCTGTTTGTTTGTAGAAAGTTCAATCCGCGCTCTACATTTTTGCGTTTCCGTTCGATTCCGTCTATATCGCGTGACAATGTGCGTGATATATAGTAATCGGACGGACCGTCTGAAGAGCGGTTCACGACTTTACCTGTTGAGATTCGTTCCTGAGAACGAACCAGATTAGTGTTTACTCCAGTGAGCGTATGATACGCTCTGAGTGATGCTACATTTGTTTGTATACGTGCAAGGTCACCCATTTTAATATCCTCCCTGATTGCTTCACTGCATCCATGCAAGACAACAATATGCACACGCGCTATGCTATGCTTGCAGGAAACAGGTTATATTCCCTGTCCAAGCAATCAGTATCCTGCCATCCCCCGCCGCCATTATCAAAGAACATTAAAATGAGTTGGTGATTATTTTTTCGCAGGTTTCGCTTCCTGCGCCTCGTCTTCCTGCATAAAAAATGTTGAAAGATCGGATATATCGGTTAATTTTGTCTGAGCCGCCGCTCTGTTTTCCTGTTGAATCAAATCATAAATTTCTTTTCGATGTATAGGAACTTCGCGAGGCGCCTTAACGCCAAGCTTCACATAATCTCCCTTGAGGCTGGTAATCTTGACTTCAACGTCACCGATCATTATACTTTCATTCAACTTCCGTGTTAAAACCAGCATTATCGTAGCCTTTCCTTTTTAATCTATGTAAAAAATAATATCCGAATAGCAGTCAAACTATGGTAAAGAGCGATCAGCACGATACCGCACGGGCAGCATCAGGATTTTTGTCATAACTATCAAGGATACGGTATCTGGTCGGATACGACGTGTCATTAATAATTACCTGTTTCGCCAAACATAGCTCCGGATTAATCACGATCGGCGCCATAAGATTGGCAACCATATCGCGCGGATTATCAGGCACAACTACGATAGTCAGTATTTCAGCTTCTTCCAGGCTTTTTAACCTCAGAAGCGAAAGGTCTTTTCCATCTATCGCCGGCTGGTAATCCGATTTAAAAAGAAAAGGGTTAATGATGATAAACGCCAACCGAGGCTCTTCAACCGATTGCAGCCACCTGAGCGGCGCGTTAGTCTTTTTGGTTAAAATCACAAATCTTTTGTGTTTCTCAAAACCGATTATTCCCTCAGGGAATGTGATAATGGTTCTTTCGTCGATTTCGAGATCTCCGAAACGTGTTGTTTTGATATTCATTTTACATCTCCCTTACCATAACTGCTATCATATATAATCCAACAAAGATTGACTTAATATTCGTGAACTTGCCGCCAGCGTTGCCTGCAAGGCTGTTTCCTGTGACTGCAGTCTCATAATCGCTTCAGCGTAATCAGTGTCTTCCAATTCCGACAGACGTTCTTTCTGTATAATTTGCAGGTCGTCCAGCTGATCTGACATAAGTTCAAGGCGATTAACTTTCGCCCCGGCCAGCGTATTTTGCGAGACAACCTGTTCGAATTCCCTATCCAGCTCTTTAATCCGATCCTGAATAGAAGCGCTATCGTTGGCATTAAGGTTTTCCCTCAGGCGTATCACTGTCTGAAATATATCATGAGTACCATTTTCGCCATTCGGCTGAAAAACGTCATCACCGTTTACGTTTATTATAACAGCTTTGCCCTCGCCTGCTAACCTTTTTATTTCCCCGCCTATTCCGTCAGGATTCTGAGTAACGCTTGCTATGACATTCCCGCTCATTACCGCGTTAAACGGTGCTGAATTCGCTCGCGTACCACTTAATGTTTCAGTACCCCCGAAAATAAATTTGCCGTTAAATTTGGAGTTTGATGACAACAATAATTCTTCAAGAAGCTGGTTCACCTCAAATCCAAATGCTGTTCTCTCTGCGCTGGTGGTTATTTCAGAAGCGGCATTCTGGGCAATATTTTTAATTTCAAGCAATACATCTTCAATCTGGCTCAAAACAGAAGAGGTATTTTCAAGAAAACTGACACCATTGACAATATTATGTTTATACTGTTCGGTGCGTTTCACATCATTTTTCAATCCCATTGACTGGGTTGCGTTGATAGGATTATCAGACGGCAAGCGAAACATTTTGCCGGATGAAATCTGTTCCTGAGTCTTTTGCAGATTCTGCATATTTTTGCCGATATACATCAGGTTTCTGTTGATAAGCATCGGATTTGTAATTCGATCAAACATACCGGTCTCTATCCTTTTATACCATATTAATCAGGGATTGAATCAATCCGTCTATAACCTGAACAAATTTCGCCGCCGCCTGGTAGCCGCGCTGATAGCGTATAAGGTTCACAGCTTCTTCATCGAAAGATACGCCTGATTCAGCTTGCTGGCGCTCCTGAAGTGTCTGAAGAATAACTCCCTGCGTCTCTTCACGAGCGTTGACTACCTGTCTTTCAACACCTAAGCCGCCGATCATAGACGAGAAATACGCCTCAAATGTGGCGTCCTGAATCAGCGGTTCGTCACGGGTGGCAATAATCTTCAAAACATTCGAGTTATCCCCGGTTGCCGTTGAAGAAGCCGCCGCTATTTTATTCACATCATTCACGATTGCACTGCTGACCGTGATAGTGCGGGCGTCGCTTCCTTTAAAAAATGTATTAAACCCCATTGCCTTTATAAAATTGCTGGTATCGGCAACGCTACCTGTATCTGCGACAAACGAAAACTGGTCTGTTGGTGTCGATGTTGAGATAGTCAACTTCTTGTCACCGGTAATTGTCGCTTCAAACCCCGGTATTGCGCCTATGGAAGCGGCTATATCCTCAAGTGTATTAACAAACGGATTGACCGTAATTGCCGTTTCCGATTTCAGGTTGCCGTTGGAATCATACAAAGATAATGTAAAAGAGCCGCCGTTCACATCAAAATCAAGCCCGGCATTGGCAAGCGGTACCCCGGTTGCCAGCACAGCGCTTTCCGATGTTGTCGATTGAAACATAGTTAAGCCAACACCGCCGACATGCACATCATTGATTTCATCTATCATGGAATTTGCCAGACTGTTCAAACTATCCATATAGGTAGTCATAATCTCATCGCGTGTTTCTACCAATGCTTTCAGGGATCCATTTTTTACAGTCAGGTTAAAGCCGTTTTCGGTAACAATTTTAGTAGAACCGTCATCATTGCGGCTTGTTTCCAGCGCTATCGCTTTAACTCCGCTGACTACAAGCTGATCGCCAAGCTGAACATTCACCACGCCGTCTTTTCCTTCCTCAATAAAGGTATTGCCCATTTTGCTGATATCCCTCAGCAATACATCACGACGGTTCCTGAGGTCATTAGCGTCCTGCAATCCGCCTGCTTCGGTTTTAGCGATCTGGTTGTTCAGACGGGCTATTTCGCTGGTAATCGTATTAATTTCATCAACTTTAAATTCTATTTTCTCATCAAGGTTATCTTCCAGTTCCGACATCTTCTGATATGTCGAGTTAAACGCATCTGTCATAGCAAGCGCCTGTTCTTTCACCATCACGCGCGCAGAAAAATCTTCAGGGTGATTCTGTAAATCATGCAAGCTGTCGTAAAAATTATTGATAAGAGTATTCAGCCCGTTGTCAGACGGTTCATTAAAAATATTTTCCAATTGCTGAAGTATAACGTTTTTTTCCTCAAGATACCCGAGCGTCTGGCTCTCTTTCCGTATCTGATAATCAGTGAACTCATCTTTAATGCGGATGATACGTTCAACATCAACGCCGCTGCCCAACTGGCCCGGAACAGAATCAAACGGTGCCGATTCACGCAGTTCAGCACGCTGGCGAACGTAGTCTTCCGTATTGGCGTTAGCAATATTATGACCGGTAACGTTCAGGGCTGTCTGCTGTGCATACATGCCCCGTGTTCCAAGGTCAAATATAGCAAATATAGAGCTCATTGAAGTTCCTTCCTGTCAGGCTTTCTTGTCCAGCAGCCGGCGTTTTGTATTAGCTGTTTTTACTTTGCCGCTCTGATGATACACCGTATTGTTCTCGCCAAGATTAAGCAGAAGATTCATGAACTTGCCATTCAGGTCGAGCGAATAATTCACAAGAACATGGTTATTGCGATTAACGACATCGAGTTTGTTGATGCTGTCGATCAGTTTATCGCGCAAATCCTGAATCTGTCGGGCATCCCCCTCGTCCATAAATTCAAGCATGCGCGCAAGGCTGTATTCCTCATCAGTGAGGTTCAGTTCCTGTTTAAGGTTCTGCAGTAAAGAAAACCGTTCCTGACGCAAATTTTCAGCGCGTGTAAACAATGTATCTTCAGATTCAACCAGCGCTCCCAGCTGGTCAATATTGTTCTTCACGATAGATTGCTGAATCTGGCGCGCTATTTTATGTAAATCAGCATACATCGCGGTTTCCCGCCTAAGCAGCGCGGCTATTTCACTTATCCTGTCGGTTTTTATTCTCATTGGGCATCTCCTGTATTCTGCGGTTTCTGCCGGGCATAATGTTCTTCAAATGTACGTTTTAGAGCATCTGCTATACCAAGTCCGCCCCTCTGCGCTATTTTTTTTGATATTTCCTGATCAAACATCTCTTCAAATATCTCTTTACCGGGCGTATTCCCGAGCAAATCGGACTTGGGAATCGATTTTCTCATCTGCGAAAGCATCATGTTCACAAACATTGATTCAAAGCCTTCCGCCGCTTCATCAATCTTTTTTTTACGTGATATATTCTCGTTTCCGGCAATTTTTTCAAATTGCTGTAAATTTTTTTCCAGTTGAGATGTACGCATCATATCAGCATTCAGGCGATCGCTATTGAGAGAATTGATATCCATCTTCAGTTATCCTTACATTATAATCAGTTCGGCATTGATAGCGCCTGCTCTCTTCATAGCCTGGAAAATGGCTATGAGGTCACGCGGCGTAGCGCCCAACGCATTCAGAGCTCTGGTAACTTCACCGATAGTAACACCATCTTCAACGACCACGAGCGGATTGTTCTCTTCTTTGACCTCCAGCTCGTCGTCAGTCGTGACCACAGTATCGCCTTCAGCGAATGGATTCGGTTGTGAGATAACCGGATTATTTTTGATCACCACATTGAGATTTCCATGAGATACGGCAACTGTCGTGATACGCACATTACTGCCGGCAACAATGGTGCCGGTACGTTCATTAATTATAATTTTTGCAGGCGAATCGGTTTCCAGCTCGATAGTTTCCACCTGTGCGATAAAATCGACAACTTTCTCCTCCATAATGTATTCCCGGGGTATTGCTACAGATACCGTCGCCGCGTCTATTGAAGTCGCAGTATCCATAAAAGTGTTGTTTATAGCATCCGTCATTCGCTTCATGGTGGTAAAATCAGGCTCACGCAATGATATCCGGAGCGTTTGATGCCTGACCATGGTCGATGGCACCTCTTTTTCAACCATCGCGCCATTAGGAATAGTTGCCGTAGTGGGCACATTTTTCACGGCTGACGCGCCTCCTGCGCCAAATGCGAACCCGCCCAGAGAGACAGGGCCCTGAGCAACAGCGTAAATATTTCCGTCCACACCCTGCAACGGTGTCATAAGCAAAGTCCCGCCGAACAGCGATTCACAGTCGCCTATGGATGAAACGATAACATCGATTTTGGTTCCCTCTTTGGCAAACGCGGGCAACTCCGCAGTCACCATCACAGCCGCTACGTTATCCACTGTGATACTGCTTGCCGGAATGGTAATTCCCATCCTGCGCAACATGGACGCGATAGATTGAACGGTAAAATCCGAACTTCCGCTGTCTCCGGTACCGTCAAGCCCAAAGACCAATCCGTATCCGAACAGATGGTTGGAGCGGACACCCTCAATCTGAGCGATATCTTTAATTCTAACGCTTGACTTTGCGCAGACAGCCGGGCAATTCACATGCATACAATATAAACAAATCACTATAAGTGCGATTAAACGATTACACATACGCCGGTTCTCCATTCATTAAAAAAGCGAAAACATATCCCGAAGCCATGTAAAAACACCACGCCGCTGATTGTCAGCGATAGGCCCTTTACCTTCGTAATATATCTGCGCATCGGATATTAAATTCGAGTCAATAGTATTTTCTGGAGTCACATCACTGCGGCGTACAATCCCGCTGATGATGATTTTCTTCTTGTCATTCGCCACTGAAATAATGCGGCTTCCCTGAATAAGCAGGTTTCCGTTCGGATAAACTTCTATCACCTTTGCAGATATTTCCGCAGTCAAGGTATCCTGTTCGGTTATCGCGCCTTTTCCTGTAAAATCTTTTTCCGTATCATATTCCCATGCAGGAAGTTCTCCATTGTGCGCCAGCACACCTTTCGATGCGGTCTGCGGGTAAAGCCAGCTTGTTATAGAACCTTTATTGGATACATCTTTGCTGGTCGATGTTTCCGAACTTCTTTTTGCTGAAGTAGTTTCCTTTATAACAATAGTGATTATATCTCCAATCTGAGCCGCCTTGTCATCGGTAAACAATGATTGCCCCGAATAAGACTGATGCCACAGGGAATCGGCATACCCTTTTGAGGCAACAATAAATAAGGCAATTAACAACATAACGGAAAACACGTTTCTCATCTCAAATTCTCCTGCGCCTCAATTTCAACAGTACGTACCCCAACAACACGGGCAAAAAACAGTTTTTTGGAATCAGTGTTCTGGATGCGAATAAATTGCCCTACACAGCCATCCTCTTTAGCTACCCCGACGGTCTCGATTTGAAAATTTTCATGTTTATACAGCACTTGTACAAGCTCTCTGCGATGAACAATAACCGGCATATCCACAAAATCGTCTTTTATAATTTTCTGAGCGGATATGCTTCTTGTCGCCACCATTCCCAGTACAAAGCGCGGGTCGCTCAGGGCATCCTGAGAACTCGGCTGCAGCTCACGTTTGGCCATCATGATATTAGCCGGAGAAAACATCTCTCCGCGTTTTATGTTTCGTGACGCGACAAGAACGTCTTTGAACACCCGTACCCTCAAAAACACATCCACACTTTTCTGGACTCTGCCGTCAACACTGATAATTACCGAATACCGTACCTGCCCTATGTAACTCACTTTTGAGACAGGCACCACTTCAACCGTTACTGCGCCAAGACAAACTTCAACAGTTTCCGGCATGCGAATCGGCTCGATAATAACCTCTTCTTCACTCCATGGCATAGTTTCTCTGATAAACGTTTCAACAACCGTTACCAGATCCTCTGCCAATACAGGCTGTAACTGAGGTTTTATGGTTGATACCTCAGCCCCGCTGAAACTGATGGTTTGCGCTTCTATTCCTTCCTGTCCCAGCCGGTATATGATTTCAGCAGGGGTAATATTACGTTTTGCGGTTTCCATTTCAGGCACTTTACCCATGGGGATCCTGCCGATCATATCAGCAAGCGGCGTCTGCGCTCCGGTTATAGTAGCGATGTCGCCAATGGTAAACTCCTGAGACGCGAGTTGAACTTCTTTTTTCAGCTCTATTATAATGCCTTCCGCCTGCGCTATTCCCGAAAGAACAGGCACCAGCAGGAAAGATATAATCGATAAGAACCACCTGTTCACCATAAAACTATTACCTCAACTGATTGGCGATCTGCAGCATTTCGTCGGCAGTCCGTATTGCCCTTGAGTTCACTTCATACGCACGCTGAGCAATAATCATATTTACCAGTTCGTCTACTATTTCAACATTTGACAACTCTAAAAATCCCTGAGCCATAGTTCCCCGCCCTTCAAGCCCCGCAACACCAGTCGATGGCGCTCCGGACGCTTCTGTTTCCAGCAGCAAGTTGCGCCCCTGTGCGCTTAAACCCGCAGGATTGGCAAATGTAGCAATGGTTATCTGCCCGACATTGCTGATGGAACCGTCGTCCAGAATCGCTGAGACGGTACCGTCCTGCCCGATACTAACTTGTTTTGAATTTGTGGGAACCGAAATCGCCGGCTGAAGAACAAATCCGTCATTATTTACGATACTCCCGTTTGCATCGAGGTTAAACGACCCGTCACGTGTATAGGCTATCGTTCCATCCGGCTGAAGTATCTGAAAAAAGCCGTCACCTTCTATCGCGATATCAAGATCGTTCCCTGTAAGGGTAATTGTTCCCTGAGTGAACAGTTTGCTTATCGCCACCGGCTTCACACCAAGCCCGACCTGCATTCCTTCAGGCACCTGATTACCATCGGCAGTTTCAGAACCCGCCGCTTTAAGTGTCTGGTAGAGCAAATCCTGAAAATCTATCCTGCTCTTTTTGAAACCAGTCGTATTGACGTTGGCAAGGTTGTTTGCAATGGTATCTACGTATAACTGTTGAGCCTTCATTCCTGTCGAAGAAGTAAAAAGCGCACCTAGCATTTATTTTCCTCCTGAACTATATATTATATATTGCTATACTCTACCGATTTCATTGACACTTCTTGCTAACACTTCGCTGTGATTTTTCAGAATTTTTTGATTCGTTTCATACAGGCGCATGTTTGTAATCATAGACACCATCTCATCAAGAATATTGACGTTGGATTCTTCAAGATATCCCTGACTCAGGACAAAATCTTCACCGACTAACGTTTGCTCATCCTTTGGTTTAAAGAGGCTGTAACCAAGAGGCTGCATTTGAGAAGGGTCTTCAACATCCACAATTTTCAGTTTTCCGATTCTTTCACTCTTCCCATCCTTCAGAACTGAAACGTCACCCGACGCATCAATGGTGACACCGCGTACAATAGCAGGATTGGCATCTTCATTCTCAAATACACGCAATTTACCGTTTTCACCGAGCACAAAATAACCTTCGGGAGTAACCAGATACCCCTCTTTATTAAACGTGAACCGGCCGTTGCGCGTATAAAGTTCCTGCCCATCGACGTTCAGTGCAAAAAAACCTTCTCCCTCTATGGCGATATCCAGAGGGTTCCCTGTATGTTTCAGCCTGCCCTGTTCGAAAATAGTGTATGGATCAGTCGTTTTGACTCCTCCGACCTGATCTTTAAGATGCGGGTATGCCTGCATGTACTGATCAAAATCTTTTGTATATTCTCTGCATACAGCATTCTGTCGTTTGTGGCCCGTAACGCTTGCTTTCGCGATATTGTTGGCAATCAGTTCATGGAGCTGAGCCTGAGCTATAAGCCCGGAAGCGGAATTGTAGAGACCCTCAAACATATTTTCCTCCTGTATACTTTTTTCTGCAGGAGCTAAGATGCAATACGTATGCCAATACACTTTTTTTCACCGGTTGACAAAATCTAAGCTTATATTAAGTTCATACTGGCTATTTTCGAATATGTTGCAAATATCAACAAACTGTTTGAATTAATTTCACAAAGTGCTGACAGGAAAAATTTTCCTACCGCAAACAGCACAGAAAAATATCTCTGTCTGTTAGCTTGTTTATTTAACCGCTTGATGCTATAATAATCAAATTGTTAATATTTGGAGAGCGATGAAAAAGTCATAAAAGAATGTCATTGCGAAGCTCAGAAAGGACTGCGGCAATCTCAGCTTTATACATTTTTAGATTACCGCGTAGCTAACGTTCTTCGTGATGACATTAAAAAAACAAAACTTAGAAACTTTTTCAGCACCTTCCAGTCTTTAAATTTAAGGAGTTTTTTATGGAATCAGCTATAAGGAAAATCATTGAACATATTGGAGAAGACCCCAACCGCGAAGGGCTTGTACGCACGCCACACCGGGTTGCGGAAGCATACAAATATCTCACCAAGGGATACTCGGTTGATATCGATTCACTTATCAATGGCGCCGTATTTAGCGAAAAATACGACGAAATGGTTATTGTGCGAGACATAGACTTTTACAGCCTGTGCGAACATCATATGCTTCCTTTTTACGGTAAATGCCATATTGCCTACCTTCCTAACGGTAAAGTCATGGGATTAAGTAAACTGCCTCGTATTGTAGAGACGTTCAGCAGAAGACTGCAAATTCAGGAACGACTCACCAACGAAATAGCAGAGTGCCTGATGAAACACCTTAACCCTCTTGGAGTTGCGGTTGTCATGGAAGCAACTCACCTTTGTATGGTTATCAGAGGCGTGGAGAAACAGAACGCATTCGCTACAACCAGTTCGATGCTCGGCGCCTTCAGAAGCGACAGAAGCACAAGGATGGAATTTTTGAATTTAATACAATTGCCCCGATTAAACAGATAGTTCAACCGGGGCAATTTATATCGTTTGCCTGTTCAGGCAGTTAGTGCATAAAACTATAACGAATTCAAAATACTTGATGCGGTATCTTCCAATACTTCGCGGTTATTTTCATAAAACCCGCTCTGAATACGCTCTTTAACACGATTAACCACTTCAGGGCGTACTGACGGCATTTTACGGGCTATATCAGTATATTTCTGTATTTCCTGCGCTGTACGCGCCTGATCTGATATCTGTAAAGAATCGGTATGTCGTGATACCTGAGCATCTTCAGCCGTCTTTGTACTGCGTGCCGAAGTCTGGGTCGGATTATTTCGTATTTCCCCTGCACGAATCTGACGGGTTATATTGTTTATATTCTTTATCTCCATAACCTACTCCCTCTTTTATTTTGTGCTCATTACCATTATCGGTAAAAGCATAAACTCTTTTAGGAAAAATTTTCCTATCACCGCATATTTTTGAGATCATTTTACAATTTTCTTCATACCAATATGTTATAAAATCACTCAAAATTCTGTTAATAGGTTGTTATCGTCACTTACAACGATTACTTTATTCTTGAAGGAAAATAGTTTCTATTATTGGAAAGCTTTATTTAATTCAAATCGATTATCTTTTTGTTTTTATATACATCTATCATCTTCTCAAACGAATCACAGCTTTCCGCTGTTTGAGCCCATTCCAGCATCTCATCTATTCCGAGTTCAAGCGAGACGGGCAGAAATATGCCAAGATCATGTTGTAAACGGGATGTGTCAGCATAACACGCCCTGATGTCTCCGCGACGGTACATATGGCTGATACTGGGCTGAATCTTAGAACTCATCACACGTGCTATAATTCCCGCCAGTTTCATGATAGATACCTGCCTGCCGCTGCCGACATTATAAACGCGGCACTTATCATCTGAGGAATATATCATTCGCATTAAGATTTCTATCGCGTCATGTATCCATATAAAATCACGTATTTGCCCACCGTCCTCAAAAAGGATCGGTGTTTTTTTTCGTTTAAGGCGATTAATGATGACCGGAATTATACCGGCGAACTGATTGGTTAATGACTGGCGAGGGCCATAGACCGGAAAAAATCGCGCTATTGCGGCAGGAAACGAATACTCCCTGCTGAAATTTTTTACCATCGTTTCCTGTACATGTTTGGTTAACGCATATGAACTGGACGGATTCGTTACCCTGTCTTCAGGTGTTGGTATCGCTTCAAGATCATGCCCGCATTTATCACAGGCCGGCTGGTAATGATGTTTTTTTATAGATTCCTCATCTCTGGACACCATGTCCTTTACGCCGCATGAAGGGCATATATAAGAACCTTCACCATAGACACACCATGATGAGCCGAGCACAAATTTTTTACAGCAATGCTCCCCATTAGCCAGAATGTCAAGAATATTGACCGTACCGCCCACATTCACGTCCCAGTAATCCTTGATGTTCCATAATGAGGGCATGATACCAACCCTTGACGCAAGGTGCACTATGACTGACTGGTCTTTTATTATTGTACGTAAATGATCGTAATCACAAACATCCCCTTTGATGAAAAATGCCTTGTGATTCATATACGCAGGCGGTTTTCCGTCTGGATGGATAAGCGGGTCAAGGGTATCCAGAATAGTTACTTCATGTCCTTCGGCAATAAGCCTGTCAGCCAGATGCGACCCGATAAATCCCGCACCGCCGGTTATCAATACATGTTCCATGCTCAAAGCGCCCTCCCGGTAACCATCGACTGATTCAACGCCTGAAATATCTGAATATCAGGGCAAACGGGCTTAACAGTACCATAAGAAAAGCTGTGTAGGCTATCAATAAAAACGTAAAAAAAAGATTTATTCCAAAGATGGCATAACTGAATACATACTCTACTGCTTTTTTATAGAATCGATTCGGTTTTAAAACTGAAAGAAAACCATCTGGATCCAGAGTAAGTTTATAACGCGAGTTCAGCCAGTACGCGTACAAATCAACATTGAAATACCGCGCCATTCCGTTTTGAACCCCATATAGTATAAACACTGCGTCATATTCCTTATTACGAAACTCGCGATAATGATCTCCCAGCCGGGCCAGTGTAAAACCTGATGCGTCTTGGGTTTCATATATATTATGAATTTCAGGATACGATTCGCAAGGATGCGGAACGCTGTTTTTTACTCGTAAAATATCTACCTGCGCATGTTCGTATTCTTCACGAATCAGCTTAAAAGCAGTCTCCATGGATGGAGAATACGACCGGATAACCAGTACTTTTTGTATATCATAAACAAAATGTTTACCATTGTTGAGCTGATCCATTCCGAACAAACCCTACCGTTTATCAATATTGTTATAGGCATTGTCCCAGTCTCTGTGCCCATGGATGAACAAGGAATAGCGCTTCAACACCATTTTGGGCATTTTCCACGCGGCGCTGATCCGGCTACGCAGGAAACTGAACCCGCGGCGCGTCTGTGAAAATTGGCGCGCCATATCAATCTGGTGACTGATAATATCCATAAAATGAACTATAAGCCAGTCCCGCTTATAATTTTTTACGATAGTAAACAGCTTATTCCTGTTGGTCAGAAATACGTGACGAGGGCTGAGCGCGCCCAGCGTGGCACTGCCGTGGTGATAACACTTCGCTGATGGAACATACAACGCCTTATACCCCGCAAGCAATGACCGGAAATCAAGATCAACATCTTCCATATAGGCAAAATAATCCTCGTCAAAAAAACCGATCTCATCAAAAAGACTGCGGCGATACACCGCCGCTCCGGCACATGCCCCGAACACATATTTCTGCTGATCGAATTGCCCGTTATCAAGCTGATTATGTCCCCGATTAGTAGGCGCTCCTCCGGCTGAAAAAGCATCACCCGCGGCATCAATCATCTCACGATGTTTTGCGTTGAGCATTTTACCCGATGCCATACCGCACTGCGGATCTTGTCTGAGCGTTTCTATCAAAACCGCAAAATAGTCGGATTCGATTTCAACATCATTATTGATGAGCGCAATATATTCTCCTGAAGCGGCCTTTATACCCGCGTTGCAGGCCGCCGCAAACCCTTTATTTTTTTTGAAGGAGATCATCTTGACGTCAGGAAACGATGTCTCCACCAATTTAACAGAACCATCCTTACTGCCATTATCGACAACAATGAGCTCGTAGTCAGTAAAGATGTTTCTCTGCATTGATTTAAGGCACGCCTCCAGATACATTATTCCGTTCCAGTTCGGGATAATGACAGAAACCCTGTTTTTTATAAACCGTACTGCTTTGAGAGCCATGATATCTTTCCGTACTATTTTATCACCCGATAGAACTGCCCGGCGCGACATCACTGTCAACCGTCAGCAGAGCCAAACCTTTTTCATCCCGCGCGGCAAGCAGCATACCTTGAGACACAATGCCCCTCAGCTTGGCTGGCTTTAAATTTGCAACCACGACTATTTTTTTCCCGATCAACTGTTCGGGCGAATAATACTGCGCTATACCCGCAACGAGTGTGCGTTCCTCATCTCCAAGTGAGATACTCAGTTTCATCAGCTTCTCCGTTTCAGGAACCGGTTCCGCAGTAAGAATCTGAGCAACCCTTAGCTTCACGGAAAAAAACTCTTTAATATCAATTAAACCGTCATCCTGAGAAACGGTTTGTTTTGCCTGTTCTTCCATTATATACTCCTCTGCTTCATTTATTCTCGCTCAGATTTTTCTCGATAGTATCTATTTCATACCCGCAATTCCTCAACAAGGCATACCGCTTTCTGCTAGCCAAAACCAGATTGTCATCATACTTTTCGGCAAAATCGACTATGCGGGGAAATCGTTCAATAAACGCCATATCACGTTCAGTATAATCCGACGCTACGATAAGATAATCATAATGCCGGGCAAGCCGTTGCATCCCCCCTATCACCACCGGGCTTTCAACTCTTTTTTCAGGGCGGAATACCTCATGCGGAACAAAAGACGACGGCTTGAATGTCCATAAAAGATCGTCCAGAATTCCGGCTTGTTCAGGGGTACCGGCGTAAATATAAACTGAATTTCCCTGCTCATAACGATGCTCAGTTATAGCACAGATATAATTGTTCTTTTCAGGTTCGTGGAGAATATAAAACCACGCTCGTTTATGAACAGGCTCAGTCATTGACGATACAGAATCCTCTAAGCAAATCAGGTTTATTGTACAGAGTACAGCTTTTCGGTCAGTTTTTCATGAAGGCCGGGTGATATAGCTGTTGTCCGGGGAAATGATATGGTTTTGTTTAATTGATTATTTCTCAAGTTGTCCAATATGTTCGAGCAACATAATTCTACACCACGCACTGACGCTCCAGTTTCCGACAAGGTATAGAATGTCACTTTTTGAGAGTATATTTCAACTAATTTTTCAATATTTTTCCGGTAACTGTTCAGGGATATCGCTGAAAGGACAGGAGTCCGGTTATATGACGGAACCATAACCTGCTTCTCTCTTGCGATTCGTTTCCGATGCAATATCTCCATCGATTTGAAACGATGCGAGTAGGTATAAAGCTGACGGCTTTCATAGGAATACGCTGAATACGCTCTGCTTTGCGGATACGCATAATCCATCCCGGCGAAAAATATCTGAGTAAACCCAAATTGAACCGCTATATCAACCGCGATACACGATACAGACCCGCCTGCATGCACAACTCCCTTGCCTGTCAATAATTCCTCATATTCTCCTGTCACGGAATGCCCTTTTTGCAGGAACACCATAAATGGGCCCGGATACTGCGCAATAGTCTCTGCGTTGGAGACCGGACAGAACAACAGCGGAACAGGTCGTGGAGGAACCAGCCTGAAATGACGAAGGGTTATAGGCTGGGGATCCACACTGACTATAAAATCAGGACATATATTATTGGTCAAAAGTATTTGCAATGCGGTATCAACAGAAATGATATAAACAGCGCCTTCAAACTCCCGCAACAACGGCAATGTCTCATCCAGAGACGGCCCTGCGCCAACTATAACAACAGGTTTTCCATGAAACGCACATTTCAAATCGTCTATACCCGGTGAGCGAACTACCGTTTCAAGATTCTTCTCAAAATTAAGCAGGAACTGATTCCTGAACTTTGAGGACGTACGGCGTTCCATCTGCATTGACTCAAAAAAAGAGTGAATATTGCGAAACTGAGGCGGCAGGCACTTATAAGATGCCTGATGAATGACATACGACCACTGTAAATTCTCTAGTTCCCTGCTTATATCATGGAAGCGTTCCAGAACTTCTTTTTCCGTAACGCCGGTTATAAGGCTGAAACGGCATAACGACGCAAAATGTTCAAGGTTCACAACAGACAACCCGGCAGTCAGGATTTCCGGATTTAGTTCAATAACGACAAGAATACCGTCACTGCCGATACGCTGAGCGATCTCAAAAAGGTGATACCCCAGCCCAAAGCCATAAATGACAACATGATTGTCTTTCAGTTGAATACTGTCTGCAAAACGCTGTGCTTCCCGTTCAGGGTTCATCATACTGTGAAGCAATACATCCTTATACCTGAACGTATAAGAACCGGAACGGGTAGGCAGAAGATTTATTTGCGTTTGACAGATGTGCCGCTCCACATACGGACAAACTGCTCGGATAAACTCCAAATTATCTTGAAATCGTTTTACGGGATCCATTATCGAATATCAAATGTGTACAGCACACTGTTCCAGCTGTCCAATACCAGAACATGCCCGTCACCAGTAGCGCAGGCGGCATTCAGGGATGCACCATCCTTCTGCAGCCGTGCTTTGATTTCACCATCAATTGTCATGATATATAGACTGTCAGATGTCTCCGATGATACAGCGATTGTCCGTTTATCTATAGCCGTAACATACGCAATAAATTCCAACGGCAAGGAAGAATTGCTTGAAGAAAACGACCGCTGAAACTGTCCATCACGACTAAATTTTTGTAATCGATCATTACCGCTGTCAACAACCCAAACAGAACCGTCTTCCGTGTATGCCGCTGACAACGGGTACTCCATTGTCCCTATTTTATAATCATCTTTGAAAAAGAAGACATCAGGGGGCTTTAAACGATGAGAGCGTCGTACCCATGAATCAAAAACCATCCCCCGGCGAAATTCTTCGCTTTCATAATATGACTGATCCGGCCCCGGAACCCCAAATATCCTGAGCAGTGTGCCGTCTAGAGCAAACACCTGTACTCGATGATTGTTTCTATCTGTTACAATAATACTGTCGCCGGCAGAACATATTCCCCACGGTTCGCTGAACTGCCCCGGTTCGCGCCCATACGACCCAATAGTTTTAAGTATACTGCCATCCATATCCATTGCCGCAATCCGATGATTCCAGCGGTCAGCTACCCATAATAACCCTGTCCGGTCAATGGTTAGTGATGTAGGATAATCAAATAACCCTGAGGTTTTACCATGCCCTCCCACCGTCTTAACAACAGTCCCATCCAGATTCAGCCAGAAGATCTTATGATCAAACTGCCCTGCTATTACAATACTTTTGTCGTATTTTATAATCGAAGACGGATTACTATCTTTCATTACATCAATACGTAATGACTTGCTGGGATTAATAACTCGAACATCTGTTACTGTATTCATATCACTTCACAGAAATTAAATTTTTAGCACCGTAAGTATGAACCAGATCCTTAATGGAATCGGTTACGTACATAATATCTTCATAAGTTATATCAGGAAACAAGGGTAATGTTACAACACTTTTGGAAAGTTTAGCCGCCTCTGGAAAATCGCTTTCCTGATAGCCAAATGTTTCCTGATAATAAGGATGCAGATGAAGTGATACGAAATGTATACTTGATCCGATTCCTCGTTCACGCAATTTCAGGAGGAATTCATCACGGGTAATCGAAAGCTGGTTCAGATTCAGTTTGACCACCATCAGATGATGTGCATGGCGGTCTGTCCTGTGCTCTCTAAGCAATTCGATTTCAGGCATTGCCCCTAGCTGTTCCCTGTATATAGCCGCGGCCCTGGTACGTGCTTCATGCATCTTTTCAATGCGGCGTAACTGTACCAAACCGAGCGCGGCCTGAAGGTCGCTGAGATTATATTTATACCCATGATACATTATCTTATAGTAATCCAATTTTGCCGAACCGTCGGGTAAATAACGTTTCCACGCGTCTTTACTCATTCCATGCAGGCTCAGTATACGTACCTTTTCAGCGAGCAGGTCGTTATCGCAGGTTACCATTCCGCCTTCCGCTGTGGTCAGGTTTTTGGTTGCGTAAAATGAGAAACAGGTAAAATCGCCGATTGAACCTATTTTATTTCCTTTGTATTTTGTTTCAAGGGCATGCGCCGCATCTTCAATAACCATCAGGTCATGTTCAAGTGCAATGTCCATTATAGGATCCATGTCGCATGGCTGGCCCGCGAAGTGTACCGGTACTATAGCGCGTGTTTTTTCATTCACCGCTTGAGCAATATTTCTTGGGTCAATATTTCCTGTGAAGGGGTCTACATCGACAAACCGTATCCGGCCGCCTGCATGCAGTATTTCACTGGCAGTAGCTGAAAAGGTAAATGGTGTAGTGATTACTTCATCATCAGGTTTAAGATCAAGTGTCAGCAACGCCAAATGTAACGCGGCGGTACATGAACTGACAGCTATGGCATTCTGCGCATTGGTGTATCGAGCAAATTCAGATTCAAATTCCTGCACTTTTGGGCCGGTAGTAAGCCAACCTGAACGTAATACTTCGAGTACAGCCTGTTCTTCTTCTTTGCCAATAGACGGTTTAAAAAACGGTACATTACGCATCATGCCCATAGTCGTTCCTTGTGTTATTGTTTACACAGCGCAATCGGTATGTTCTGTGTTAAGTACTCTTAAAACCTGTTCCGCCGAGCGCATTGTGCCGCTTGTTTGCTGAGCGTCATCACGCGGAATGCAGATCAGCGAATTGACAGTATTACATAATTGATTCCGCACGGTATTGGCGCTGTTCGCATGCCCGACATAACTGATCCGCGCGGTCATATGCCCTCTCCAGTGAATACGTCCTGTTTCATCAGACTCACTTATTGAATTGTATACACGCATCAAATACGATTTTTTTATTTCCTGATACTCAATCATCGGAACGGAATAGAGGAGCGACTTATCAGTACATATCGCTATCCCCTTATCTTTATCGGAAATATCAACCCATCCCTCGGTGGCTCCCAGACAGGTTCTCGCGGAGGTAAAAGCGCCTACAGAATGGTGGTGGTTAATTATCTTTCCATTCGGATTAAAGCATTCAATATCTTTCCCGCCGTTAATCGTGGAAAACCGGAGCGTATTTACGTCAAATGCTTCCGGATTTAATGTCGTAATGCCAAGCCGAAAAAATATCGGGGTAAGGTCAGCAAAATAGAAGCGGTAGAAGACATCAACTCTCGGTTTATTTCGATACACATAAAAGGTTTTCCACACTTTTCCAGACCCCATGTCCATCTCAGCAGACACTGGAAGGCGCACGGGAAAAACAGACGGATTATCTGGAACGACAATTCTTGTCTGAACAGTATCGTTATACAGTTTGCCGAAGAAATCACACAACTGTATACCGCCTGTATAATAATCACTTGAATGTCCGATATGATCGTAATAAACCGGCGGAAGGTAACCAGCCAATGATTTCGATGATATCCCCGGATATATAAGTTCACGTATATCAGCGCCAGTTTTAGCAGACATGGTCAATATGACAGAATCCGTTTCTATGTTTATCCTGTCCCCGGTGTATTGGTGATGTTTATATTCTACTTCTTGTCCAAGTTCCACAATACGTCCCTGAGCGGCGTATCCTGCTTCAATGAAAGGGCATACTGTCATTTTTACCTGACGTATACTTCCGTCACGGTACAACTGGCGATGCTCACATTGTGAAACTACAAGCTGTCCGTCAATCTCAACACCGATTCGGCCACGCTTGACGCCTTTTTCGAATGACAGTGTAATTTCAACCGCTTCACCGTTCCAGTCGTGAGCAAAAGGGTTAATCAGTATAAAATCGTATTGAGGGGTGAAATGGCTGTATACGGCGGAAAGGCGCTCATCGATTTTATGTGAAAGCTGGCCAAGCTTCATTTTTCCGTTATAGTGTTTCTCTTCGGTTGTTTTGGTACGAAGGTCACTGCCCCACATTTCATTTAAACCGCTCCAGAGGTCATTATTATTACCCGCCAGCCCATTAAAAAATTCGAGTTCTTTTAGTTTGTTGTAACTGGCATAACATTGGGAATTCAAATGTACGTTATCCCTGCCGCTGACAGCCCATCTGACAACATTATAGTCATCACGGTTTTTGCATGGGATAGGGCATTCGGGCGACTCAATTTCTATTTCGGTTTCAGGAGCAAGCAGACCAAGTACCTCAGACGGATTGATCAGTTGAGCGTTATTCCGCGAAGTAAGTTTTTTCAGCAGTTTTTCTATTTTATTAATTTCACCGGAAATTATTTCCTGTATTCCCGGGCGGTAATCAAAAATTTCCCAGTCGGTTCCATACAAAGCAAGCGCACGGTCATGCTCGTCATGCTGATGCGACATCACACTTGTCAAAAAGTCATCTATACTGAGACGGTCATAAATACAGCGCTGAAATTTGTACGAATTAAGCGAACTGTTCCATATAATTGGGATCACCGCGCCATTTGTCCCTTTTACCAGTGCAGGTTTATACCGCAGGTCAGGTGGAAAATCGTTATATTCCGCGGCATTATCCCAATCCATTATCAATGCGCGATACCCTATTTCCCTGAATAACTCAGGGATGGCTTTGGAATATGTCTGTTCATTGATAAAGCCGATTTCAGGGAATTCACCCAACAAATTCCGGTACACTTTCCGTCCTTCCCGAAGGTTCACGCGATTAACGTCAACTGGAATCAACGGGAATATGCTCTGTGTCATTGATGAACCTATAACATCACATTTCCCATCCATCCAGAGTTCGCGGATCGTTTCAACGAAATGCGGGTCAATAGAGTTAATGGTTTCCAATGTGGACGCGCTGAATTCTATACCAAGTTTATAGCCCTTGGAGATCAGATCAACAACCGGCCAATAACACTTGTCCAGTATGACGGGATACTGGTCGGTCGGAATGCAGGAAAAAGAAAGATTCGCATGAAAAATTGTATAAAAGTAGAGTTTTCCCAATATATCAGCTCCTGTTTAGCCGGATATTTCCACAGTTCACCGCTAAACATTAGCATAACTTATACCAACACGCACCAACGCAATAATTACAAGAAAATTGAACTTAAAAGCGACTACCAAATGAGAAAAAGATATGCTTTACAACCATCCTGTCGGCAATTTCAACACAAATTACATTCAGCCGGAATAGGTTCCGTAATAATTTTCAGGGTATTCATCACCCGTTCAACACTGCAAAACGCTTCTTCCCTGTTTGAAGCTGAACAGATAATATTTGCCGCTTTCCCCATATTGCTGACAACAGGCTGAATAATATCACCCTGTTTTACATGGAGAAAAATATGCCGGAACCCCGGAATAGAATCGAGTTGATCCAAACCTTCTATGGCAACTACTCGTCCCGGTTCAGGAATTATTGCCCGTTCGCAGGCAACGTGATTTCGTGATGGAGTTATATCTGCAATATTTAACGGCAACCCGATAGCAATATCTATCGCCGCTTTTATGGAGCGCATTCCGGTAGCAAGCGGATCTGTATACTGGCTATGATACCCCCCACTGAGGCGGGCGGTTATTTCACCGATTTTCGGACCGTCTTTTGTGATCTTCATATCAGCTTTTGACGCGCCATACCGAATGCCGACCGCTTTGATTCCCTGCTTCATGACATCCAGCACCTGAGCACGCATTTCCTCCGAAATAGTTGATGGAACAGTATGCCCTATCTCTACAAAAAATGGTTCCCGTTCAATATGCCGGTCAGCTATTGTCAGAAGATGGACTTCACCATCATAGACCAGAGTATCAACACTCAGTTCAGGGCCTGCCATGTATTCTTCCATCACCGCTTTACCGGTTAAACTGAAAGACAACGCGGTTTGTAATGCCTCTTCAACCTCTGTGATGCTGTCAAGACGCCTGACACCGCGAGCACCCATATTATCCACCGGTTTGACAACCAGCGGAAAACCAATATGCTTTACCGCTTTAAGAGCGTCATTAAGAGACCCGACCTCCGCCCATTTTGGAGCAGGTACGCCGTGCTTCCAGAAACATTCTCGCATCCTTGCCTTATTCGTCGCGCACAACGCTGTTTCCGGCGATACGCCAACCAGTCCCAGTTCCTGAGCTACTGCCGCAACCGTCCGTGATACATCCGTTCCCACCGTCATTACACCATGAACTGTATGTATTTTATCGCTAAATACCCTTGCCGCCCTGACTGTTGCGTCAATATCTCTGGTGCTGACAATCATCTTGTAATCCGCATACTGAAATCCAACGGCGTTTTCGTCCATATCTGAAGCAAGAACTTTCATACCAAGCTCTTTTGCTTGCTTTATCGCGGCGCTCTGAAACAAACCTGCACCAATAACCATGAGCAGTTTATTGTCGTAAAGTGACATAATCGGTTTCTCCACATTGATTTCTGACTATATCTCCAATAAGGTTTGCGATGCGAAAAACGCCTTTTGCATCTATAATCTCTTTACCTCTTAAAGACATCGCCTCGCGCAACTCTTTATTTTTGATTACCCGTGAAAATGCCTGCAAAAATTTCCATGCGTCTTTTTCATTATAGCTGAAAGGACAGAAACAGAATCCGAGCCGCTCAAATTCCCTGCCTATATCATACTGGTGCTCAACCTGCGGCAGAACCAAAGACGGAGTGCCGGATGCCACTGCTTCATACAAGGTGACGCCTCCTGAGATAATCGCAATATCCGCTTCATACAGCAATTCACCCATACTGTCGGTATCGTATATATATTCATAATGGAATTTAGAGCATAATTGTTTGACTCTTTCCGCATCTTTAACGCCTGACCCGACAACAACTTTAATCTGAAATTTCTGCAAATGGCTTCCAAGTAATTCAACAATCCATGGCGTAAGGTTACGGGGATCACTCCCGCCAAGTGATATGACAAGATTCCTGACAACAGGGGCAACACTCTTGTCGCGGTCATGTATTTCGCTGAATACCGGATCCATAACCATATATTGCTTGCCGAACATTCTTATTTGTCCTGAAATCGAAGAAATTTGCTTTTCAGAAAGATTAGCGTCTATAAGGACATCAGCGTAATCTCTCCCTGATCCCAGATCGTCAAAATGAATCAGATAAAAATCTTCGTCCGCCAGAGCCCGCACCGTTGCCTCATCAGTGTCCCTGACATCCTGAACAACGATTCTTGCGTTATAACGGTCACGATAACTCAGCGCCTTTTGATATATATCACCATCAGGCACGTTCTCAACTTGCACTCCCCATGATGCAATTTCTGAAACGACATAATCAGGAGAGCTGGTCAATACCAAAGGCTGAATAGTATTCCGCCTGAGAACGGTACATAATGAACGGGCACGCATGATGTGCCCGAGCCCGATGTCATGACTGCCATGTACGCAATAAAGAATTGGTTTCTCAAAAATTCGATTATTCATTATGGTTTATAATAATTGAGAATATGTCTGCCACCATGCGGCAAACTGTTTATTAAACCAGCCGGTACTTCCGGCAAGCAATTCACACCGTTCATACCATCCAAGAATTATTATTTCATCTAAACCGGTTACAGCACTAAAAAAAGGCTTATTTTCAGATTCAACGACCGGCAGTTCGTGACTCAGTTTATACAGTTTATCCCATATTTTCGGGTATCGGGCAAGAAAACCCGATTCCATGCCTTCATCTTTTATGCGACAATTCCGGCAATGTATAGATGCCGCGCTTCCCTGAGGGTATTCTATACCCCAGAAAATGTCCGGCACCTCCCTGCCGTAGACCCTGCATGAAAAAGGACGGACAGGGTATATCAGGCATCTGCCGTTATCACGAAACACACATTTTCGTTCCTTTGGTTCAGCATAAAAAAAACGCGCGTGTTCATCAACTGAAAATTTATCATATATATATTGTGCTATCGCATAAAACTCAATGGTATAAATTAGCGGCAGGCTCATGAAATTACCATTTTCATCACAGGCTGAATCAAGTTTTGTACAACACCAGTCACCGCATTCGGATTTCATACACTGTGTGGGAGGCACGCTGTCAAGCAATGAACATAACTCTACTATTCGCTCTTTAGCACTCCTCGTATGCTTAAGGATAGAATCCATTAGCAACGCCTTCATGAATCGCTACCGACATTATTTTTGAACTCATCAAAATTTTTTATAAACATTGAGCATTGTTCAATAAGACGCTGGAAAATTGTTTTGTCTTTGTTGACCAGATCTTTCAGCCCATCAAGGTTATCCTTGTCAATGGTATCTATTGATCCGAGATCCTTTTTCGCCTGTAATACCATGATATCGGTAATATTATTTCCCAGCAACCGGAACACATCTTTTCTGCTGTGCAATTTGCGAGATATAGAAGCCCAGTCTTTGAAAAACTGGTACAACCGCTGATTCGACATATTGTTGTTCTTCACATATTTTTCTATTGAGTTCAGTATTTCTACTCCATCTGAACAGATCGATACGACATCTTTCAATCCCTTCACTGCGGCATTTATTTTTTGAACAAGGAGATTCCGGTTACATTCAGGTTTGGCATTATACGCAGTGTGAATCGTGTTTTTGGTATCTATTTGCTGTGACGCTTTACGCAGGATAAATTCTTTTAAAGACAACGGTTTTGCGCCCGCAATATACGCGCCTCCTTCAGTAAGGTCGTAACAGTCCGGCTTATGTTTATCGAGCAGATCCTCAAAATGTTTCAGGAACACATGCATGGATGTGGTGGTAATAACCCTGCCGCCAAAAATATCCTGAACCAGAACCGTGTCTTTCTGATCCTGACTGACCGAACTTTTGCGCACCATAGCCGAGCCGCGGACATGGGTCATTTTGTCTGGGAACGACAAGTCCTGCCCTACCAGCCCGACAGGCGTAAGCCCCAGCTTTAACGCCAGCATAAGTGCGGTATGCGCAACAGAAAGCCCCTTATCCATATTGCCTTTATTTTCCACCGCATCCGATAACCAGTCACAGAGCGATTTGCCCGGCAGCGACATCATAAACTTCGGGCCTTTATATCCATAAGTAATGTCAGGATAGACTTCAGGATCGACAATAAGCGCGGTGTTCAGTTCAGGTATTCCCTGAAAATAACGCGCATTATGTTTGGTATAATCAATACTCACTACGATATCAGGTTCGATCCCGTGTTTCAATAACACCCTCAAGGCGGTATCCACAGAAATAATAACCGCTTTACCCTGAGCCTGTTTCAGATACCGTATATTTTTATTTAGCGACGGCCCTGCGGATACAACAATACCTGGAAAACCGACAAACTTATTGAATAATTTATTTATCCCCGGCGTACTGACGTATGCCGGCATATTCCTGAAAATGTTCGTTGCAAAGTCTTCTGAAGCTTTGATCTGCGATACGGTATTGACCCGCGCCCATTGAAACGTGTCGCGTATCTTTTCACCAATAGTATTGTAATACGCAGGGTCAATTTTTCCTGAAGCCTGATGACTGACAACAGTAATTCCGTTAGCGAAAAGAGTTATGGCGCATCCCTGCAGTGCTCGAAAAATGTCCATAGGAGAACGGTCTACCGCGAAATATATTTTTGTGACACCGTAGAATTCACGTAAATCAGCGTGAGACAGGAATGCCTTGAAAACCGCAGGATCTTTTTCGATCACCAAAATAAAATCCCTTGATTTAGACCGGGATACAAGCTCTTTCACATGGTATCCAAGCCCTAACCCAAGTACAGCTATGTTCACGTGCGGCGTCATTGTCAAGCTGTCGATAAAACGTGTTGCCTCTTTGACAGGGTCATACATACTGTGCAGCATCGCATCGCCATGTTTTAGAGTAGGCACGCCCGTACGCGACTCAACAACAGATATATGTCCGTTATTTCCATTATTATTGCAAAGAGCGGCAACATCAGCGGCAATATCGGGCTGATTCTGCTTGATAAGTTCAATATTGCGTTTTAAACGGTACTGAACTGACTGCTGAAGAGTATCGACCATAAATGAGGAACTCCTTTTATCTGGCGGCGATATGCTCTATCAACACGTCAGCAATTTCAATTTCCTCATCGATTTTTGATGCCAGTTCATATTCAAGAAGATCAGAAAGCATAACAAGGTCATCCGCTTCGATAGCCTTTTTGGTATCCATGAGAAGAGAGAGTAACTCTTCATTGGCACGGTCAACGGATTTATCATTAACTTTGAGCGTGGAATAATTTATCTGCAGTAAGACCGCAAGGTCGTCGAGAAACTGGATAATTTTTCTCCATTCGGTACACGACTGGGAAAAAGTTTCCAGTGCGCGACCACGGTCTCCGGCCTGGAGCGACTCAGCAATATTGTTCATTGAACCGGACAGCTTCGGAAGTCCGTCCTTAATTTCTTTCAACGCCCGGATAGCCGTTTTGTTCACATCATCCGTTTTAATAACAATCTCTTTAAATGTTGACGGGTTTGCCGCTTTTATTTCCTGATCGAACTCATGAAGTTTACGTCCGTCTACAGTTACATCAATCACCAGCCTGCGGTCATCTATGTCACGAACATGATTCTGGATAGTCAGCAACACTTCATCGAATGACGAACATCTATCAGTGTTTAAATCTGTTTTGACACCATCAACAATAATTTTCATCTGGATTACCTCCCGATTTAAATGTAAGTGGGAAAATACGGATAACCGGCTCAATCTCCTCAGAATAACCCGCTGAATTTTGTTCTCCGTATTCTCCCCGAATAATGTAACAAGTCAGAAGCGTTTCCCGACACTGCCTGAAATAACCGTTTAAATGCCCCACAAATGCAAATAGAAAACGACGCAGTATTCAGATAAGCAGATATCGTTCCATATCGCTAAAAAACTAAAACGCCATGATTCTCCTGACGTTTTATAAATAGAGTTTACAAATATAATTCCTTATCTTAATATCCTTGATATACACAGGAGAACTGATGTAATGAATGCATCCGGTATCAGTTTGTGCATGATTGTCAAAAATGAAGAGAAACGCATTAACAGCTGTTTGCTCTCTATCGCAGGGTGCGTTGACGAACTAATTGTCGTAGATACCGGATCAACCGATGCCACTGTCGCACTGGCAAAACATGCTGGCGCTGTGGTGTATGAGTTTGAATTCAAGGACAGCATCGCTGACGCCCGAAATTTCGCACTTTCAAAAGCCCGGTTTGAGTGGATCCTTGTTCTTGACGCTGATGAACGGCTCGCGGCACGGGATTTTCCACGTATCCGGGCATGCGCGAACGATACGGAACATGACGGCTTCATCTTTTTCCAACGCCATTACGTAAATGACCCTGACGTAGAAAACTGGCGGCCAAACGATCATACCTACACTGAAGCTGAAGGTTATTCCGGCTACTTTGATGTGGAAGTAGTCCGCATGTTCAGAAACCGGCCGTTTATCAGATATAAAGGACATGTGCACGAACTTGTCGAAGAATCACTTAAAAGCCGTCCCAAACGGCATTCCAGCGTCCCTATTCACCATTACGGGCTTGCCCACGGGCGAATCACTTCAAAAGAAAAAAACCAGCAGTATCTTGAATTACTGCTTAAAGATCTCAACGACAATCCAGACTCGTTTAAAACACGTTACCTGCTTGGACGGCAATACTACCAATTGGAAAAATATGACGATGCCATCACCCATCTGAAAAAAGCAGTCTCGCTCAACGCAAAGGACGCCAGCGCGTTTAACAGCCTCGGCATGGCATGCATTCATATAAACCGTTTTGACGATGCGATAGATTACTTAACACAGGCAACGATCTTATCACCTTTATATGAAGAACCTTTTTTTTCTCTTGGAGTTGCGTACCTGAAAAAGGGTGCCCTGCGGCAGGCGCTTGACGCAGTGAGGACTTTTCTTGAAATAAACCCTCGTGGCGTTAAAGGGCTGAACCTGATCGGGTATATTTATCTGCAACAGGATTTACTGGGTATGGCGGAACAATATTTTCGTAAAGCGCTTTCTATTCATCCGCTTTATGCGCTGGCACGCGGCAACCTGATAAAAATACTGGTCGCGAAAAAAGATTATGCCAGTGCGAGAAACGAAGCTAAACTGCTCATTGAAACAAACCCCGACGCTAAAAATTGGCTAACAAGCCTGATTCCTGAAGAATAATAGGCTAGCGCCGTTTATAATCAGGGCATTTTCTCGCATTCGGGCGATCAGGACGGGAACAGGCGTTCCCGTAATCGTACTTGCAGGTATCACACAAAATCTTCCAGTTCATTAAGCTGTCCAGCACCGTCATAAGCTGTTTTAACATGATAATTCTCCTTGCCACGCAATAAGCTGATTCTTCGTTATGCCTGATGATTTTGTATTTATGACATATTTACTCAAAAAGAATTGTTATTTACGCTTTTACTATGATATAATATCTCACTTTTTCATATAATCCGAAAAAAACATAATCTACCTTTCGTTTTTATTATATCATAAACAAAGGACTGAATCCAATGACAAAGCCAAAAATGAGAAAACGCCGCAATTATTTTATAAATAAACAGGTGCAGGGAATATACGCGCTCTTTATAATTATGAGCGTCAGCATCATTTCATTGCTGGTCAGCATGGAAATTCTCAGGTCTTTTTACAAAACTTTCGGCGACGTTGGAGAACAATCATTCTTTAATCATATTGATATGGTCTTTGTCATAAAGGTATTATTACTGCTGATCCTTGGAAGCCTGCTTATCGGCGGACTTTCGCTCTTCGCATCGCATCGTATCGCCGGTCCTATCTTCAGATTAAATTCCAGCCTGAAAAAATTGACAAAAGGTGAACTCAAGGAACGGGTTTCGTTTCGTAAGAACGATTATTTTCAGGAAGTCGCGGCAAATTTCAATTCGCTTGCCGAAGCGCTCGAAACAAAAGTAGTGAACGAACAAGAAAAAATCGCTGAAATGGAACATAAAGTTGATGATATTGTTAAACAGCTTGAACTGGTTGATTTCGATAGAGAAACCACTTTAGTATCACTGGAAGAACTGAAACGGCTGATCGAAGAATGCCAGCGCGATATTCGTGAAGAACGCGGTTTTTAATAAAGAAATGACGAAGGAGTTTTCATGACTATAACAGCACTGCGGGGTACATATGACATACTGCCCCCTCAATCATATATATGGGAAAAGGCCGAATCTCAGGCGCGCAAGATGTTCGCTCTGTATGGATACAGCGAGCTTCGCACACCGATAATAGAACAAACGCAATTATTCTCACGGTCAATTGGTGAAAACACAGATATCGTCAGTAAAGAAATGTACACGTTTGCCGACCGGAAAGGACGCTCCATCACCATGCGTCCCGAAGCGACAGCGCCGGTTGTACGCGCGTATATCGAGCATAAATTATATAAAGACCAGTCCCTGTGCAAATTTTATTATATCGGGCCAATGTTCCGCTATGAGCGCCCACAGGCAGGACGAAACCGCCAGTTTTATCAACTCGGCACGGAAATTCTTGGTACAGAACACCCCTATCACGACGCGGAATCAATTTCCCTTGCCGTCTCGTACTTCAAATCACTGGGGATTGATAATATTGTCGTTAAGATTAATTCAGTGGGAGACGCTGAAAGCAAACAGAAATACAACTCTATTCTTAAGAATTTTTTTGCAGGTTCATTAGATACAATGTGCCCTGACTGCAACACCCGGTTTGAAAAAAATACGCTCCGTATGCTCGATTGCAAAGTTCCGGCATGCAAGGAAATCATCAAAAACGCTCCCCCGTTGAATGAAAACTTAAATGATGCATCCAAAACTCATTTTGAGTCAGTGCTCGCGTTATTAGACAAAATGAAAATAGCCTACGAAATAGAACCTCGCCTTGTACGGGGATTGGATTATTACACCAATACCATTTTTGAAATAACTCATTCGCATCTCGGCAGTCAGGACGCGCTCGGCGGCGGAGGGCGGTACAATAACCTGATCGCTGAAATGGGCGGCCCGCAAACAGGCGCAGTCGGATTTGCCGTAGGCATTGACCGCCTGGTCATCGTATTGGAAAAAATGACGGCTAATAACAGCACAATAACAGCCGGTTCTGATCTGGATCTCTATATACTCAACCTGGATAATGCGTTATTTACCGATCATGCTGAACTCCTTCACAGCTTACGCCAACATGATATTCGTGCAGACATATGCACCGAACAAAAAAGTTTCAAAGCCCAGATGCGTTCCGCCAATAAAGCCAACGCGCGGTTTGTTCTTATTCAGGGGCAGAACGAACGGGATAACAATATTTTTAAATTAAAAGATATGATTAATGGCACTGAAGAAGACATCAAAACTATAAATAATAATGTAGATATAGACAAACTGGTAGAAAGGATACGACAATCATGAGCATGGAGCTCTCATTTAAAGATTTTTTTGTGCACAGCCTCCGGTCACATCACTGCAACCAATTG
The DNA here is from genome assembly GCA_003599815.1 of Candidatus Auribacter fodinae. Lineage (GTDB taxonomy): Bacteria > Auribacterota > Auribacteria > Auribacterales > Auribacteraceae > Auribacter > Auribacter fodinae. The sequence continues at coordinate 39,068 of QZJZ01000010.1, forward strand.
ACAAAAGCTGATGTTGGAAAACGCGTAACTCTGATGGGATGGGTACACAACAGGCGCGACCACGGCGGAGTAATATTCATCGACCTCCGCGACCGTGAAGGATTAACGCAAATCGTCTTCAACCCTGAAATCTGCGGCACCAGCCACACGATGGCAGAACATTTTCGCGCGGAATTTGTGCTTCATGTTGAAGGTGAAGTATCCGCTCGTCCCGATTACTCAATAAACCCGAACCTGCCCACAGGTGAAATTGAGGTAATGGTTGATACCGTGAAATTGCTCAACAACTGCAACCCGCTCCCATTTCAGTTGGATGAGGCTGATTCCGTATCCGAAGAACTGCGCCTCACGTATCGCTATCTGGATTTCCGTCGTCCGCAGATGTCGTCAATCCTCCAAGCGCGGCACAGGGTCGCGTTTGCGGTTCGTCAATATCTTAACAGCGAGGGTTTTCTTGAGGTAGAAACTCCAATACTTACCAAAAGCACTCCGGAAGGAGCGCGGGATTACCTTGTTCCAAGCAGGGTTAATCCTGGCAACTTTTTCGCGTTGCCGCAGTCTCCGCAAATCATGAAGCAGTTGCTCATGGTCGGCGGAATTGATAAATATTTTCAGATATGCAAATGTTTTCGTGATGAGGATCTGCGCGCTGACCGCCAGCCTGAATTCACCCAGATAGATATGGAAATGAGCTATGTCACTCAGGAAGAGGTTTTTCGCATAACTGAAGGCGTTATCAGAAACGCATTCAAAGCGGGGATTAATCATGACTTACGGCTTCCATTCCCCCGCATGACACATAAGGAATCTATGGATCTTTACGGGTGCGACAAGCCGGATTTGCGATTCGGACTGGAATTATTTAACGCTACCGAGATATTAAAAGATTCCAATTTCAAAATATTCAATACAACGCTGGAACAAGGCGGAGTGATTAAAGGGCTTATGTACCCCGGCGGCGCTTCGTTTTCCCGCAAAGATCTTGATGACCTGACCTCGTATGTGGGTAATTATGGCGCCAAAGGCCTTGCGTGGTTTAAGTTTGTTGACGGCAGTGTTCAGTCGCCTATCGCCAAATTTTTCAATGAAGATTCCATCGCCAAACTACAGTCTCTTTCCGGCGCGAAAAATAATGACATCGTTTTCATGGTCTGTGACACGCAAAACGTTGTCAACCAGTCATTATCAGCATTACGTAACCATCTTGCCCGCATTGGCAAGATGATCGATGATTCGGTATTCTCATTTTTATGGATCATTGACTTTCCGTTGTTCAAATACAATGACGAAGAACAACGCCTTGAAAGCGAGCATCATCCGTTTACCGCTCCTGTGGTTGAGGATATAGACCTTCTTGATTCAAACCCTCTGGCAGTTCGATCAAGTTCATACGACCTCGTTTTGAACGGCGTCGAAGTCGGCAGCGGCAGTATAAGGATCCATAACTACGCCTTACAGAAAAAGATATTCGAGCTTCTCAGTCTTGATGAATACGCGATAAACGAACAATTTGGATTTTTCCTCGACGCGTTGAAAATGGGCGCGCCGCCGCACGGCGGTATCGCTCCAGGCTTAGACAGGATTCTGATGCTCATGCTCGGATTAAGCAGTATACGTGACGTCATCGCGTTTCCAAAAACACAGAAAGCGAGCTGTCTGCTGACCAAATCACCATCAGCAGTCAGTGATCGCCAACTTAAAGAATTGCATCTAAGAATTACAAAGTAGTATAATACAGCCCTGAACAAGGGGGATCAACTCGACAATGGCAAAAATGCGGTTGCAGTTTGAAAATGGAAGAATAGCACGTTCATTGTTCTGTAATGATGAGTCAAATCTTGACCTGATTGAAGAAAAACTGCGCCTGAAAATTACGTCACGCGATAATTTCTTTGTGCTCAAAGGGCCGGAAGAAAACCTGAACAGAGCGAAAATTTTTTTCGCCGAACTGGTCAAATTACTGGAACGCGGGTCGGATATTCATAAAACCGAATTTCTCTATACCCTGAATCAGGTAAAAGAATCGGATGATGAGGAAACGCTGGTTAATCCTGAAACATCACGCATAGAATTGCCCGGGCGCAGAAAAGTTATCGTGCCAAAAACACCCGGACAGAAAACGTATGTGGAAACAATTCAGGTACGGTCGCTTGTATTCGGTATCGGTCCTGCAGGAACAGGGAAAACGTATCTTGCGATGGCTATGGCAGTCGCCGCGCTCAAAGCAGGACAAGTACGAAGAATTATGCTGACACGCCCTGCAGTTGAAGCTGGCGAGAGCCTCGGATTTTTGCCCGGAGACCTGTACGAGAAAGTTCTCCCCTATCTGAGGCCGTTGTACGATGCGCTCTATGACATGATCGACGAAGATTCCATTGAAAGGTACAGAGACCGAGGCATAATTGAAGTCGTTCCGCTTGCGTATATGCGAGGGCGGACGCTGAACGATTCATTCATCATACTTGATGAAGCCCAGAACACCACTGTTGAACAAATGCGGATGTTTCTCACCCGGCTTGGATTCGGTTCCAAAGCAGTGGTGACCGGCGACGTGACTCAAATAGATCTCCCGTCATACCGTAATTCAGGGCTGATCCAGGTTCAATCTATTTTAAAAGGAATAGAAGATATAGACTTTGTCTACTTCAATGAGCATGATGTTGTGCGTCATCCTCTGGTATCCAAAATTATCAAAGCATATGAAACTCACGACGAACAATCCAAGGTAAATGAAACGATTTATCCGAAAAAGAAAACTCATAAAAAACAAGCTGATCAGTACCCAGAAGCGAAAAACAGCTGAAGCCACGAAACTAAGAACATTTATCGAATATGGCCGACTCTTTCGGTACACGCTTTTAGTGGTTACTATTGTTTTGACTTTCGCGTTGCTGTCGCTTTCAATAAACTGGTCCGGTCTTTTTGTCGTTAATTACCTTGATAATTCCTTTTTCCCGCTCGGACAGCTGACACGATACATCAGTATGCTGACGGGACTCGGAATTATCGGCGCATTGTTTTTGTATTCCATAAATCACTACCTGAAAATTTTTAAAACCGTCTCTTTTAAAAATAATATAGAGATGCTGCTCGGTGTGTTCACGTTATTATTGGCATTACTTATGACGCGAATAATGATGTATATACTGCAAACACCTGTTGACGCCTCGCACCTTACTATCCGCATAGTATCGGCATTAAAGTATACGCCACTGTTCCCATCAATCATGAGTGCCATACTGTGCGGTATCCTGTTGCCGATCCCCGGGGCGCTCATTATTGTCTCTGTTTTCTCATTATGCATCGGTATCATGTATCATGGCGATTTTGTTATTTTTATCATGAGTATACTGTCGCTCTCTATTGGTATTCTTATTTCATTCCGGGCACGGCGGCGCTCACACCTTATGCGCGCCGGACTGGTAACCGGTATTATTCAGGGATTGTTTATTTTCGCAGGCGGTATAATTTCAGAACAGGAAGCGCCTCTGCTCATTATTCATTCCCTGAACGGCATAACCAACGGTTTTCTCGGTGGTTTTTTCTGCGCAGGTTTGTTACCTATTATGGAGGCGCTCTTCCATGTGACCACAGATATACGGCTTGTGGAATTGTCAGACCTTAACCACCCTTTGCTTAAAAAACTGGTGCTTGAGGCGCCCGGTACGTATCACCACAGCCTTATTGTCGCCAACCTTGCTGAATCCGCGGCGGAAGTAGTCGGAGCAAACCCACTGCTGACCCGGGTAGGATCTTATTTCCACGATATTGGCAAATTGAAAAAACCTGAATATTTTTCTGAGAACGAGTGGCGCGGCAAAAGCAGGCACGACAAACTGATTCCAAGCATGAGCAGTCTGATTATAATATCTCATGTAAAAGACGGCATTGATCTCTCACGGAAATATGGTTTGCCGAAAGAAATAGTGGAAATTATTCAACAGCATCACGGGCGAAGCCTTGTCTTCTTTTTCTTCAAACGGGCGGAACAGAACCTGCAGATGAATGAGACTATCAACGAAGAAGAATACAGATACCCCGGCCCCATTCCGCAAACAAAAGAAGCGGCTATTATTCTGCTTGCCGATGCAACTGAAGCGGCATCGCGTTCACTTGACAAACCGACACCGTCAAGGATAAGTAATCTGATCGAAAATATTTTCAATTCACGAATTGCCGACGGTCAGCTCAACAATTCACAACTGACTATGAACGATTTAACACGCATAAAAGAGTGTTTTGCGTATATTTTAAACAGTATATTCCATACACGCCCGAAGTATCCCGATGACGAAACAAAAATTATAGAGGACACTCATGAAAATCAGGATAAGCAATCGCCAGAAACGGTTTCAGATATACCCATCAACGATTAAAAATATCTGTGCGGAAGTTCTCACCTGCGAAGGCGAACCGGAATCAGTCGAGTTGGACGTCAGTATCGTTTCAGATGAAGAAATAGAACAATTAAACGAGCAGTACTTGCAGCATACCGGACCGACAGACGTTCTCTCCTTCTCCCAGCGAGAAGGTGATGATGTTGACGGGCTTGACGATCAGATTGGAGATGTGGTAGTCTCAGCCGACCGTGCCTTTGAACAGTCAGCTATATTCGACACCAGCTTTAATGAAGAATTCGCGCTGTATATTATACATGGAATACTCCATCTTCTGGGATATGACGATACCACCGATGAGGACAAAGACTGCATGGAAAAAAGACAGCAGTACTTATTACAGAAACTGGTAAGAGCAGGCGGAAGCATACAATTGATTTCCGACCAAACCGAAGGATAAAGAGCCACTCATGATTTTTATATTTTTAACGGTATCACTCATCGTTTTTTCATTATGCTCATCGCTGGAAGTAACGCTATGGTTAATAAGCGATATCAAAGCAAAATTGCTGGAAGACAAGTCCCCGCGCATTAAAAAAGTGGTAAGCCTGTGGGTTCATCATTCTGAAAATATCATTTCTACCCTGCTTATTATCAAGTCCTTGGCGGGCATATGCCTGGTCGCGCTCGTTCTGAGCGCTGAGATGCAATTGCTTCCACATTACGATTCCATGTCTGTTCTGATTCTCTCCTGCATGGGTATCAGCTTAGTGTTTATTACCATATGTGAAGTCGTCCCAAAAATCCTGATTAAAAGAAAACCCGATCTGATACCAATATACATTATTCGCCCGTTTTACTATATCTCATTCATTTTTTTTGTTGTTAATGCTCTGCTTCGCGCCTTGGCCAATTCGTTCACCGGAATACTGCGTGTCCCTGCGGAACAGACTGATTATTCGTTCACCGAAGAAGAAATAAAAACAATTATCGAAATGGGCGAAGAAGAAGGCACAGTCGAAGCTGATGAACGCAAAATGATTCACAGTATATTTGATTTCGGTGAAACAATTGTGCGTGAAGTTATGAGCCCGCGAGTCGATATGATCTGCATACAGCATACAGCCGCCCTGAAACAAGCGGTTGAACTGATTCGTGACTGCCACCACTCGCGAATACCTGTGTACAAAGAAAACATAGATAACATTGTCGGCATACTTTACGCAAAAGACATTCTTGACTTTCTCGAACAGGATGTTTTTCATAAAACCGCTGTTAGAGATATCATGCACCCCCCCATGTTTGTCCCTGAAACTAAACTGATTAGTGAATTACTGCATGAATTCAGAAAAGATAAAACACATCTTGCCATTGCTGTTGACGAATATGGAGGCACTTCAGGAGTGGTAACGATTGAGGATATCCTTGAAGAAATCATTGGAGAAATACAGGACGAGTATGATACGGATGAAGAAGCGCTTTTTACACAACATTCCGATCATTACATCTTTGACGCAAAAATGCCTATCCCTGAATTTAAGGAATTACTCAATATCGATGACGAGTTTGAAGACGAAAGTGAATATGACAGCCTGGGAGGATACGCTTTTTATCAGTTGGGCAGAATACCCCAGATAGGCGAAATTTTTGTGAGGCATAACCTTGAATTTGAAGTTGTCGACGCTGACGAAAAACGGGTTATTACACTAAAAGTTTCTATCATTAAATCAGAGTACAAAAATGATACACCTGAACACGACACGAACAATAAGGAAATTTAAAATGTTGCTCAGACGAATGCGTAATTATCTCTTAACCGGCATTATTATAATTCTGCCTATAGTCATTTCAATATACCTGATAGTCTTCCTTTTTATTAAAGCGACTGATTATATATTCAACCTTTTTCCGGGCATGTACTATGATCAGCTTCAGCTCAAAATTCTCATCAGGGTTATCGCGCTTGGATTTCTTATTACAGGGCTTATCCTTGTCGGTATGTTCGGACGCAATGTCATCGGAAGACGGCTACTGACGTTTGGGGAATCAATATTACTGAGAATACCATTGCTCGGACGTGTCTATGTTGCGGTAAAACAGGTAAGTGAAGCATTTCTTGGATACGATAAAACCATCCTTAATAAAGTATGCCTTGTCGAATACCCGAGGAAAGGCATGCACGCCATAGGGTTTATCACATCCACCGCCGTCGGTGAAGTACAATATAAAACGGAAAAAAAAGTTATAAACGTTTTTGTGCCAACAACTCCCAACCCTACTTCAGGCACACTTATAATGATTCCGGAAGAAGATGTTACACCACTTGATATGTCCATTGAAGACGGGTTAAAACTGGTTATTTCAGGCGGAGCGGTAAACCCTCCCTATACCCCCCCTGCAAAAGGTGCGCCTCAACCACCCAGATAAGCGAAAGGACCAGTGCCATATGCCGGAGATATGTGAAACGACAGGTATTGTGCTCCGCAAATTCGACTATTCCAATACCAGCCTGATATTCCATTTGTTCTCAGGCGCTGAAGGCATGATACACATTCTTGCACGAGGGGCAAAATCACCCAAAAGCGCTTTTCGCGGAAGAATAGAGCTGTTTCACGAACTGCGTTGTCATTATCTAAAAACAGGATCAACATCATTATACACGCTCAAAGAATGTACCCCGCTGACCCGCTGCAAATCAGCAACAAACCCTGACATCTTTTTTCTCTGTTCATTTATTGCCGACTGTATATGTTCATTTCCATGGGAATCCGGCGAAACAATTGAAATATATAATGTATTGAAAAAAACTCTTGATGCTTTGGAACACACCGAGCAAGACAACTATACAACTATTATCCTCTATTATTCATGCAGAGTCTTATCTGTTTTAGGATATATGCCGGATACTGTTTCATGTACCCGATCAGGAATGCCTCTCGCCGGGCAAATCTACCCCATTTTCGAACCTGTGCCGGGATTCGCACTGCGTTCATCCCTGACAATCACGGAACAAAACAGGTATACAACATCATTAGATAGAGACTTCCTGTCGGCATTCGAATCAGTTATCGCTATGGAAACTATGGATCAGTTCCTGTCAATCTCATATACGGAAACTATGATAACAAAACTTGCCTCAATCTGTATTTTTTTTCTGAACGGTTTATCGGACAGGAAAATGCGTTCTTTTGAACTGCTTCAGAAAACAGGGATTATTTCATCATTATAGGAATTAGCAATACTTGATCTGGCTCGCTTGGTCAATCAGGTCATCAGGTGTTGCCGCTTCATTCGGGTATGCCGCGTCGCCCACCCGGACAACAACATTTTTTCCATTCAGCAAAGCGCATAAACCGGAATGAATTTGTTTTGATTTTTCGCCGGCAGACATTCCCGGGCAAAGAATAACATATACCTCCGGTGTTGCCTGAGAAAAACAATCAGTTCCACTGAGTACTTGTGAGAAAACTTCATTAATCTCGGATAGCGAACAGGCTCCTGACTGCAATACTGCCTCAAGCCCTTCCATTTCTACAATAATCAGTATTCCTCCTGATCCGGACTGAGCGGCAACTGCAATCGTTTTTTCCAGTTTATCCTGAAAAGCTTCCATATCCACACTTTTCGGCTTTTCCTTGATTTTTGGCTGTTGCGGCAATATTGATGGAGCAGGCTGTTTCAATATGCTCTTCTGAGTAAGATGATTTACCTCTGGTTCACGTGGTTTCAGGATAGTCGGTCCATTCTGCATAATTGCGTCGCTTTTTACGATATCCAACTTCTTCTCTGTGTCCTGTGTAACGGGTTGAAGAGGTGCGTTGGGTAAAACAACCGTCGCTTTGGATGCGTCCTGTTCATGTTGCGACTCAATAACGTTCTGTAAAAAGTTCTTCATATCGTCGCCTGTATCATTCAATGAAATATCTACCTGAAGTATTTCATCGACATCATCAGGAACAGACACAGCCTCAGTAATTTCTTCTTCCTGTTCAGTCATCTTTTCAAAAATGGATTTGTTTAATGCTTTTCTATACGCCTCTCGAGCGGAAATAACCTTTTCCATTACAAGCTTTGATAATGACTGATCCATTGTACAGTTGCCTTCCTGCTTGCTGGTCTCCATAATTGAGGAAATCTGATGTGATTTTCCTTCACGAATCAGATTAGCAACACCCGGATTGACAACCAGCACTTCATGAACAGCCACCCTGCCTTTTTTATCTTTTCGTTTCAATAACTGCTGAGCAATAATGCCCTTCAGCGATGACGCCAGCATTGTCCGTATCTGTTCCTGCTGGTTTTCAGGGAACACATCGATAATACGGTTAATTGTTTTTGGCGCACTGTTAGTGTGAAGAGTACCAAAAACAAGTATCCCCATTTCAGCCGCCGTAATTGCAAGGGATATGGTCTCAAGGTCACGCATTTCCCCCACCAGAATCACATCAGGGTCTTCACGCATCGCGGCACGCAAGGCGTTTGCGAATGAACGAGTATGACGTCCGACTTCACGATGCGAAATAATGGACTGTTTTTCTTCGTGCACGAATTCCAACGGATCCTCAATCGTTATTATATGCAATCGGCGATCTGTATTAATCAAATCGATCAGCGCGGCCAGTGTCGTTGATTTACCTGAACCGGTCGGGCCGGTAACCAGTACAAGGCCGCTTTTCAGATAAGTAAAATTACGAATAGTCTCCGATACTCCCAATTCATCACATGAAAATACCTGCGACGGGATCATCCTGAATACTGCACAGACGCCGTTATTCTGCCGGAAAATGTTACCGCGATAACGAGATACTCCTTTAATTTCATAGGACATATCAATGTCATTGTTATTTTCAAAAGAAGCTATCTGGTCAGCATCCATTATTTCATACAACAGCGACTTATTGAATTCAGAAGTCAGCACATCAAGAGACGTGCGCCTCATCACACCATTCAGGCGTACTATTGGAGGGTCTCCCGGCACCATGTGCAAGTCAGAAGCATTATGTTCAGGCAACAGTTTCAGTATCTGATCTATTTTAGCCATTGTTCTCCTCCTTAAGAAACTGTCTGAACTGAGTCTTATCCTGAGCGAAAGCATACGCTTTCTGAGGAGAAATAACGCCGTTTTTAAGTAAATCCATAATACTATCGTCCATCATGCACATACCTGACTTGGCTTTTCCGCTCTGAATAATGGACGGTATTTGAAACGTTTTGTTATCGCGAATCATATTTGCCAGAGCAGACGTATTGATCAGCAATTCCGCCGCGACAACCATTCCCTGCTTATCAGATCTGGGTATAAGCTGTTGAGATAATACGCCTTTCAATGATTCAGCCAGCATAATGCGCACTTTATTCTGTTCACCCGGCGGAAACACATCAATAATACGGTTTACCGTACCAACCGCATCAGTAGTGTGCAATGTACCGAAAACAAGATGACCCGTCTCAGCCGCCGTAAGCGCTAGAGATATGGTTTCTAGGTCACGAAGTTCGCCCACCATAATCACATCAGGGTCTTCACGCAGTGCTGACCGCAATGCCGCAGTGTAACTTTTGGTATGAATACGGACTTCACGCTGGTTAACCACACCGCGAAGGTTTTTATGTATATATTCTATCGGATCTTCAATAGTGAGAATATGGTCAGCCCTGTTTCTGTTTATAAGGTTAACCATGGAGGCAAGTGTCGTGGTTTTTCCACTGCCCATGGGCCCGGTTACCAGAACCAGTCCCTGATGAAGGTCGGTAAAATTTTTAACCGCTGGAGGCAACCCGAGATCATGGAGTTCAGGTATAGTATCCGGTATCAGCCTGAATACGCCATTTACTCCGCCGCGGTACTGCATGAACAAGTTACCGCGATACCTGTAATTATCGGTGGAAGTATAGGCAAAATCAAGGTCAAGGGACTGCTTAAAGAATTCGCTCTGTTCAGACGTGAGCATTGCAAACAACATATCATGAGAATTCGATACAACATCATCATTATCATTAAGATACGTTAGTTCACCATGAAGCCGGACAACAGGAGCACGTCCTGAGGCAATATGGATGTCAGACGCACCCTTTTCCCGGGCTTGCGCGAATAGTTCTTCGATTTTGAGCATGGCGATAGTTTACTGTTCAGGGTTAAGTGCCGTTATCCTTCGTCGTTCGGCCTGCCTGAAATTCTGCTCATATGAGTTTTTGTACTGACTGCGCACCAATGATTCCTCACCTTCGCGCAATTCCTGCACTTTTGCTTCAAATGCCCTGATGTAGAGATCTATGATGTTCCCCACTTCAGGATGCGCATAGCGTTTAAGGCGTTTAAGTTGCAGTAGAGCTTTCATGGCATCCGGCCTACGATGATAATATCGCCAGTATTCGGGTGAGAATTGAGCAAATTCTTTAATTATTTTTTCCAGCCGCTCGGTAGACAATGCAAACAAGTCACCGCTTTCCATACCCACCACAATGTCTACGTATTCCTGTTTCTGCTGTGCCTGTTCAAGCTTCTGTTTTTCTCTTTCAAGTTTAATACGAACCAGCTTTCTGTTTATTTCATGGAGTTCTTCCAATTTGTGAAGTAGATAAAAACGGCTCTTTTCATCCATTTCATCAATATAATCTATCTCTTCCAGACGATACACCGACAACCCGGTTTCCGTCTCAATCGAAACTATCTCATCGGTACTTGTCCGTATTACTCCTTCAACCGATTCGCCATTCGCCAGCAAAATTATATCCGCAGGAGCGACAGCTACTTCAAGCTGTAATTTAGATTTTTTACGAGTCAGAGACTCAATCGTATCATTCTCTTCTTCGGCAATGACAGGCACATACTGATCCGGCATAGATTCAAGCAGGGCTTCAAAACCAAGATCTTCCAGTGCTTTCAGTTCGTCATCGTACAATGTATCGTTATCAACATATCCGTCATCAAGGTCAGTTATCTCTTCCGAGACAGAAACATCAGTATCATTCTCCGATTCAGGTGCCGTAGCTTCGCCTCCAAGAATAATGATTACCCCTTCATTATCCATCATAACCCGTGTATCATTGCTCTGTTCGGCGAGTACTTGCTCGTTACCGGTATTGTCCGGCATTACCTCTTCAGGCGCAGAGTCCTGTGCCATGCACACAGATGACAAGGAGAACATTAAAATTACAAACACATAAACAGAACTTGATTTTTTCATTTTATGTTCTTTCTTTCGTTTTACTGTCTTTGTTATCTTTAAAGATCAGCGATTCATCTATTGGTATGAACAATGTTGCCGCCACCTGAAGTTCCTGAGCAGTACTTCGTTCAAAAGCGACTACTTCCACCCTGCATCCGCGCGCTTTGAGCATTTCCACAAGAGGGACAAAATCGCCATCGCCAGTAACCAGCACAACAGTATCGACTTTATCTGATATGGCTATGGAGTCGATTGCGATCCCCATATCCCAGTCGCCTTTAGCGGTTCCATCAGGCCGTATTTTCAATTCCTTTTTCCGAATCTCATATCCCACTCTGGTTAAAACATCGATAAAACCGCTCTGATTAATATCTTCGTGTTGAACAATATACGCTATCGCCCGTATCATTTGCCGATCGCCGACAATCATGTCCATCAGCTTTTTAAAGTTAATTTTTGAATGGAATATATTTCGCGCGGAATAAAAGACGTTCTGAACATCAACAAATATGCCGATACGCTGGGGAAAATGACGGTATGTGTTAAAATCAAAATTTGCTTCATCCAAGTCATCTCTTCTAACTGCCATAACGCTCCTTTATGTAATAAAGATCTTCAGAATACACTTTTCATTATTATAGTACCAGAAAACAGACGTCTATTTCGAGAAAAATTTCAATTGTCACCTGATTTTCAAAGCTATATACTTGAGATACAAACAACACATCAACATTTCATTTTATTTTCCGGACACGCTAAATGACACTATCAGTTTTTGATCGAGACCAGTTGGAACAGAATGAACATGCGCTCCTTGCTCCGTACGCAATGAAAAGCAATATGAGCAAAGGCAGGCTCTATAATGAACCGGAACATCCATACCGTTCACGGTATCAGAGAGACCGAGACAGGATTGTGCATAGCAGGGCGTTTCGACGGCTTGAATATAAAACACAGGTGTTTGTTAATTCTGAAGGAGATCATTTCCGTACACGCCTGACTCATACACTTGAAGTTGCTATGATTACACGAACCATCGGCCGGTGCCTGAGGCTCAATGAAGATCTGATAGAAACGCTCGCTCTGGCACACGATATGGGGCATCCGGCATTCGGGCATTCCGGTGAACAGAAACTGAACCAGCTCATGCAGGAACACGGAGGATTCGAACACAACCACCAGACATTGCGCATCGTAGAGTTACTGGAAAAAAAATATCCTGATTTCGACGGACTGAACCTTACGTGGGAAGTACGAGAAGGAATAATAAAGCACAGCATGGACTACAACAAGCCGGAAAAACACCAGTATGATCCATACAAAGCGCCCCTGCTTGAGGTACAAGCTGTAAACATCGGTGATGAAATAGCGTACAATTCACATGACCTTGACGATGGGCTTTCCGCCGGTTTATTTACCTTCAGCGACCTTGCTCATATAGACATCTGGCGCGAAGCGTTTAATGCTGTGAACAAAAAATATCACGAACTCGATGAAAAAACACTCGGCAGTTATGTCGTTCGTGAAATAATAGACCGTCAGGTTCAGGATGTTTTAACGCATACTCAACACATCATTCAGCAGTACGGCATATCCTCAGTTGATGATGTCCGCAATACTATGAAACCTATCGTTACATTAAGCCCTGAGCTGGAACAAAAAAATAAAGAGCTGAAAGAATACCTGTACAAAAATTTCTACACTCATTATCAGGTTGAAATTATGAACCAGAAAGGATTGCGGATAATCCAGGAATTATTCGAGTTATTCATTAATAATCCACGACTGCTAGACCCGTCCACACTGGAACGGCTTAATCATACACCTCTTCAACGAGTGGTCTGCGATTATATTGCAGGTATGACCGACCGCTACGCGTTCAATACGTACCGTAAACTATGCAGTTTGTCAGAACGCTATAATTTCTAAAAGATTATTTCTCGGCAGTGCGAATAGAAAAACCTATGTTGCCGGCAGAAAAGTTATCTTTACTCAACCAGATAACAGACCCGTCTGTCAGCAGGATATTACATCCGCCATTATGTCGAAATGCAGGATTCGCCATGGGGAATAAATCAAAACCCGCAGGATCATGTATCCCGTCTACGATCAGAACCTTGCGATGAGCGGCATCAGGAAGGCTGTGCTTGTCTTTAATATGGTCATACGCAGATTTATTCAGCGCGTAATGAGTGTATGTTTTGCCTTTTTCCGGCTGAACTGTTTTGTCCGCTGACGGGCAGACAAGATAATGCTGGTCAACCTTCAGCAGTTCATACCACGGAGACTCAGGATGCTCGTCGAATAAAGCAGGGTTCTGTTCAATTTCTTCTATCATATTCTGGTATATTCTTTTCAAATGCCCCGCGCATATCAGTTGATGAAACTTGTCCGTACCGATGCGGACGCGCGTACCCGATAAAACAACAAGGAATATGATAATCATGGCGATTGCCAGATATTCTTTGATTGTCACTATCATAATGAATCAGCCCTTGAATATGCTTGAACAGCAGTTATGAGGATTTTCCATATCATAGACTGTCAATAGGACAATGGTCAAGAGGTATATAATTCTGAACGATTGGAATACGGCGCCCCTCACCGAATGCTTTCACTGACACTTTCAACGCCAATGCCGCCTGTTTACGTTTATATTCTGTCCGGTCAACCATCTGAACAACACGAAGCACGGTTTCCCTGTCATACCCGGCGGTAACAATGTCTTCCACTGCCTGCTGTTCTTCGATATACAGGCGAAGAATCCCATCAAGTATACCATAATCCGGTAACGTGTCCTGATCTGTCTGGTTGTGGCGCAGTTCCGCTGAGGGCGGCTTGGTAATGGACGATTCAGGTATAATCTCTCTGTCACGGTTCAAGGCGTACGCCAGTTCATACACACGGGTTTTAAACACATCCGCTATGACCGCCAGCCCGCCGCACATATCCCCATATAACGTACAGTATCCGACGGCGAGCTCCGATTTATTGCCGGTAGTCAACAACAACCAACGATGCTTATTCGATAAACTCATCAAAATGGAGCCGCGTATGCGCGCCTGCATGTTTTCTTCCGTAATATCCCACTGATCTGTCTGGAAAAATGGTGAGATGTGAGATAAATGCGATTGAAAAATAGGTTCTATCGGTATAGTGAAACATTCTATACCAAGGTTTTTCGCCAGATGAAGCGCATCGGTTTTGCTCCCTTCTGAAGAGAAGCGTGACGGCATGCTGACCCCTTTCACGTGCTCGCTTCCCAATGCGCGCTGAGCCAGAGCGGCGGTAAGAGCAGAATCTATACCTCCACTCAACCCAAGCACAACTGTCTTGAACCCTGTTTTGTGAGTATAATCCCTGATACCAAGCGTTAATGCTTCAATTAGATCATCATCAGGGTCAGGAAACTTAAACGTCGACGGGGTGTATTTTTCATCAGTATCATAAACAAGAGCTTCTTCGGAAAATCTGTCAACCTGAGTTAAAGCCTCACCTTTTCCATTTACAACAACCGCGCCACCGTCAAAGATTATACCGTCGTTCCCTCCAACCTGATTCACATACAGTAAAGGCACACCGCACCTTTTCCCGACAGAAGAGATTAGATTCAACCGTTTTTCCACTTTGCCTTCTTCAAACGGAGACGCTGAAATATTAATTAAATAATCAATGTTTTTCTCGATTAACTTTTCAATCGGGTCAACACGGTATTTGCGCATCGTTTCAAACCAGAGGTCTTCACAAATGCTAATACCAAAACGTTTACCCCGAATAGTCAGAACAGTGACAGATTCGGCAGGCGTGAAATACCGGTGTTCATCAAAAACATCATAGGTTGGCAGCAAAGACTTATGCACAAATCGCTGAACCTTCCCCCCTGAAAGATAGGCGGCGGCATTATACAATTGCCGCTTGCCGTCAACAATACCGGTATCCACACATCCGACGATAATGTCAATGCCTGTTTCCGCAGTCGCCTGAGCAAGCAGGGATACCGCCTGCCGGATATCATCAATGAATGACGGTTTATCGAGTAAATCTTTTGGCGGATAACCACATACAGACAGTTCAGGAAAAACAGCAAGATCAGCGGCGCTTTGCTGTATTATCTTACACATTCGTTTCAGATTATTATAAATATCCCCAACAACCGGATTAAAAGGCACTAACATAATTTTCATTTTTTTGATCCTGAAATATTTATTTTGAACTCGACAAAAGCTCCATTATGCACAAAAAGCCGTCCCTGTTAAATACAATAAGCAAATAACTCGTTGAATTCAATACTTCTTTTTGATACTATTGCTATTTATCAAAAATGCGGACATTAATTGGCTATAAAACTATAATTCATTTTTTATCAAGTATTTATGAATTTCAAAGAATGCATATCACAACTTAATCCGAACCACTTAAAAACCATTACGGAGACGTATGGTATTGTAATAATACCGTTCGCTTCGCAACATGCTCGCGATAAACTATTTGAGTATAGCAATAAACCGAATTTTTTCAAGGAATGCCTTGAATATTTATCGCCGGAACAGAAAAAAAGTCTTTTTTTGATCAATTTTTTCGCTGACTATCTTCCAGCGCCAATCATTAATCAATTCGTTGAGCAATCCGTTCCATGCCAAAAGATATTCGAAACCATCACTGTCCTTCTTAATGCAGGATTCATTTTTCATATTATCAACACCGACACGGATGATTCGCATTATATTGTTCCTGATGAATTGCGCACGCTGCTTCATTCAATAGTGGCGAATAATAGAGCGCTTCTGTTCCCGGCCGAATCAATCGCTCCGTCACGCATCCATGCTGAACACGGTTCATTCATTCTTGGAGTGTTCGCTGTACTCATCGCAGGATTGAAAGACGAATTGCGCTTTAACATGGATAAAACGCTTAACAAGCGCGTCATAAATAAACTATCCAACCAGCTCTGCGTTATCGCCGACTCTCTGGGAGAAGATACGCTCTCGGCATACTGTAACGCATTGCTGGCGTATGTTACGTCTCTTGACCTGATTACACTCCGGGATCTTAAGCCTCTTTTCCGTATTAAACCGATTAACGCATGGGTAAACCTCTCCTATACAGCAAAACAGGCGTCCTTTTTAAATTTCATTATAACATCATACGATGCTAACTACTCATGGCGCTCAATGATGCGGTTCATGGCGGAAATGAAGGAAGAAACCTTTTATCCTATAACTGCGCTGGCGGAATTGTACAAATCATTCTTTAAAGGCGATAATTTCTCGGAAGATACGTTTTATCGCAAACCATTATCGTATTTTCCCGTCTTCATACTCCACCAGCTCGATATTATAGAAATCGGTTCAAGCGACTTAGATACATTCTGCGCATGGAAAATTACCGACTCCGGCATGTGCCTTGTAAAAGGGATTATACCTGAAGCGGGAGAACCTCAGTACGATAACCGCATTATTATTCAGCCTAATTTTGAACTGATCATATCCAGAGATGCCGATCCACGCATATTGTGGAAACTCTATCTTGCCGCTGATATACACCAATGTGATTTTCTGATGCGGTTTCATTTCAATCGCCATTCTGTTCATCGCGGATTATCTCAGGAACTTGCTCAACCAGATATTTTTTCGATTCTGGAATCCAACACTGACCAGCCAATACCTCAAAACGTCTTGTATTCACTAACGGAATGGTGCGAAGAATATGGATCTGTTTACTTTATGGACGTCTTCCTGCTTCGATGCAAAACCGCCCAACTGGCGGAACAAATCAGCCTGCATCCCAAGACACGAGATTATATTAAAGGTTCGTTTTCCGATACCGATTTGATTATCAGCAGGGAAGATTATCAGGACGTGTTTGATATCCTGCATTCACTTGATCTGATGCCATTACGTAAAATCCGCAAACCGGATGCTAAATCGACTGAAAATATTCCTGATTTTTTAATTGATAACAACTATGTTCTGCGCCCTGTTTCGCAGTATAACGGACAGTCACTCAAATTTATCCCGGGCATAATAATATGAAGTATCAACCAGACAACCCTTTAATCGTGCAGAGCGACAGCACTATTCTGCTCGAGGTAAACAACACGAAATACCAGGAAGCCCGTATCTGTATCAGCCGTTTCAGCGAATTGGAAAAATCTCCCGAACATATTCATACATATAGAATTACTCCATTGTCTCTATGGAATGCCGCTTCAAGCGGGCTTGATCCGAACACTATCATAGATCAACTCAATGCATACTCAAAATACGATGTCCCGCAAAATGTACTGCGCGACATCCTTGAATTTACCGGGCGTTACGGCAAAGTCAGATTGACTAAAGCAGATGATTCCGATGTATTGCTCCTTCACTCAACAGATCCGATATTTATAGAGGAAATAAGCCACAATAAAAGCGCTCTCCCCTATATCGCCGGCAGAAAAGATGACAACCATTTGGAAATCAAACCTGAACACCGCGGAATGATTAAACAGGTACTTATAAAAATGGGGTTCCCGGTCGAAGACCTTGCCGGATACAGACAGGGAACGCCGCATCCAATACATTTACGTGCTGAAACCAGTGCAGGACATCCGTTCAACCTGCGTCATTATCAGGAAGACTCAGTCGCTTGTTTTTATCAGGCAGGAAGCGTGCGCGGAGGCTCAGGAGTAATCGTGCTTCCCTGTGGCGCCGGTAAAACAATTATCGGTATAGCGGTTATGTCTCAACTTCAGACCCAGACACTGATCTTATGCACAAATATCGTCGCAGTACGGCAGTGGATGGATGAAATACTCGATAAAACCGACATCAGGCCAGAAGACATCGGTGAATACAGCGGCGAAAAAAAAGAAATCAAGCCGATAACCATTTCCACATACCAGATACTCACCTACCGGAAAGACAAACAGTCCGATTTTGCTCATTTCCACTTATTTAACTCTCAGCAGTGGGGCCTGATCATATACGATGAAGTACACCTTCTTCCCGCGCCGATATTCAGGATAACATCATCCATACAAAGTACTCGCCGTCTCGGTTTAACCGCTACTCTTATACGAGAAGACGGGCATGAATCCGATGTATTCAGCCTGATAGGACCCAAAAAACAGGATATCCCGTGGAAAGAACTGGAAAAAGAAGGCTGGATTGCCACAGCATTCTGCCATGAAATACGTGTTCCGCTTCCTGATCACCTGCGAATGCAGCACGCTATGGCTACCTCAAAAACACAATATCGAATCGCGTCCGAAAATACAGCGAAAATATCTATCGTACAAAAACTTCTTGAAAAACATAAAAATGACAACGTGCTGATTATCGGCCAGTTTCTCACACAACTGGACGAGATAACAGAAGTAATAAAAGCCCCATTGATTACCGGCAGTACAAAAAACGAAGAGAGGCAACGGCTATACTCTGAGTTTAAATCGGGTAAAATCAAAATACTTATTGTGTCCAAAGTCGCTAATTTTTCCGTTGATCTGCCTGACGCCAATGTCGCGATTCAGATTTCCGGCACATTCGGGTCAAGACAGGAAGAAGCGCAACGTCTGGGGCGTATTCTTCGCCCGAAAAAAACAGGCGAACATGCCCATTTTTATTCCATCATAACCCGTGAAACGGCTGATCAGAAATACGCGGCAAAACGGCAGTTGTTCCTGACTGAACAAGGATACAGTTACGAGATCATTGATTCTAAGTCATTGGAATAAATCAGGTTCTTAACTAATTACTAAACCATTGTTTTATTAACGACGATATATTAATTATACTTAGTCTCCTCAACTAAGTATAATAACCCCTGAAGAACGAGGGCTGTTTTTCAGCCCTCGTTTGTTTCGCTTTACGCGACATAAAAAGTATTTTTAGCCTATCAATTTGCAACCCGCCCGGTTATGCAGTATAATATATAATGAAAGTGTAATAAAGCATGCTCTTTTTTTGTATTAAGAATAACCATACGTGTATTCACTAATGATTATAAACATAAGGAAACGCATTATGAGCACACTCCCCCTTCGAAACAGTGGTATTCGCGTATTATGCGCAATAGTGATATCACTTGTACTAGCAATGAACTGCACGCTTCTTTTTGCCCAGTCCAGCAATAGCAGAAAAATAACCCGCGACAGAGAATCCACGCCTGATCGGGATGAACACATCTTTTTACGACGCAGTCACATAAATACGCGGTTCCATGACAGAACAAAAATACCTCGTCAATTAAGGACACGTTTTGCAAACAGGTTCATCATACAATTCAGCGATACCATTGACGAATCATGGATTAATCAGCTGAATGATGCCGGGATAACCCTCGTTTCTTATATTCCTGAAAACGCATATATAATCACCATGAAAGAAGACGCGCCTATCGACTGGTCACAGTTCCCTTTTGTCACATGGGCAGGCCCATATGAAGCGTACTATAAGCTGTCTGATGAAATTATCGCCAAAATTGAAGAACAACAGGATGTACAGCCGACAGAAGCGGATCAGGAATTTCCTGAAATAATCTCTTTGAATGTGCTCTTTTTCCCGGGGGAAGAAGAAAAAGCGATTGAACAGATCGAAAACCTGTTCGGTGAAGTCGTTTCTACCGTCAAACAGGGTTCTTTATCAATGGCAACCGTCCTGATACCCAGTTACCATCTCGAACAGGTAGCGCAGATTGACGGTGTAAAATGGATAGAAAGCGAACCGCGCTTAGTAAAACATAACGATCTTTCACGCAACCTGACCGGAGTTACCGCAACACTGCTGTCACACGCAACCCTGACAGGACGCGGTGTCATAGTTAATGTAAATGATACGGGAGTTGACCATACTCATCCCGCATTTGCGCTTAATCCCCTGCTCCCCACAAGTTATCCAGATAACAACACCCGCATACGATACTATTCATGGGGTTCAGGAGAACAGGGTGACACTGACGCCCACGGCACACATGTATCAGGGTCTATACTCGGCAATGGCGCACTTTCCAATACAATCATTTCCGCTCCGGGTTCAACATACCCGTACTCAGTAAAAGGTATGGCTCCCGATGCGGAACTGGTTCTTATGGAAATATTTAATGGAGGCGGTATTGCGCACACTACTATTTTAAACACCGCCTATACGCAAGGCGCCCGCATATCGTCCAACAGCTGGGGATACAACGGTTTTTTCGGTCCGCTTGCGCAATACGATTCTAATGCCGCAATATATGATGCCGGAGTCAGAGATGCGTTAAATATGACTTCAGGAGATCAGGGTTTGACAATATTGTTCGCCGCAGGTAATTCCGGTGGAGGAACCACGAACGGCCTCGGCGGAAAACCCAATACCGTCGCTTCGCCGGGAACAGCGAAAAACGTGATTACTGTCGGTGCGTACGAACTTAACAGAAACGCTGACAACCACAATAACGCGGCAAGCAATGACAACGTTGGCGAAGTATCTTATTTCAGCAGCCGCGGTCCTGTGGAACCGGGTACAGACGGTGAATTCGGGAGATTTAAACCGGATATCGTCGCTCCGGGCGTCTATGTTCTTTCAACGCATTCTTCTCAGTCCGAGGATTCCGATTCGTCACCGACATCGTGGGATTACAAAGCGGGTAATGTCGACTCCGGTCCCCGATACGAATTTATGTCAGGGACAAGCATGGCATGCCCTGTCACAGCCGGAGTCAGTTCTCTTATTTATCAATACTACCGAGACCTCGGCAAAGCCATATCTCCCGCCTTACTTAAAGCTCTGCTTATCAATGGAGCCCGCAGTCTGAGCGCAATTTACGATTTTAATACTAAAGCAGATATAATTTATCAGGGCTGGGGAGGAATCAATTTACAAAATTCTATAGACGGACCGAACGGCATTGGTGACGCGAACGACCTGCTTGTCTTCGATCAAGGAGATTTAGGCCTCTTGGAAACAGGCTCCACAGCTACCACCATTATTGCGGTTAATGACCTTTCACGCCCATTGCGTATCACGCTTGTCTGGACAGACCCGCCGGGAGACCCCGCCGCTGATATAACACTGGTCAATAACCTTGACCTGCTTGTCACCGCGCCTGACGGTAAAGTATACAGGGGTAATAACTTTCCTAAAGGCAGTACATGGACGGCTCCGGACGGCGAACACGATTTTATTAACAATGTTGAAAACGTCTATATCGACTCAGCGCTCATCGGCGCCTATACTATATCTGTTAAAGGAACCTCCATTAACGCTGATGCCTGCACACAAACTCCCGGTACAATAGATCAGGATTTCGCGCTGGTTATCTCAGGAAGTATGGGATTCGAACCGCAGAGCTTCGCTTTAATCACCGTCAATAAACCGGTATGTAATATCGGTGAATTTATTACTGTATCCGTCGCAGATAATGACCTCGCCGGATCAGGGTCATGCACCGTAACCGTATCCAGCGAAACGGAAACAGGCGAACAAATGACTCTTCTCGAATCCGCAACTGATGGTGTGTTTAATGGTACCATACAGGTTGACAACGGCCCAGTCCAGGCTGGCGACGGCAAAATTCAGGTGGTTCAGGGAGAAGATATTGTCTTTACTTTCATAGATCAGGATGACGGACAGGGCAATTTTAATACTCCTCGAACGGCAACAAGCCGCAGTAATACACCCCCTGTATTCTCCGGACTGCAATCATTAACGGAAGAAGAAAGTCAGATAACCATTTCATGGACTCCTGCCGTTGATCAGGAATCGCCAATAATCTACCGCATTTTCCGTAGAAAAGCCGGAGAAAGTTTTGATTTTTTCAGGCCATATATGGAAACAACAGACTTCTCCTTTACCGACACAATAGTTTCAGCGATCGTCACCTATCATTACCTTGTCCGTGCGGTCGACAAATATAACTTGTCAGACAGCAATACAGTAGAGTTATCAGGCAGTCCGGATGACTCAGTACCTCCATCATTTGAAGGATTAAAGGACATCTCTGCCGGTGACAGTACCATTCAGCTTGTCTGGTCACCCGCCTATGATCCGAGTTACCCAGTTTCCTACAATATTTACCGGGCAACGACATCCGGCGCTCAGGATTTTAATACTCCCCTTCACACGCTGGCAGATCTTACAAAATATACAGATAACACAGTCACAAACGGTATCATGTACTTCTATGTGGTACGCGCTATAGATGCTCTGGGCAATGAAGACAACAATACAGTTGAACTGTTCGCACAGCCTGATACACCTCCAAGCAACGTTATTTTTGTTGATAAAGACCGGCTGGGCGGTGGAAACGGTACTTCATGGCTTCAGGCATACAATAACCTCAGCCTTGCTATTAATGACGCGCAATCAGGCGGTAATCAGATAATATGGGTAGCCGAAGGCACCTATTATTTCAATGATACTATTGTTATTCCTAACGGCGTGAAAATTTACGGCGGATTTGCCGGCGACGAAGTCAGCGAAACAGCCCACGAAACCCGTAATCCGCTGGAGCATAAAACAATCTTCAAGAATAATTCCTTCTTCGCGGAATCTACTGTCCAGCTTGGCGAGAATGCTCTTCTCAATGGTGTCTATGTCAGTAAATATTATTCCGTATTTTTCGATGGAGTTGCTATAACCACTGTCGATTCCGGTGCGGAAATTAACCAGTGTGTAATCTACGACTCCAAATGGGGCATTCACAATAAGTCAACGGGTTCAGGCACTAAAATTTATAACTGCGTATTTCTGAACAACGAAATAGGCGTAGTCATGGACCAGCCGACAGTATCTCTAATTAACAATACATTTCAATTTAATGATACCGCGGTTTCCATACTCACCAGCGGAGCCGCAACAATTAAAAACAACATTTTCTACAAGTGTGATGATTATGCGGTAAAAAATACCGGTTCAAGTACAACTATATCACTTAACTATAACAATTATTTTGAGAATGGCGACAATTATTTGAATTTGTCGCCCGGGAACAATGAACTGTACGACGACCCTATATTTATATCGGAAGACCTGGATTTTCATCTTGGTAAAGGATCTCCATGCATTAACGCCGGTGCAGCGTTAATCAATGACTATGATATCGAAGGGCAAACACGTTCTTCTGCGGCTATTGATATTGGCGCGGATGAAGTTGAAGTTGTCGATACGCCTTCAACAGCTATGCTCTTTGAAATACTCAACGACCCTATCGGTATGGTCAAAATAACCGCAACAGTCAGTGACCCTAACGGTGATCTATGCAGAATGAAGCTGGAACATAAGGATTTGCTTGATCGGAACGCTCCCTATTTTAACAGTATATGCGATGGACCTATAAGTTCAGTGCTCGGCTCGCCGCCGGACATCACAAATGATATGGACTACCAAATCGGTTCCAAAACACCTCTGCAAACCTTGGTAGCCAATACGTTAACATTTTATTGGAATTCAGGCAAAGACGTGTATTTTAAATATCACGTTCCCGCGCCCCGAAAAGAGTATAATATAAAACTCCGTCTCACTGTTAATGACGGAAAAGCGGATGACACTGCACCGCCTCAACCGAGTTTATATCTTGATAACCGACCGGTTATGCTCACTGAACCCGAATTCACCATAGGCACAACAAATACGGTTCACTGCAAAGCGATTGAGCAAGCGTCGCAGTTCTGGTTCCAGGCATCAACATCATCGGCGTTCTCATCCATATTTGCTCAGAGCGGGTGGATACCCACCTCGTCACATACATTTACCGGTTTGGCGCAAGGCACTCAATACTATTTCCGTACTAAAGCAAGAGCGCTAAAGACTACATCAGCCCAGTGGATTCAGACAAAATGGAATGAGTTTAACACCAATTCACTGACTGACATTGACGTTATTACTCAACCGTTATCTGCAATACTCAACAGCGATTTTTCGTGGAAAAATGAGTTAATCCTTGATAGAAGTTTTGAAAGTATGTCCGGCGACTGGACTACCGGCGAGTCGATCAATGCATCGTCGGACAGCCTGATTGTTCAGAAAAACGGTACATGGGCATCTGATGGTGCATACAGCGCCAAAATTGCCAATAATACAGAGTCATTGAACTATCCCAATGATTACGGATACGTTCGTCAGAGCATTAACTTAACCAATGTCAGCGCATTGTTGTTTGATGTTAAGTACGAAGCGCTCAACCCAACCGGGCTCAAGGTAAAAGGACAACTCCGTGTCGGCAGTAAAATCCTGTGGGAAAAGGCTATATCTGGCGATCATCTGAATCAGGAAGTTGATGTTTCAGACATTACCGGCGCACAAAACGTGGAATTCAGGCTGGTATTTCTTGATTATGTGCTTTCCACCACTACTTCCGATTTGTTCTCCATGCACATTGACAACATGCGGGCAAAAGGCCTTCAGCTCTATGATAACGACGGCGGGGTTATGGTAACACCTGTAATTTCACCAACAACTTTTGTCCGCTGGGAAACATTGCAGTATTCAACTTCAAATATCACCGACGCTACGGATGTGACTATAGATGTGCTCGATTCATCCGGCAACGTATTGCTGGCAGATGTTCTCAGTACAACTGACTTGATGTCAAACGGAATCACTGGCCCGATCAAACTGCGGGCAACACTATATTCCTCTGATCCGGCTCAGACACCTGCTTTGGATGAATGGAGTATTACCTACATTGAAAAAGAAAATGAGGCTATTGATTCGGAATATTCCACATCAACAACGTCTTATCAGGATTTTGACACGGATAACGACGGGATGCCGAACCAATACGAAACATATTACTCAACTCATCTTGCTGACCCATCCGCAATACCGCTTGACCCGGCTGTTGCGGATGGCTCGGTCGACAGTGATAATGACTCCAAATCCAACTTCTGGGAATATATTACAGGCACTGACCCAACTGATCCGGCTGATTTTATAGAAATGACATCTAACATCACTTACACTGACGGCGTTACTGCTGTGGTATTAACAATACCATCCAAGGACGCACGGTGGTATGAAGCGTTCTCCTCTGAATGTGATACATCAGCACCAGTATGGACTCAATTGGGTGAAACCATTCGAGGCAACGGACTTAATATAACCTTTACGGATACGGATGAGGATCTTGAGATTCCGTACGAAAAGAAGATATATTTTATCCGCATAAAACGTGACAACTAAACCTTATAATTTCTCTGTCTCAAAGCCCCTTCCTGAACCATTTAGGAAGGGGCTTTTTATTTGACATCAGAATGTTACATAATTTCATCCATGAATATGCCATTTAATTATAAACGGGAAATACAACGGTATTTATGGTATAATAGTATTGTATTTTTTTTACATTTACTGAGTGTCACCGCCACTAAAGGATTATATACATAGCATGAAAGCAAAGAAGTATTTTTATACATTCTGCACGATCCTCTTTCTTATTACATATTGTGCATTCAGCCAAAATACAATTAATCACTCATATGGTGAAGAACCTGCCATATCCAGCCGTTCAGAAACCGCATACGAACCTTCACTTCGGGAAATTCTGGATACGCGATCATACTCTTTAATTGACTGGTACAAGGGAAATTCCAACGTATTTATACTCAATATACAGGATTTTCACGGCAATTATGCCACTCAAAAAAAATATTCCGCCCTATTCGAGAGCCTTATAAAAAGCAATCACACGTTCAATATTAAATATATTGCTGTCGAAGGGGCTTCAGGCATTATAGACACAACAACCGCCTCAACATACCCCGATGAGGCAACACGTAATGAAGTCGCTAATCAATTTTTGAATAGAGGATTTATTTCAGGCATAGAGTACTACTCTATTACCGCTGATGATGCTCCGCCTATCATCGGGATCGATGATGCTTCCCTGTATAGAAAAAATGCTGAATTGTTTCTCCGTCTTCAGGATGAGAACAGCGAGGAAATAAAACGTGCCTCCGCCTTTATGTCATTTGTACAGCAGGAATCCGCCGTTGTAATTAATACTATTCTTTCAGAGGATGAAAGAATTATTGTCACAGCTTTCACAGAATGGGTAACCAGCCGCATTTCGTCACTGGAGTATCTTCAGCAGATCAGCACTGTTAAACACGGTTCCGGCTTAATTCCGCGTTACGCATCGCTCGACCGGCTTCGACACGCTGTAAAATTACAAACTGAAATAATGTATGACCAGCTAGAAAGGGAAAAACTGGAGTTCCTTCACTCTGTTCACGCAATTATTCTTCCTGATGAGTATAATGAGTTATCCAAAAACATCATGCGTGCGTCTGTGGGGTCAATTGCGTCTGACGCGGTATACGCAAAAATTAGTGAAATAGCTGAACGTTATTCCCTGTCTCTTGACACATATCCAACTATTACCAGCATGACAATCATATCCAAAGCGTTTTCTTCTGTTACCGAGCAAGAGCTTCGGAAAGATTTGTTCTCATTTACGACTGAACTTGTTTCATCTGTCCCCGGACATCATCAGAGTATCACGGATATCCTTGCGTACGTCCGCATGACAGCCGTCATTGACGCTGTTACACAAACCCGCGCATCAAGAGAAGAATACGACTTTTACAAGAGTCAGTTTGAATCAGCATCCGCAGAAAAACTGCTTGATACTTTCAAGAATATCACCGGCAAAGATTTATTTGAAGGAACAAACGACACTGAATTACGCAATGTAGACTATATCCTGTCCATGGCAGATCAATTCTATCAGGAAGCGCTTAAGCGTGACCAGCTCCTGCTTGAAAACAGCCTCCGTGTAAACCAGAAACTGAACGGCAAAACTATCGTTATGGTTACAGGCGGGTTTCATTCGGATGGGATAGCCGCGCTGTTAAAAGAACGGTCTATTTCATATGCTATCATTCGCCCTTATCTTGGAGCAGGCAGTTTAGAGTCAAACTATAAATCCCTGATGTTTAACCAAACGCCTGCTTTCGACCACATTCTGTCTGCGTTGCCTGGCATGCTGATGCCCTCCTCAAATTTCAGGAATATTTTATACCCGGCAAATAAAGCGGTTCTACTGGCAAAGTGGATAATTATATCCGAAGCGATAAATCTTGCGCGGGAATCACAAAAACAAATACTCACCGCTGAATATCTCGCGTCAAGCATTACCGCCCATCAGACAAAATGGCTTGAGGAACTCCGCAGTGAACTTGACTCACGATATAAACCCCTTATCACCGCAGGCATAGCCACACCAAAAGATATAGATGTAGAATTTGAGCGTTTCAGAGAAATATTGAATGCCATTGAATTTGATAGAAACGCCTATGCCGTCTACAACTTAATTCCAATAGTCATTCATGGTGAAACGCCCCATCGGATCATACTCAGCGTAAGTCCGGATAGCACAGTCACACCTCAACTGCCCGATTTTATAGATCTGCTGGATGACTACAAAAACCCCTACTATCATTTTCGGATCTGGAACGAAGCAGAGCTGGAACACTATACCCGGCTGTCGGATATAATTGAAAGCAAAGATCTCGAATTATCAACTGAAGCGCGCCAAAACATCCTTGTCCTTATGGATTTGTTCGGGTTAGAAACAGTCGACCAGCTTATTGAGGATATGCCCTCCTCAGCTTTAAATTCTCTGTTGGAAAGCCTCCCTGATTATGAGGAATTAAAACAGTTTGTCACCATGGCAGGGCATGAAAACGCGACTGAACTGCTGATATGGGACCCTCAAGGCTTTTTCAATTTGGTCTACACGTTTGAGAACATAGACGATACCGAACTTCAGACAAATTACATAGAACTATTGCTGTCACAACGACCGTCTTACCAGAATGGCGCGGGCAAAATGCCGGAATTCGTTATACAGCAGGCTTCTCTGTATGATGTTGATGAATGGATGCAGTACGGTATACCCAGAACGTTCAGCAGAGAACATTGGGAATCGGCAGATACAAATGATTTCTTCTACAAAGCTATGGCCGCTAATGGAACAGTCATAGGGTTAATCAGCGCCCGTATAGCTGAAGGACATAACCTAGTTTATGTTGATTTTCTGGAAACCTGTTCTACCGTTCAGCATAAAGGTATTGGGACAGCTCTTATCAAATCTATTGTTGCAGAAAGCCTTCGGAGCGGCTTTGACGGTTCCGTTGCGCTTGATCCGCAATTCGGATCCAAGCCATTTTACACAAAATTAGGATTTATTGAGCAAACCAAAGGCAACACCTACCTACTCTTGCCGGAAGAAAACGCACTGAAGCTGTTAGGATCGCCCGAAGACATTAAACGGGAATCCAAAGTAAAAATAGATGAACAGCGTCTTGCAGAAATAGCATCACTGCCGCAACTTCAGATAATCGAGCAGATAATCCCGCTTTTTCAGCGTTACAACAGCCTCACCAACGACAACAAATTACTCCTGATCAGTCAGCTGATGGCGGTGTACAATCTGAATCAGGAGCAGGCATTGAACGAACTATACATGATGTTGTCCAGCCCGTCTGTTTTCACAAACAAACTAACGGAATTGTATGATCTCATGATGGATACATGGATAACCTCTCAGGAAACCACGGACGAACTGCCTAATGCCGTCATTCGCCCTACACTCGGGCAATTGCCTGATGAAATGCAGGTTACATTTCCGCTTTTTCACCCTAAATATACATCTGTTCTTTTTTCTTTAATCGAACTTAACAAAACAACATCGCCTACTTCATTTGATGCTCCTTTGCGCGACACCCCTTCCGCTCTGAAATTTATACGGTACATGCTCCAGCAAAATGCGCTGTTTATGGACGTTGTTGCTGTACCTGAGAACGATCCCCGCATTAGCGGCAAAACCGCAACCCTGGAAGACAACATCCTTTACATCAACGAAAACGCTACCCGTGCCGAATTGTGGTTCTATCTTCCTCATGAGATTTCGCACCTGTTTAAAAATGAAACTGCCGCCCGGCTTCATGACGCCGACAATATCAATCATTTAAAAAACATAGCGAAAACGCTCCGGGAAGTTGCGGTTCAACTGCCCGTCGGAGAACGTAAGGATATGCTGATACAAATGTCGTCAGCAGTAATGAAGCACGCATTATCCTTTGAATTGGACATCCATACTGCTTATATGCAGTTAACGACTCCCGGAAAGAACATTCTGAGAAACAACAACCTGCCTTATTTCGATACGGAAAATGAATTATACCTTGCTTCTATTGCGGGCGCGGCGTCCCGGCTCAGGGAACCGGTTACGGATTTAAAATTATTTTCTGAAATAGAAAAGCTTGCGGCAGATGCCAGCGTATCTGTGGACCAACTGACAGCCAGAGTAAACCGGATAGTTACCCGAAAGATAATTAACAATTCTCTCGAACAAATAAAACCCTATCAAAACGATATTGATGAGATAATTCAAAACTGGCTGAAAAAACAAATTAAACACCGTTTATGGCATTTCACAACACACGCCATGCCCCGTGATTTGCGCCCCTTTGTAACAACATCCTCTCGTGAACTTGGATACCTTGATATAAATGATATCCGCACACGAATCGTCGCTCATATTAGATCAATTGAAGATCCCAAAGCAAAAGCCGATTTTGAAGAAATTGTTGCGAAATGGCTTAAACGACTAATATCTGATAATATTAAATCGCTTAACTTACCCAGTGACCTGCGTTCCGCATTGAATGACGGCTGTTCCAATTGTCTCGGTTATGCCAAACTCTATCGCGCCTTAGGGTTTCAATTCGGGCTCAACATCGAAGTCACTCTTTATTATTACGAAACGAACGATGTTCCACACCTGCATGCCGCGAATTTAGTGCTTCTTTCTGATGGACATCGCTATCTTACTGATATTGGTGACCTTACACAGTATTCACCTCCCTCGCATGTGTGCGTACAACTCGAATCGAGTACCGGGCTTACACCCGCAACGATCACCATGCAGGATTATTTAATACATAGCAGAATTATCCGAGGTGTTCCTGAAGAATATGTCAGCGCCTTCGGATATTCTAACAAAGCCTATGACTTATTTGTCTACGACTCACGTGTTGAACAGGCATTCCATGCGATTTCAAAAGCGTATGCCCTCGCTCCCGGCAACCCGTACATCGCCTCTAACATGGCAGAGATATCTTTCAGCCATTGGAAGAGATCTCTTACCAGCTTGGGAATCCAGCCGTCTCAAGAGGAACTCCTTGATAAACTTCGCGAATTGTATGAACAATATCAATTGCATATCAATTCAATGGAATCCCTGAACAACTACTACAAGGCACAATTGAAAAGCGCGGCGAGAATAGCAAAAGTAGAAATGGTAAACCCCATTAACGGCGGCAACGGTAATTTCAGGTTCCCGCTATACCAGAATGTACAGAAAAAACAGGAACCGGCAGAAACAGCGGAAACGCAGAAGCCGCAAACACCATCACAGCCTGTTGACCGTGAAACAGCCGCAAAAAACGATGCAATGGCGCTCGATCATCTTCAGAGAATGGGCGAGATGAACCGCATTGCCCATGGAATCACACCCACACAACAAGGATCAAAAACGGAAAATGCCCTGTTTCAATACAAAGTCAATCAATTGCTTGGTACCGGTATAGACTACAACACTGCACGCAGTCTTATACAAACAGGAGCGGCTCTGCAAAAAATGATTGAACAACAACAGTTTCAACAAGTAAATGCACGCCTGACGGGGCTTGACCCTCATTTTGCAGAACGGATTATGATCGAATTCCCGTATATCATGGCCTACTTACTGGAAATTTATCCTGAATGGTGGAAAGGAAAAGAACTCCGTGAACTCGCTCGCCAGCACCGGCTGACTGAAGAGGTAAAAGCAATGGTGAGAAAACAGATGACTACTGTAACGGCAACTCAGTCATCACAGGATCGTGACAACATTCGACGCCCTTATGAGTTTAACCCGCTGTGGACAATCGCCCGAGACCGCGCCAAATTATTGAACAGCCTTGAAAGAGCATATGAACAGGATAGAATTACCGATCAGCAATACCGCGCAATTTATAGCCTTCTTACTGCAGATTCCCCTGTTTCAAAAGAATCTTTATCATATGAACAAAGAAGGGTCTTATTTGGCAAAGAAGATGAAATACCTGTACCCGGCGGATTATCTGTTAGCAATAACTTTATACTCGGAGACACGTTCATCGACGTTCCTAAAACCACTGAATTCAGCACATACGCATCATTCCTTACTACACTTGTTGATGAGCATCCTCAGGAACTCGCTCTTGTCCTGAATGATATGGATCAGGAACCGTTTCTCGCGGGTATCGTTGCGGCCCGCAAAGGAAAATCTTTCAGCAGAGCCCATGCAGACGCGCGAGGCGGGTTATCGTCCGTCGCGGATGACCTTCTGTCTTCTATCAGCGGTGACCAGATCGAATCTTCCCTTGAATCGATAAGTGAATCAGGGTATATACGCGTTTTTCTTGAGGAGTTGTTCACCTCAAATATACTGCGAAAAGACATTCAGGCATTTGTCAGGTCAGTTCAGGAAAAAGGGATTTTATCTCCGCAGGAAAAAACTATGTTCGCTTATTTCAATAATTATTATATTACCGGTGATGAAAATACAAAATCATTTCGGGACGGAATCACTCTTGTAGAGCAACTCTTTCGTATTGATAATGATGTTCGGGATCAACTGACCGCATTGCAGGCACAATTACGCGATGCTGACCCCGGCAAATTCTTATTCGCATTAATCACGTCGACTTATTATGACGCGTCAGGTACTCTGGTTTCTCCGACACAGCCGGCATCTGCTTTACGAGGTTATTCTGTCCGGCGTGACCTTCTCGAACAAGCATTATAATCAAAATAATAAAAACAATATTCCGGCATAAAAAAAGAGCGGATCATCCTGATCCGCTCTTTTTATTCGTATGGTTCATAGAACCATTTATTTTTCTTCTGCCTTAATAGAAGCCAACTGCTGGTAGAGCCTAAACCTGTTTTTCACATCATGCTCAGCAAGGCTAAGCAACTCTTCAGCCTGTTCAGGATTTGCCTGATATAATGAGCGATAACGGTTTTCTCCTCCAGCATAGTCCTTGAAGCTGATTGACGGTTCGCGAGAATCAAGCTGTAACGGATTTTGCGTTCCGGAAAGCATCGGATTATACCTGAACAACGGCCAGTGCCCTGAATTAACCGCTTTCTTTTGTTCATCAAGACCAGTTGTCATATTGATACCGTGTGCTATACAGTGCGCATACGCAATGATCAACGACGGCCCGTCATAGGCTTCCGCTTCCATAAACGCTCTCACTGCCTGGTTCGGATTCGCGCCAAGAGCAATTTTGGCGACATATATCGTTCCGTAAGACATCGCAATCATGCCAAGATCTTTTTTCGGCATCAATTTGCCTGCTGATGCGAATTTTGCTGTCGCCGCACGCGGCGTTGATTTTGACATCTGTCCACCGGTATTGGAATACACTTCAGTATCAAGAACAAGCACATTTACATTTTTACCTGAAGCAAGAACATGATCCAATCCGCCGTATCCGATATCATACGCCCAGCCGTCTCCGCCGAGAGCCCACACGGATTTTTTCACCAGATAATCGGCAAGTGTAAGCAGGCGTTTTGCCTCAGACACATTCTGATGAGCGTCAAGAGCGGATTTAAGCTGAGCTACACGTTTACGCTGTTTCTCGATCTGATCCTGAACAGTCTGTTCAGCGGAAACGATTTCCTGCAAAAGATCGGCACATATCCCTTTGTCAATCAAGATGCGTGACAGCTCAACCGCGAATTCATACAGTTTATCGACAGTCAACCGCATGCCAAGAGCAAACTCAGCGTTATCCTCGAACAGAGAATTTGACCACGCCGGGCCGCGCCCGTCAGCGCGTGTGCAATATGGAGTCGTTGGCAGATTACCGCCATAAATAGACGAACAGCCTGTGGCATTAGCGATAATAGCCCTGTCTCCGAATAACTGCGTCAACAGCTTCACATACGCCGTTTCACCACAGCCGGCGCATGCGCCTGAATATTCAAACAAAGCTGGTGTCAACTGACTGCCTTTAACCGTGTTCAATTTCTTCTTTTCCGCTTCCAGATCGGGTATGGAAAGGAAAAACTGATAATTTTTTACTTCCTGATCGCGCAAAGGCGCCTGCGCAATCATGTTAATCGCTTTGCGGTCTGTCTTATTGCCCGCCGCGTCTTTCTGCGATGCAGGACAGGTAAATACGCACGCACCACAACCGGTACAATCTTCCGGAGCGATCTGAACAGTAAATTTCATTCCTTCAAAATCCTTGGTTTTCGCATCAATAGATTTGAAATTTGCCGGAGCGTTTTTCAGTAACGAAGGATCATATGCTTTAATACGAATCGACGCATGCGGGCACACCAGTGAACACTGACCGCACTGAACGCATGTTGCCGGATCCCATTCAGGAATCTCAACCGCTATATTACGTTTTTCAAACCGAGCGGTCGCCGTTGGGAATGTACCATCAATAGGCATTTTCGATACCGGCAGGGAATCGCCTTTACCCTGTATAATTTTACCGATCACTTCCTTAACAAACGCAGGAGCATCAGCAGGTACAGGTTCCATAATGCCGAACTTCGCGGTAACTTTCGATGGTACCGGAACTTCATAAATATTCTTCAACGCAGTCTCAACAGCGTCAAGGTTCATTTTGACCACTTTCTCGCCTTTTTGACCATAGGTTTTCTTAATGGCTCCCTTAATAGCGCTTACGGCCTGATCAATAGGAAGAATGTTGGAAATGGCAAAAAAGGCGGTCTGCATAATCACATTGATACGTTCGCCCAACCCGCAATCATGGGCAAGCTTTGTTCCGTCAATCACATATACTTTTATTTTTCTGTCAATAATCTGTTTTTGAGTTTCGGACGGGATGTGATCCCATACTTCATCCTTGGAAAACGGGCTGTTCAAAAGGAACGTAGCGCCTTCAGTCGCGTTATAGAGCATATCGAATTTTTCAAGAAATGAGAATTTATGACAGGCAACGAAATTAGCTTTACGGATAAGATACGGCTTACGAATCACTTCAGCTCCAAAACGCAAGTGCGAAATAGTAACAGCTCCGGCTTTTTTGGAATCGTATACAAAATAGCCCTGAGCATAATTATTCGTGTTCTCGCCAATGATTTTAATAGAGTTCTTATTCGCGCTGACCGTCCCATCCGCGCCAAGACCGTAAAACATCGCGCGGTATACGCCTTTCGTTTCGATATCGAAAGACTGGTCATAATCAAGGCTGGTGTGTGTGACATCATCCTCAATGCCAACCGTAAAATGGTTACGGGGCTTATCCAGCTTAAGGTTGTCAAAAACAGCCTTTGCCATTGCAGGATTAAACTCTTTTGATCCTAATCCGTAACGTCCGCCAACAACAACCGGATAACCGTCAAATTTGAATTGACCATCTGCCATTGCTTCACCAATCGCAGTACGCACGTCAAGATACAGCGGTTCGCCGATGGATCCGGGTTCTTTGGTGCGGTCGAGAACAGCGATTTTCCGTACTGATTTCGGTAATGCGGCGGCAAATGCGGCAACATCAAACGGCCTGTACAGGCGTACTTTCAGCACACCGACTTTTTCGCCTTTAGCGGTCAGGTACTCAACCAGTTCGTGTACGCATTCCGCGCCAGAACCCATTATAACAATAATACGTTCCGCATCAGGAGCTCCAACATAATCAAACAGATGATACTGACGCCCGGTAAGTTTCGCGAATTTGTCCATTTCTTCCTGCACAATAGCCGGAGTATCCATGTAAAACTGGTTCACTGTTTCACGCGCCTGAAAGTAGACATCAGGGTTCTGAGAAGTTCCTTTAATAAAAGGACGATCCGGAGAAAGTGCCCTAAGACGATGCTGTTCAATGAGATTATCATCCAGCATAGCCCTCATTTCGTCAAATGTAGGAAGCTCTACTTTCTGGATTTCATGAGATGTGCGGAACCCGTCAAAAAAATGCATAAAGGGTACTCGTGAACGTAATGTCGCGGATTGGGCAATCAACGCAAAATCAGTAGCTTCCTGAATACTTCCCGAGCAGAAAAGAGCAAATCCTGTGGATCTCGTGGACATAACATCGGAATGATCGCAGAAAATTGAAAGAGCCTGACACGCCAATGAACGAGCGGTTACATGAAAAACAGTAGGAGTCAATTCACCAGCTATTTTATACATGTTGGGGATCATCAATAATAATCCCTGCGATGCGGTAAATGTTGTTGTTAATGCTCCTGTGCTCAACGCACCGTGCACAGCGCCGGCGGCGCCGCCTTCCGATTGCAGTTCGCTTACAACCGGAATAGTGCCCCAGATATTTTTTTCACCGGCGGCCGACTTCGCGTCAGCAATTTCGCCCATACCCGAAGAAGGGGTAATAGGATAAATAGCAATTACTTCGTTTGTCGCGTGCGCCACATGGGCGACAGCGGAATTCCCGTCAATAGTGATCATTTTTTTACTCATGTACCCACCTTTTTTTATATGTACTCAATTGATAAATTATCAAAAAGCATATTGTATTGTTGTATTCCACTGTTTGATACGATTCATAGTATTTTATATATACAGCCTGATTTTTCCAATAGTATTCGGCTTTTATTACCAATCAATTTGAATCCTAAGCCCTATGCTTCTAAAAAATCAAAAAAGGATTAAATTTATACCATATCTAAAAAAATTTTTCCATCGAAATTATACTATTTATCAGAATAATATAGACTTAATCAGAATAATATAGATTTAACGTTATAAATACATCCAGTACAACAATAGAGCCGACAACCATTTCATCAACACAACGTAGAGACATAATTAAGGGAGAGGCTCAATTGAGGGCAATGCGCAGTTTACATCTATATCGACATTTATATCATTAAATTGAATGCATTAAATCATATTTTTTGACTGTTTACCCAGCGCCAGTGTTCAGTGATAAATCAACATATTCATAAAATATTACCGAACAGTAATTAATCAATTCAGAAGCATATCCAGATGTTTCTTCACATCTTCCATCGACGAAGCGTCTATAATGGTATCCACGCGGTAATCGTCGATCTGACTGCCCGCCAGTTTAGCGCTCCAGCCGCCTGTAAAACTGCATGCGACTATCTTTTTTCGGTACTGCCATGCATACGCCAGTTCCGACAAAGTACCGGTCGCACCGCCAATGCTGATAATCAGGTCGCCGGACAAAACATTAAACAGATTACGGGCATACCCTATACCAGTGGGAATGACCACAGAGCAATATTCGTTCGCTTCGTCAAACTCCGTACCGGGCAAAATCCCTATCACAATACCTCCGTGATCAGCGGCGCCGCGTGACACCGCCTGCATGACACCGGATTTGCCTCCGCTGATGGTTACAAAACCACGCAATGCTATCTCGGAACCGATCTGATACCCAATTTCAATCTGTTCAGCAGATGCGTCGCGCCCACCGATAACCACAACTTGTTTATAGCGCATGTATTCTCCCACGCGTCATTGCTCCTTCAGCGCTTTTTCAAGCATACGCAATTTTTCATGAATCAACTCATCGCCCGGCTTGAGCCGTTCCGCTTCACGCATTAAACTATGCGCGCGCTTGTATTCCTGATTATTAGCATAATAGCATGCCAGATTATAATACGCATTGAATTTATCAGGATAATCCCTGACATTTTTCTGCCATATTTCAACAGCCTCTTCAACCGTCCCAATCTGCATATATGCCGTAGCGAGATTGTTCCATACATCGAACTGATCAGCATTAACGTCCAATGACTTTTTATAGAAACCAACAGCTTTTTTCAATTCACCGGTATGGTGATATGCCATGGCAAGATGTTTATACAACTGGTCCGTTGCATATCCCATCATCCACGCGTCAGTCAGGTGCGCAAGCGCTTCATTGTATTTACCCCGTTGAAATTCAATGACTCCCAGTAAAAAAGCCGCCATCTTTGAGGCAGGATCAAAACGAAGGCTTCGCTTAATCGCTATTTCCGCCTTATCCAGATCTCCCTGAGCCAGATACAGATTGCCCCTGTTCAGTAACTGGTTGTATGCAAAACTCATTCTGTATTTTCTGGTCAGAGCTTTACTGTTCAGAGCCATAACCAAAAAACCAAAAACCACTATTATTATGATAATCCGTTTAACATATCTTAATTTTAGCCATTCAGCAGTTCGGGCAATACAATATCCGCCCGCGATACAGAACAGCGGGATAAACGGCTGTCTGAAACGGGCAATAATATAAAATATGATAACTGATGCGCAGGCACTCACAAAATACACAACAAAAAGCCGTTCAGTGCTCTTCCTTGCCGCCAGCATCAAGGCTACCCCAATCAGCGCCAGCGGAGACAACACACCGAATGGTATCCCTCTCAAGCGCAATAAAGGCACTACCTCACGCAAAAACTGCACGTCAATAAACTGCGGAAATTCATAACCGAGAAAAAACGCGTACGTTTTCACTGCCTGTTTTGTCGCCCATCTGGGAATATTCGAGCTGATATCGGACCAAAGAATTGAAAGAAACCGTAAAAAACTACCGCCGGCACGCTGGATAATCTGAGGCTCGTTTGGAGTGCGGTACCACCCGATACCATCAGAGTCATGCCAGTGTCCTGATAACAGCACTATCTCACCCTGCGTGGTAATATTGAGAGGGTCACCGCCGGCAACGATATTACGCACAATCAAAGCCGAATAGAGAGACATTGTTCCTGCCAGAAACAGTACTCCGCATATACGATGCTTTTTACGGATCAACAATGATACTGCCAGAACAAAAGGCAAAATAAGACTGTTCGGCCTGCACAGAAACGCCCAGCCGAAACAAACTCCGGAAAGTGCAAACAGCCAGAGGTTCCGGTTCCGGCGGGCACAAAAAAATAACCATAACCCCGCAGTCACAAGAAAAGCGATCAAAGGCATCATCAAAAGAGCCGCCTCGTACGCTATAATCGGCAGGTACAAAGAATACAAAAATCCAGCCAGAATACCGACAACACCCCCGAACATCAACGTCCCGCACTGGATAACCATAAGCCCGGTTATGACGCCAAGCCCGAATTGTATAATGCGCGCAACCAAAGCGCTGTTCGCGGTAAACTTATAAATAAGCCCAAGAAAATAAATGTAACCCGGCCCACGTGTGATGTTTACTTCGGACAGCAAATACGAGCCTGCTGAAAATTCCCGCGCCATCCGGTCGTAGTACTCCTGATCGTCAGGAAAGAGAAATATGCTGAATCCGGGATAATCTTTTATCTGGATGAAATAGATTATCCGAAGGATAACCATCAGCAGAACTACAGTTAAAATACAGATTTTACGTTTACTCATATCTATTTGGAAAAAAACATCTTCACTGAGATTACCAGAAATACCAGCGCGAACACCTTCTTTAAAACATCACCAGGCAGATGCGCCGCGGCCTTGACTCCAATAAACGCTCCTATAAGCGATAAAGGAAGAAAATACAAAAGCAGCGACCCTTTCACATTGCCATGCATATGATGGAGGAACGACCCGATCAGAGCCGTGGGAAAAATTACGCACAAAGATGTACCGATGGCAACAATTGGTTCCAGCCTGAAAACATATATCAGGACTGGAACAGTAATAATGCCTCCCCCTATGCCCAATAACCCACTGAGAAAACCGCTCGATACACCGGCAATCATAACCAGCACAAACGTATACATTCACTGCCCCCATTTTTTTCTTGAAAACAAAAGGTATACCTGTTAATACCATATATCTACATCTAACAATACTTAGGAGATATACACATAGTATGGCAAATGCACTCAAGACTCCAGAGATAATTATAAAAACTTTTACCCAACAGCTCAGGATGGAAGATCTGTTCAGCAGGGAATGCCCTGTGTGGCTTGAAATCGGCTTTGGAGTAGGTAAATTTTTTCTTGAACAGGCTCGAAATAATCCTGATAAAGGACTGATCGGCGTTGAAAACGACCCTGCCCGATATTTCAAGATGCGTGATAAACTTTCCTACATAGATATAGATAATACCCGCATATGCCGAACTGAAGCGGAAATGCTGGTGAAATATCTGATTCCGGAAAAATCCATTGATTACGTTTTCATTAATTTTCCTGACCCATGGCCCAAAAACAGGCACACGAAATTCCGCCTCTTCACTCTTGATTTCAGTCAAGATCTTGCGCGAATCATGAAACATGGCGCGCGGGTACGCATAGTCACCGATGTCAAAGAATATGCTGACCATATTAGAAAAGTCATGCTGTTTGAGGACCATTTTATTCCCGTAAACAATGACACTACATCGTTTCCCACAACGACGTTTCAGGACAGGTTCATAAAAACCAACATACCGTACTATCCGCAAATCTTTCAATCCGTAAACGGAATACAATGATGCGATTTGATGAGCCCCTGATCCCATGCACCCTCTTAAAGCGATATAAACGCTTTATGTGTGATATTATACTGGATCATCACATTTCTCCAGTAATCGCTCATTGCCCTAACTCAGGCAGTATGAAGGGGATTCCTTTAACTAATGTACCGGCGATGGTGTCTTTCAACGATGCTCCGGGCAGAAAGCTGAAATATACGCTGGAAATGGTGCACAACGGTAACTGCTGGATAGGCACAAATACTTGGAACACCAATACAATAGCACAGCAATCCATAGAAGCGGGAGTAATCGCTGAACTGAAAGGGTTTGACACGTTGCGCCGTGAAGTTAAAATAAGCGACAAGTCCCGCATTGATTTTGTGCTTGATTACCCGGATCATACCTGTTTTGTCGAAGTCAAAAACGTATCACTGGTAGAAAATAATACAGCCCTTTTCCCCGACGCTTTAACCGAGCGAGGGCAAAAACACATCGACGAACTCATCGCACTGAAATCAAAAGGGCATCGAGCAATTATGCTCTATATAGTTCAGCGGACTGACTGCTCCTCTTTCGCTCCCGCAGTTGAAATAGACCCTGTGTACGCCTCAAAACTAAAGACAGCACTAAAATCCGGTATTGAAGCCCTTGTCTATCAGGCAAACGTAGCGCCTGATAGCATCACCCTTATAAAAAAATTAAACATCCGTTATTTTTAATTACCTCAGAAAGAAAATATTATAATTTTTTTTACTTTTATTAATTTTTTTATTGACTCTGCCGATTTTATGGATATAATTTGTTAGTGAATATTAACTAACTTTTTTTAAGGAGCCTTTATGGCAACAGAATATTCCACACGACAGATTCAAATTACGGACGAAGCCATGAAGCTCATAGCGGAATCAGGCATACACGAGCTGACCATCAAAAACGTATCGAAACGCATCGGAATATCTGAACCGGCAATATATCGCCATTTTGAAAGCAAAACTGCAATTCTGATCGCTATTCTTGATATTTTCGAAAGTTCAACCAGAACAATTATCGAAAATGCGCGTTCAGCTCATTCTTCATTTGATATGATAGAACGGATATTCATGGGGCGATGCGAATCATTCGCGAACAAACCGGAGCTGGCGACCATAATTTTCTCAGAAGAAATTTTCAGAAACGAAAACGTGCTTATTGAAAAAACCCGTTTCCTCATGGGACTTCACCATTCAGCGCTTCAGGAAATCATTCAAACAGCACAAAATAATAATGAGATACGCAAGGATGTCCCTGCTGAACATATCGCCATGATTACGCTTGGTTCTCTCCGTTTATGCGTCACTAAATGGCGTATCAGCGGATACAAAATAGATTTACTCAATACTGCTTCTTCAATGTGGAATTCTATTAAACGTATGATCGGATAAGAGTCACGATCTTTGGAGGAAAAGTTATGAAACGGAAGATTATCACTATAAACGAAGAAAAATGCACAGGATGCGGGCAATGCATTCCTGATTGTCCTGAAGGCGCTCTGCAGTTAATCGATGGAAAAGCCCGCCTTGTCAGCGACCTGTTCTGTGACGGACTGGGAGCATGCGTAAAAGCCTGTCCTGTGGACGCAATGTCCGTAGAGGAACGGGAAGCTGAACCGTATGATGAGAAAAAAGTTATGGGAAATATTGTTAAAGGTGGTAAAAATGTGATTATCGCTCATCTAAAACATTTGAAAGAACATAATGAACGAGAATTGCTCGGACAGGCTCTAGATTATTTAAAGGAGCATAATATCGATATACCTGATTACGAATCCAAACAGCATGGTACGCATCCTGAGGGAGGATGCCCGGGATCACGGTCGATGCGCATGGCGAAAGAGATTGCGGACGCTACTTCTCACTCGACGAGTTCTGTTCAGTCCACGCTTACAAACTGGCCTATCCAGCTCCGTCTTCTTAACCCGAACGCGCAGTATTTGGATAACGCTGACCTGCTGATCGCCGCGGATTGCACAGCATTCTCTTACGGAGATTTTCATAGAAAGTTTATTAAAGATAAAATACTGATTATGTTTTGTCCCAAACTTGACCAGAACCTTGAGCAATATGTAGAAAAGCTGGCGGCAATTTTCTCAGCACATACTATAAATTCAATTACGCTCGTAAAAATGGAAGTTCCGTGTTGCGGGGGCGTTGAGCATGTTGTCAGGAAAGCGCTGGAACTATCGGGCAAATCAATTTTTGTAAAAGATTACACAGTATCACTGCGTGGTGAACTGATCTAACAACCAGTAAGGAGGAAACATCATGGGAATGTTTTGTTATCAATGCCAGGAAACAGCAATGAACAAAGGGTGCACCGTCCGCGGCGTATGCGGAAAGAATGAAGAAGTGGCAAAATTACAAGATCTGCTCATTTTTATTCTTAAGGGTATTTCTTTCTGGGGCGTCCAAGCACGAAAAAACGGACAAGAAGACAAGAACGCAAATTTATTTGTCGCTCAGGGATTATTTTCAACTATCACAAATGCTAATTTTGATCCTGATGCCTTTATCGACTTTATCAAAACGGCGCTGGAAACCAGAGAAAGCCTGAAGAAGCTTGCAGGTAAAACCGCTGGTGCAGTACCTGATGCGGCACAATGGACGCCGTCGAATCTGTCAAAAGAAACGTTGCTCAAAAAAGCGGAATCTGTCGGAGTGCTCTCTCAGGAAAATGAGGATGTCCGTTCTCTTCGCGAACTATTGATATACGGAATAAAAGGAATGGCCGCCTACACGGATCACGCGTATGTCCTTGATTTTGAAGATAACGACATACTGGCGTTCATGCAGGAAGGCCTCGCCGCTACTCTGGATGATTCATTATCTGCGGAT
The DNA here is from genome assembly GCA_003599815.1 of Candidatus Auribacter fodinae. GTDB lineage: Bacteria > Auribacterota > Auribacteria > Auribacterales > Auribacteraceae > Auribacter > Auribacter fodinae. The sequence goes on from QZJZ01000010.1 coordinate 81,816, forward strand.
GCGCTTGTCGGGCTGGTACTCAAATGCGGTGAATACAGCGTCAAGGCGATGGCTTTACTGGATAAAGCAAACACCGAGACATTCGGCAAACCTGAAATTACTACTGTGTCTACCGGTTTGAAAAAAGGCCCGGGAATACTGGTCAGCGGGCACGACCTGCGAGACCTGCGGGATCTTTTGGATCAAACCCAGGGAAAAGGGATTAATGTTTATACCCACGGAGAAATGCTTCCCGCGAATGCATATCCTGGCCTAAAAAAATATAAACATCTTGCCGGTAATTACGGAACTTCATGGTGGGCACAGCAGAAGGAATTCGCTGAATTCAACGGTCCAATACTGATGACAACCAACTGCATCACTCCAACAAAACCGGAATACCATGACCGTATATATACCACAGGTGTTGTCGGCTGGCCGGGGCTGAAACATATTGCGGAACGGAAACCGGGTAAGCAAAAAGATTTTTCCGCAGTCATAGCACACGCTTTGAAACTTGGGGATATCGGTGAAAAGCCGGGCAAAACCCTCACAATCGGCTTTGCGCATGATACGGTGATGAGTGTTGCGGACAAAGTTATTGATCTGATCAAAACAGGCAAAATCAAACAATTCGTCGTGATGGCGGGATGCGACGGCAGGTTCAAACAGAGAGAATACCATACTGAACTGGCAAAAAGCCTGCCTGAAGACAGAGTGATTCTGACTGCCGGCTGTGCAAAATACCGTTATAATATGCTCGACCTCGGAGATATAGCTGGAATACCGCGTGTTCTTGACGCCGGACAGTGTAATGATTCGTACTCTCTGGCTTATGTCGCGTTACAGTTAAAGCAAGTCTTTGGCGCTAAAGACATAAACGATCTGCCCATATCCTTTAACGTAGCATGGTACGAGCAGAAAGCTGTATGCGTACTGCTGGCGCTCCTCTACCTTGGATTCAAAGGTATCCGCCTGCATCCAACAATACCGGCATTTCTGTCTCCGAACGTAACGAAAGTGCTGGTTGAAAAGTTCAATATTAAACCAACCGCTGAGCTAGCTGAAGACCTCAACGCAATGCTGGCCGGCAAGTAAAAAAACACAAACATCCCGCCGCAGAAACAATTCTTTTTTCCGGCGGGATTTTTTTTATTTTCGAGAATCAATCGTCACACTGCTTATACGACAATATTCTTGTCGTATATATTATCAATAAAAACTTAAGGCAATATCTTATGTAACCTATTATCAATACAATGTGATATAATCATTTTGCTACGCAGGTAACAGCGTAATACTTCAGTCAATACCAATGTCACAGAGCGCATTGAGTCAACTATCGTGTATAACCAAATACTCGATGCCTTTTTTCCCGAAATAATGATACAGTATTGCTGATTTTTCTTTAACCATAACCACATCATATTTATGAACACATATATAAGCATTATTATACCGTTATATAACAGAGCCGGCTTGATTGGACGGGCAATCAAATCAGTACTGCGCCAAACCCATGCGAATTTCGAGTTACTGATTGTGGATGATGGGTCTTCTGATGAACCGGCTTCAATAATACAATCCTTTGCGGATAAGCGTATACGATATATCAGGCAATCCCGTGGAGGTGTCAGTGCGGCTCGTAATCGCGGCGTAACCGAATCCCGTTATCCCCTCATTGCGTTTCTCGATTCGGACGATGAGTGGCTCCCGAACAAGCTGGAAAGACAGTACACACTCATGCGCGACAATAATGCGGTAAGAATCTGCTACACAGGCGAATCATGGATACGTAACGGCAATCCGTTTCCGCACCGAAAATCTGAACAAAAATTTTCCGGCGCCATTTTCAGACAGTGCCTCAACGACTGCTTTATCGGATGTTCAACCGTCATGATGGAAAAAGCGCTTTTCATGAGGGCAGGTATGTTTTCTTTGGATTTTCCGGTCTGTGAAGACTATGATCTGTGGCTTCGTATTGCGACGCGATCAAAAATATATTATATTAATGAGCCGCTTATTTTAAAGTACGGCGGGCATGACGATCAGTTGTCACGGCAATACTGGGGGCTTGACAGATACCGGATTGAAGCGATCCGGCGCATTCTTGCCAGCGGAATATTAACGGATCAGCAACGCCGTCAGGCATTTGATATACTGTTAAAAAAATGCGCCATTGTCGTGGGCGGATCGCTTAAACGAAAACGCTATGATGCTTTTTCACTGTACTTCTCTATCTGGAGAGCACAAAACCTATTGGAGCAACTATCATGATCTGTACATTTGCAGTGATAAGTATAAAATCACTCCTTCAAGAGCATCCTCTCCTGTGCTATTCGTTTCCGCCAACGGATCCTCTGCTTGAAACATCCATTTCTGAATTCGGCATAATGTCACCTTTGCTTGTGCGGAAATCAGGAGATGCATATTTTGTCTTATCGGGATTCCGCAGACTGAATATCGCGTTGAAACTGAATTTAAAAGAGATACCTGTGTTAATCTGCGACATGGATAATGTCACGGCACTTCGCTGTTCATTATCAGAGAACACCAGCCGACGTCCGTTGAATATTTTCGAAAAAGCGGCTCTGCTGGATATCCTGCTGAATGTTCTGACTCTACCTGAACAGACGGTAATCAGGGATTATCTTCCGTTACTTGGATTAAATACGCACCGTTCAGTTGTGGATAAAATAGTACCGGTGAATAAACTGTCAGTTCAACAAAAAACTAGTCTATATCATGCAGGCATTGAGGAAGATAAAATACTATCACTCCGACTTGCCGATTCTGATACCTATGATACTTTTATCGCGCTTCTGATACACCTTAAGCCGGGAATAAATAAATTTAACCAGATTATAGAACTCGTCACGGAAATAAGCCGTCGTGATAAAAAAAGTATGCGTACTATTTGTGATGAGCTGAAGTTTGATGAACTGATTCATTCGGAAGACCATCCGGCATCACAACGGCTGAATATGCTTCGTATGGCGTTACAGGATCGTCGCAATCCTGCCGTATCCGCAACAGAAAACTATATCAGTGCAAAGCTTCACGCTCTTAAACTGCCTGCTGGAGTTCGGCTGTCAACGCCTAACCTGTGCGAAAACACGAATATTACCATGGATATATCCATCAAGTCACCGGAATCTCTCAAACAAATAGCGGAAAAACTCGCTGTAATGTCTGATAACCCGGCATTGAGCGATATTTTCAACTGCCTTAAAGGTGATTTGTCATGATGCATAAAACGTTATACATGCCTGACAGAATAATTATAGAACAGTCTGCCCTGTCATTGCCGTACACACAAAAAATACTCGGTAAATTCGCGAATATCCCTATTGAAACCGTCGGCAGAATCCATGACATAAAAAAGTACTCATCAAACGAATCGCCCGAAAACGTTGTTTTGATAACCAACTACAAAGGCAGTCTGATAAAAAAGTGCCCAGGTTCAAGCGGTGTGCTCTGTTGTAATTATTATGTGGCGAATCTGATTAACGGGTGCCCGTTCGCCTGCGAATACTGTATTTTGCAGGATTATCTCAACTGCGGGTGCGTTATGGTGTGCTCAAACATCGCCACTTTTTTTGAGGAACTCCGACAGGTAGTTAAGCCGGGATATATTCTGAGGCTCGGCACAGGCGAACTGGCAGACAGCCTCGCGTTCGATTATCTTTTCGACCTGACCGATGAGCTTATACCCCGCATGCATGAATTTCCCGACGTAATACTCGAGCTCAAAACCAAATCAGACTGTGTAAAAAATATTCTAAAATACGATGCTCCGGGCAATATAGTGATCGCATGGTCTTTAAATCCGCAGGAACTTATTGACCGGTACGAGCATAACGCCACACCATTGCGCAACCGCCTCAACGCCGCCATCTCCGTGGTAAGCAAAGGATACAAAACTGCATTTCATTTTGACCCGATAATCCTTGTACCCGGCTGGGAAAAGCTGTATAAACAAGTGATAGATGAGCTGTTTGCCTCGGTAGCGCCGGAACATATCTCATGGATAAGCCTTGGAGGCCTTCGCTTTATGCCGTCACTAAAGCGCGTTTCAATGGATCGCTTTCCTCAGACGGATATGTTCTCATATGGAGAATTTGTCATGTGCAAGGATGGTAAATTCAGATACTTCTACCCTATGCGCAGGGATATGTACAGAACAGTCGCAGGTTATATACATGAATATTACCCTTCAGCGCCCGTCTATTTTTGTATGGAGTCGCCCAAGATGTGGAACGATGTTTTCGGTGCGCTCCCAACACGAATTTCCGATATATCGCATGTGTACGACCCATATCCATACGATGCAATATGTGGTACAAAATTTCAGGATGGTAACTAACATGATTAAAATTATGCAATCGCTGTACATTACGGTTTTTCTTACACTGTCAGCATTGCCTGTGCAGGCACAACATGGAATGCTTCAGCTCAAACCTGAAGATGAACTGATCGTTGAGCAGTTAATCAAAATTGACTCAACAAAAGGGATGGATGAATCCCGTAGAAAAGAGGTTTTTAACTCGTTCCAGGCAATTATCAATAAATTACTTAATACAAAACATCAATATATACAGCTGTTAAAAACATTAATTGATAAACAGATCGCTCTTTTTCCCAATGAGCGCAAGCCATATATCGACGCCGCCAAACTGCATTATAATATCTCTGAGATGGATATCTCCTTTGACATGGCATATCAGAGCATGAACAAAAAATCCGTCTTATACGAAGATCCATCTGATAAACTGCTTCATACCGCCCGTACAATGATGGGACAGTACTATAATGAGACAAACCAATTTCAAAATGCCCATGATATCCTCAAACCGAGCGTGGAGTCACAAAGCAGTCCCTTTGCATTAACCTATATCATGTTCGCCAACACGGCGTTCAACTTGAAGAATTATGAGGATTGTGTCAGCAACTATTCCATCGGTTTTTCTAAAGATGCACGACAGGCAGCACCGCGCGATTTTTTCTTTTTTGGAGTCGCCCTGCATAAACTCAGCGCTTTTGAACAAGCGGAAATGATCTTGAAAGTCGGTTGTAAACGGTTCCCAACAGCCGAAGGTCTACACCTGAATCTCGGTTATGTTCTGCGTACACGCGGGCGCATGATCGAATCAATTTTTGAGTTTCATGCCGAACGGCTTGTATGCGGGCCTGAAAGCGCCTTTTATATACCTGCCGGAGAAAACATCAAAATAACTGAAAATATGATTACTGAAAAAAATAATGATACTGAGGTTATTATATTAAATAACCTGCGCCTGTGGAATCAGGCGATGGAGATACATGAATACGAAACTGCGCTTGAAAATATCAAAACGGTACAATCCCGCTATAGCGCCTATCACTGGTTCCTCTGGTTATGTATGGAACAGACATATGTTCAACTTCAGCAATACGATAAAGCTCTGGAACTCTTAAACCAGATGGAGATCAACAACCCCGGATTGCCAAACACCTATGTGGAAAAAGTAGAAGTATACACCAAATCATTCGATTACGTTTCTGCTCTTGACTACCTGAAACAAGTACAGCAAAACGCGCCGGATCACTGGAAAGTCAAACAGCTTATTGAAAAAATGAAACTTGATGAGACAACACTGAAAAAGCTAGAGGAATAACCATATGCGACGTTTACATTATTTTCAGCATATCAAGTGCGAAGGACTTGGATTCATACAAGACTGGGCGTCCAGCCGGAATTACACGATCACCAAAACCACTTTTTTCTCTGATGATTATTCATTCCCTTCTCTTGATGCATTCGACTGGCTTGTTATTATGGGCGGCCCAATGAATGTGGATGAAGATTCACTATATCCATGGCTTATCAAAGAAAAACAGTTCATTGCATCCGCTATTCGTTCAGGAAAAACAGTTATTGGTGTCTGTCTTGGAGCGCAACTCATCGCCCGCGCGCTCGGCGCAAAGGTTTACAGGAATAAACATATGGAAATAGGATGGTTTCCGGTAGAAATGATTCCTGAAGCGATGAACCATCCGTTTCTCGCGGGACTGCCATCTCAATACACCCCGCTCCACTGGCATGGAGACACCTTTGATCTGCCTGAAGGGGCTACGCGGTTTGTTACTAACGAAGCATGCAGAAATCAGGGATTCGTTTACGGCAACACGGTAATCGGACTGCAATTTCATCTGGAATTCACACCTGATACCATAAAAGGGTTAATTAATCATTGCGGAGGTTCTCTTCCATCCGGTTCTTATGTTCAGGATCAGGATACTTTATTATCATCCCCCTCAAATTTACATAAGGCACATGAACTAATGAGTACGCTGTTAGGTAATATTGAAAAAGCGTCTAATAAATAACAGTGAAGTGAAAGAATGAATAAATCGAACAATATTCCCCGAAAGCCATCATGGTTACGGGTAAAAAGCGTGCTTTCGCCTGAAGTGCTGGCGTATCAGAAAGACCTTTCCGCGTCAGGATTGAAAACTGTCTGCCGTGAGGCGGCATGCCCGAACCGGGGTGAATGCTGGCATAATAAATCGTTCACGTTTATTCTGCTCGGAAACCAGTGTACGCGCATGTGCCCCTTTTGTAACATCACCGCATCCAAACCAGAGCCAGTCGACTATGAAGAACCGCAAAAAATTGTCCGGTTCCTTAAAAAACATGCCATAAACCATATTGTACTTACTTCCGTCACACGCGACGATTTACCTGATGGAGGCGCAGGACAATTCATAGACACCATTAACGCTATCCGTGCTGAAGGGTTACAGATCCCGACAGAACTGCTCATACCGGATTTTAGAGACTGGACACATTTTGACGCTGTCGCATCACTGCATCCCGACATCATTGGACACAATATAGAAACCGTACGGCGGCTGTATACGGATGTCCGTCCTCAATACACATACGAACGGTGCCTTGAAATACTCAGGCACCTGAAACGATCCAATCCAGCGGTACTTATCAAATCAGCTATTCTGGTGGGACTTGGAGAGACAGATAATGAGATTCGTCAGACCATCCGCGACCTGCATAACGCACAGTGCGACATTGTGTATGTCGGACAGTACCTTCCCCCATCAAAGAAACACTGGCCTGTGTCATATTACTACACCCCTCAGCAATTTGAATCGTTCAAGCAATTCGGGCTGTCTCTGGGCATAAAACATATTGTATCAGGCCCTCTCGTCCGCAGTTCCTACCAATCATGGAAAACACTAAATTAACTATCAGTTATCAACCTGATACCAGTGTCTTTCGCACTTTCTGCGATATAGCGTTCTTTTACATACTATGCTATAATATAGATAGTAAAAATAAAAATAGTTAACGCTCGTAACAAAGGATTGATATTGTGCGAAAGACAAAGTTCCTGATGACTTTAATCACGGCTGTTGCCGTAACTCTCTTTGTAACTCAACCTTACTGCCTTGAAGCAGAAAAAGATACGACTATACCTGCGCTCCTGAATGCACTTCCTGAAAAATACGGTTCAGTTCGAAATATCCACTTAGATGATCCTTCTGCGCCATGGGTTATACATATTAAGGATTATCACTGCCAACCTGACCTTCAGCGAAATATAAGTTCAATTCTGGCGTTCATTAACAGCCGGTATGAGGAGCAAATCCCTATCTGCGTTGAAGGTGCCGCAGGCCTTCTCGACACAGCGCCTCTTGCCAGCATTCCCGACCCAGAAATACGTAATGACGTGTTCAATTATTTTCTTAAAAAAGGCAAATTATCAGGAGCGGAGTATTACTCAGTCACTGCAAACACGGAACAACTGATTACCGGAATCGATGACATTGAACTGTATCACAAAAGTTATGGCCTTTATCAGTCAATACTTCAAGGCTATGATGCTTTTAAACAGCACAGTGGGCACATAGATACATTATGCGACTCTATCAAGGCAACCAAGTTTTCTCCTGAAAACCGTGCTCTTATAGAATGCGGCATACAACTGCTGGAAAAGCATGTTTCTTTTGAAGATTTTATCATTGGAACTGAACAGTACTGGAGCAAAAAACCGTTAAGCGATGAGTTCAAACCAATTGAAGACTACGCACGGGCACTGCACCGGAAAAATGTCCTGTCTCCAGAACGCCTTGTGACCCTGAGCCAGAAACTTTTCCAGATATTTATGGGTACAGTTGATGCAGGCGCCTCAGAACCCATTCTGGATTCATATCTGAAACTTCAGCTTGGCGAAGTCAGCGACCTTCAGTTCATAACACAGCTCGTTACCGCGGCTAAGAATGCTTCCATTTTTACTGACGAATATAGTGAACTGGAACAATGCGCCGATCTCTATCAGACATTCAGCTCATTCGATAAAAAAGAGCTTTTTAATCTATGCCAAAAGTTATGTTCCTTTCTTCAAGAAGAGGTACTTTCTGAAGATGAACAGAGTTATGCTCAGGCTCTGAGCACATGGATAGCGGTCAAACAGCTCATTTCATTGGAAATACCCCGCGATCACTTCACAGGACGCATATCTATCGCTGATAATGATATTAACAAATTCATATCTGTCATCATGACAGTACACAAAGAAAACGAATCGGTGGAACAGCCCTTTGAGACATACAATTTTATCGCCGGACTTCAGGATTTAATCAAACAATCAAACGATTTTTACACCTATTCCCTCGAGCGTGACAACCGCATGGTCAGCAATGCGCTGAGTACGCTAACTGAATCCCAGTCACGCGCAGTATATATTATAACCGGCGGGTTTCATACTGACGGAATCATCGCAGAACTACAAAAATCACATTACAACTATGCCGTTATCGAACCTGTTATCACTCAGCAGGACAACACAAATTACTATCGTGAAATCATGCTCGGCGAAGAACCTTCTATCCTTCCGCTCACGGCAGAAAACAGGCTGGCTCCCCAGAGCCGGTTAGCGAACCTTCTCGGTGACGAAATTCTGGCAAAAAATCTATTTAAAGAAGCTTTACTGCTGACAAAATTACTGGTTATAACCAGAACTCCGGAACTGCGCCGTGAACTGCTGGAAATGGCTAGAGGCAAATATTTTAGTTTCAATGAAAACGGCATGGAAACACTTGGTGAATTTTATGAAAAATGGACAACTCAATATGAAGCAATCCTTAAAACGCAGAAACGTAAATTAACGCCAAAGGCCCGTCAGGATTTTATGAGTTTGCTCAGAGACCTTGTCTCCGTATATGAAATTAAAATGGAAAAACAGGCACCTACACTAGGCGTTTCTGTTACAGATGCCAGCGGCAAAGAGCTGTCTCTGCGCGTAACGGTTAGTGAACAAACAGTCTTAGCTGAAACATTTGCAGAGGATTTGCCGGAGGGAGGTTTTCTGCAAAAAGAGCAACTCGGCCCAACGACCTTCTATTTTCATAAAACAGCTAAAAGTAAAAAAACAGGAACTGCCGCTCAACTCGCTGACACGGCTAACCCTATACGACGGCTGATTGCACAGATAAGCCAGATCAAAAAAATCGCCGCGCAGGATCCGTTTAATCCTCGATACACCAGCCATATAAACCATCGTTTGACCAAACTTTCCCACTTTTTGACATACGCGGCAAAAAAAGAAGCAAAAGCCGGAAACAAAGCGCAAAGCCTGCTGTTACGGGCAAATGCCGCTTTATTTATGGGAAGAACCCATACTGCCGCCGCTTTGTTTCAGGAATACCTCGCTGAACTGCCGCTAGCGGAACGAAACCAAGCTGATGTTTATTTCACACGAGGCACAATAATACGTGGACAGAAAATATCAGAAACCATCACTGACAGTAGCGGACGTCCATTTGTAGACCGGTTCGGACGAGATATGAAAGCGCACATCGTTGACGATGCTCTTCTCTTTGGCTCACAACCGTCTTTAGTGGTTAAACAACGTTTGCTGGATCTCGCAGACAGCCTTGAAGAACAGAATGAGTATCAGGCTGCAGTTCTGCGTCATGCCGCAGAAAACCTGACAAGTTCAAGCAAGAATTACCATCATAAGGAAATAGACGTCACGCTGTTTACCCGGAATGGCCCTCAGGCATATCATGAATCAATGTTAGGTTCATCGCGATCATCCTACGGCGCATACAGCGACAAACGCACGAACGCCGCTGAAGTTAAAAATATGCCGCCGCGCATCAGTTATATATACGACAAGGAAATCACCGACAAAATGCAGAGAGACGGTACCTTACGCATTCTCGACTCTGATGCCGGACTGGCGACTGCCCCCATACCGCCGGAAGCGATTAAGGGGCTGATAGTGAACAGACAGCATGTAGCTGATGCAATCGCAGTCCTTGCACAATATCCTGAGCGGATAATTCCGCTTATGGATACTGACGGCAACCTCGTATGGCAAAACGCCGATCTGGATGAAATTATAGAAAAATACGCTGACGACTATGCCTCATTTCAGGAACGGCCACGAAAACAGGAAGAACTTGTATACGCAAAGAAAGTCACCAACCCGACAAAACTGATTGCAATCGGTGATCTTCATTCCGACTACAAGGCTCTTATTGAAACATTAAAAGCGGCATCGGTGATTACTGAAGTAATTGAAGGCCAATATGCTTTTATTGCGACTCCCGGCACCGCCATCGTTATTAACGGTGATTTTCTGGACAAAGGAACCGGTGCGGATCAAAAACGGATGGTTGACCTGCTCATGAAATTTCAACAATTGGCAAAAGACATGCAAATCGAATTTATTGTCAATATGGGAAACCACGAAGCAACCTTTCTATCAGGAGAGTGGTTTCCTGAAACCACAAATCATATGTACGATTTTCTCAGCGCCATCGGATTGAATCGCGAAGAAAGCGACGTTCTTCGTAACGCTTTAAAAGCAAACGATATTTATCGATTAGGCGTCTTCAGGGCGACTCATCCTGAGACGATGAAATATATCGATTTTCTCTGGAACCTCCCCATTGTATCACAGGTAGGCGGACATGTTTTTATCCATGGCGGACCTACGGAATATTTTAACAAGCTTTTATCTAAAACATTGCTCTCACATCCTGAATGGGATGTTGAGACCGCAATAGACAGAATTTTTCATAGCGTAATCAGCAGAGACGGCTTTAATTCGGCTTTCTTTCAGATGAATTTTGATTCCATATTAACCGCGGCGCCAGCATACGAACGAGCAAAGCACCTTGATAATCCTGCCATAGCCGCTGAGTTCCTGTCATTTTTTGACAGCGCACGCCTTATTGGAGTCGGGCATAATAAAGCGCTCGGTATACTTGGCACAAATAAACCGCTGGATGAAATTCATCGTATCGGAAAGGGCAGTAACATTGTCAAACTGGATGTAGGAACAAACGGCGTAATCAATCAGGGCAGAGACAGAAAAGTTTACGCTAAAGCTTATATTGTTGACCCAAAAGAAGTCAATTTTGTCTTTTCGCTTAGTCAGGAAGGAGACCGTATATCTTTACAGCAGGATGACGATTCCCGTTTCCTTCTTCTGAATACCGACGCCGCTTTTCTCCATGACATCATTCTAAGCAACGCTTCCCCTCAGGAACTGGTTAAAACCCAAAAGCCGCAACAGGAAATCCCTGAAGAAATGGTTGCTTTCCTCCGCAGGGTGTTTACTGTATATGCTGATGAGCCGGCTATACAACGCATGGCATTTACCGACGGGGTTTTTACCTTTATAGACCGTTATAATCCCGATCAGATACAGCAAAGGCTTACGAACTACAGCAAGGAACCGCTCATTCATGATATGTTTAAGATATTTCTCACTTACGTCGATGAAATTACCCAACAGACTATAAACAAAGAGGATGTGACTCTCGAAAACTTCTGGTACTTTTATCGGAAAAATTCCACATTTTACAGAACCTCACGTTCAAACCCACAGGTGGTTACGAAATCTATTGGTAATTACGTTGCTCATGAGCGTGACTTTAAACAGTTCTATGCATCCATGGACAACAGCGACATAAAAGAACTGTCCAGTGAAATTATTCTAGCTTTACAGGTACTTATCCAGTCCAAATACGATGCGTATACACAATCTGTTTCTGCGGGAATTCAGGATCCGCGAAAAGCACAATACCTCCTTCGGGCAAAATATTATCTTGAAAAGATTAATGAAATAGTCAACATCAAGACCATGCGGCCCCGGGACGGTAACCCCGCAATTTTCCTTAATGCGGACGGCACCGGTATTATGGGATTTGTGCACAACCGGAAGATTTTTCTCTCTCAACCACTCGTTTCTCATTTGTGGAACTCATTCCTTACTACCAAAAATGAAGCGTATCTCGACCGTCTTCTCGCACTGGTTGTCCATGAATTGCACGAATATAATGAAAACAGAGAGTTCACCATCGAAGAACAGAAAGTACGGCACGAAGAATCGGAAGAACTGGAAGCCCTTATATGCGGCAAGGGTAATACCGGAAGTATGCTTGATGATGAAATTGATATGTTGATCTCTGATTGGATCGGTAAAAATAGCGACCTGAAAGCAATGACAATTCAAAAATTTCTCATTTCTTTCGGTACTTATCTGAGAAAAAACGGCAAAATATCTCAATACCAGTCAGTATTCACTTTTACAGGTATCCCTCTCGAAGCCGCCTCTACCACAGACCTTAATGTGGCGGCTATGATGTATGACAGGATGACTGAGCGATATCCTGAACAACTATTCAACGCCATTATTTCGGCGTCAAAAGTGCCGACAAACCTTTTTTTCCTGTTGGAACAGTGGCGGTTCAGCCAGAAAGAACTACTCTTGCTGGTAGACTTACTCCACGCACCTGCGGCACAGCAAACAGTACAGGCCGTTCCAAACATATTTTCGCGTGACGATATAGCTGGTCAGGAACCTGCTCCCGCTCCGCGCTCAATTAAACAGGACACCATGTCCAGAACAGCAGTTGGAAGTTCTATCTAATTTATCAGAAATGATACTATCCCTGCCGGTTGATTTTTGTTTATAAAACAGGGCACCTGTGTTAAACTGCAATCTTTCGTGTACAGTCGTACATATCATCGCCAAATTATGGCGTTAAATACAACAGTCTGGATTGATGAAAAAGTCACAAAAAATGTCATTGCGAAGCCCGAAGGGGCTGTGGCAATCCCCTCCGGCGTATCATGCTGTACGATGAGATCACCACGTTGCTGACGCTCCTCGTGATGACGTTTTAAAAGTGAGACTGAGAGACTTATTCATCATTCCAATATGCTTAAAACAAGGAGGTTACAATGCCGCTTGATGATCTTATAGTCAGTAGGGCTATTATCGATGAGTATCATACGACACTGGTTGATGCTCTCAACATGGATGTGGCTATTGTCGGTGGAGGCCCTGCGGGTTTGGTTGCGGGCTACTACCTCGCGAAACAGGGATATAAAGTATCGCTTTTTGAGCGCAAGCTCAGCATAGGAGGCGGAATGTGGGGCGGCGGCATCATGTTCAATAAAATCGTCCTTCAGGAAGATGCCCTGAAAGTGCTGAATGAATTCAATGTTCGCGTAAAAAAGTACCGGGATAACTACTATGTGGCTGATTCCGTAGAAACCGTTGGCGCGCTGATATATCACGCAACCCAGGCAGGTTTGCAGATTTTTAACTGCATGAGTATTGAGGATGTAAAAATAACAGCTGATGACGCTGTATGCGGGCTGGTCGTCAACTGGACAAGCGTTGAATTGACAAATATGCACGTTGACCCGATTACATTCGGCGCGAAATTTGTCATCGACGCTACCGGACACTCCTGCGACATGGCGAATATTATCCTGAAACGAATCGGCAAAGTACTCTTTACCCCTACGGGCGACATCATGGGCGAAGGATCTATGAACGCTGAACTGGCAGAAAAAGTGGTTGCTGAAAACTCGCGTGAGATTTATAAAAACCTATACGTGACAGGTATGGCGGCTAACGCTATCTGGGGTTCCAAACGAATGGGCCCGATTTTCGGAGGTATGCTTCTTTCGGGTAAAAAAGTTGCTGATGATATTTCTGCCCGGCTGGCTCAGGAAGCGGTGAACGCATAATATTTGAAATTAATAATAAAAAAGGGGTATCTGAATTTCAGTTACCCCTTTTTTATGTTCTTAGTATGGTCAGCCGCGTAACTCTTTTATCTTTTTCTCTACTTCAGCGACATGCCCATCCACCTTTACCTGACGCCACACTTCCTGAATAACACCTTCAGGATCTATCAGAAAAGTGCTTCTTTCCACACCCCAGTACTCGCGTCCATACATTTTTTTAAGTATCCAGACACCATACCGTTCAAGAACGGTATGTTCCGGGTCGCTGAGCAATGGAAGGTTAAGGTTATACTTGTTACAAAACGATTCATGGCTTTTTGCCGAATCAGGGCTTACACCGATCACTACTGCGCCAAGCTTACTGAAATTGTCACGGGAATCGCTGAATCCAACAGCTTCCTTTGTACAGCCGGGAGTGTCATCCTTCGGATAAAAATACAGGATCAGCCAGTTGCCGCGAAAGCTCTCGATACTGACCGGATTATTATACTGGTCGTTTAAAGAAAATACAGGCGCTATATCTCCTACCTTCAATTCATCCTGGCTTGTAATATCTGCAGTCATTGGTGAGTCTCCTTATCTATAAATTATATGTGCACTGCCCAGCCTTCCGACATCCTGAACGCTTCCGCTACCGCTTCAGAAAGCGTGGGATGGGCATGTATCATAGCCGCTATATCCTCAGGCACTAATTCCGCAGTTTTTGCCAGAAGTATCTCATGAATCAGCTCGGTTGCTTCCGCACCCACGATATGTGCGCCAAGTATTTCCTTGGTTTCAGCATGAGTCAACACTTTCACAAGCCCTTCAGCCCTGTGGATAGCTACCGCTTTGCCTACTCCCCTATACGGAAATACCGATTTATTATAGGGTATTTTTTTCTCTTTCAGCTCTCTTTCCTTATAGCCGAAACTGCCTACCTGAGGTTCGCAATATACTGCGCTCGGTATAGTCATTGGATTGATTGCGGGTTCTGCCGGTTTATGTCCAGCCATAAATTCAACGGCAATCTCTCCTTCTTTTGAAGCGACATGGGCAAGCTGAGGCGAAGCAATAACATCGCCAATAGCGAATATTCCCGGCACTTTAGTTTGATAATAATCCCCTACAGGAATAAACCCTTTTTCCGTTTTCAGCCCCACATTCTCAAGCCCCAGCCGATCAGTAAATGGAGCACGCCCGACAGCAACCAGAATTTTGTCCGCCTCCACCGTAAGCTTCTTTTCACCTTGCTCAAGGTGAACCGTTATGCCGTCTTCCTTCTTTGACATGCCTGTCGCTTTAGTTCCGGTATATATCTTGATTCCCTTTTTGCTGAAATCATTTTCCAGTACCGAAGCAATTTCTTCATCCTCCAGAGGCAAAACCCGGTCAAGCATTTCCACGAGATGAACTTCCACCCCGAACGCATTCATAATATACGCGAATTCGCATCCAATCGCTCCACTGCCAAGAATCAACAGGCGTTTTGGCAATTCCTGCAACATCAACGCGCCAGTAGAGGACAGCACAACCTGTTCATCAAATTCAAAGCCCGGTATTTGTCGTGGAACGGAACCTGAAGCAATCAGAATATTTTTCGTGGTAATTTTCTGATCTTTATTAATCAAAAGCTCATTTTTACCCGCGATAGAAGCTTCGCCAGAAATCACCTCAATATTATTTTTTTTAAGAAGGAACTCCACGCCTTTCGATAAACGGGTCGCCGCCGTGCGCGAGTCCTGATGCACTTTTTTATAATCAAAGGTTGATGTGTCGACAGTTACGCCCATTTTCCTCAAGGTACCTACTGAAGCAAATATTGATGCCTGATGAATGATATTTTTCGACGGTATACACCCGATATTGAGACATACCCCGCCAAGTTTATCTTTTTCAATTATGACAGTTTTCAATTTCAGCTGAGATGCCCGGATAGCCGCTACATATCCGCCGGGACCGGAGCCAATCACCGCAAGGTCATATTTGTACCCACTCGTCATTATTACCCACTCCTTCCTTATAACAATGCCATGACCGGCTGTTCGATGACAGCCTTAAGATCCCGCATAAACGCCGCACCAACCGCACCGTCAATGACTCTATGATCACACGATAATGTCAATTTGAGTACCGATTGAACAACGATGCTGTCATTTTCCGTTACAACAGGCACTTTTCTTATTTCCCCCACAGCAAGAATCGCTGAGCCGGGCGGATTTATTATAGCCGTAAATTCCTCTATGCCATATGCACCAAGATTGCTTAGCGTAAACGTGGCATTGGTATATTCATCCGGTGTCAATGCTCCTTTGCGAGCTTTATCTATCAGCGCCGCTAATTCTTCTTCTATTGCAAGTATCCCTTTTTGCCCGCAGTTACGTACAACAGGGGTAATCAGCCCGTCATCAAGCGCAACCGCCAATCCGATATCGATAGAGCCGAATTTGACTATCGTCTCGCCTTTCCAAGAGGCGTTTATCATCGTGTTTTTCTTAATTGCCTCAGCGATATATTTCATTAAAAACGCATTAAATGATACTTTTTTACCCTGTTGTAGATTAACAGATTGCCGAGCAGAAATCAAACCATCAGCATTCACCTGTGTTTTAAGATAATAATGCGGCGCAGAAAACTTTGATGCTGATAACCGCTCAGCAATAATTCTGCGTTTCTGAGATACAGGCACATTCTCATCAGCAAGAGGCATTCCCAGAGAAGGCATTCTGCCTGCTGGTGGCTGAGCTTTTTCCACATCACGTTTGACTATTCTCCCATCAGGCCCTGAACCAGCAATCAATCGAAGGTCTAACCCTTTCTTTTCAGCAAGTTTGCGTGCCAGAGGCGATGCTTTGAGTACTCCTGATTGAACCGTTTGAACAAGCTGTACTGCTGGTGTCTCCGGAACAGCAGGAGCAGGTTTGGCTCCCTGCGCAGGCTCAATTGCAGGCTGGGCAGTTACAGATGGTTCAGCCCCCTTTGCCGAAGTATCTGATTTAATTTCCGCAAGAAGAGCGCTTATATCTTCACCTGTATCCCCAATGACGGCAATAGCTTCACCGACAGCCGCCTTGCCTCCCTCATCAACAATAATTTTGAGGAGAGTGCCTTCAGCTAATGATTCATAATCCATCGTGGCTTTATCAGTTTCCACTTCACACAGCACATCCCCGGATGCGACCGTATCGCCCTGCTTTTTTCGCCATTTCGTTATAACACCCTGATCCATTGTTGGAGATAGGGCAACCATCAGTATCTTTTCCGCCATAGCTGTATCTCCTATCAGATATATAAAACTTTTTTTATAGCGTTTATGATTTTTTCAACGGACGGCTGTGCCGCAAGCTCAAGATGGTGGTTATAGGGCAATGGCACATCCTCTGACGACACCAGTTCCACCGGCGCATCCAGTATATCAAAACAATTTTTCGATACAAGCCATGCCACATGAGACCCCACACTGGCAAATGGCCACGACTCATCCACAACCACACACCTGTTGGTCTTATTAACGGACGAATAAATGGTTTGTTCATCAAGCGGACGAATAGACCGCATATCAACAATTTCCACGTCTACCCCGTCATTCTCAAGCTGTTTTGCCGCGTCTTCAACCATGCGCAACGGTTTGCCATGAACAACTACAGTCACATCAGCGCCCTGCCGTTTAATGTCAGCCACACCTATCGGAATGATGTATTCCTCTTCAGGAACTTCACCAGTCCATGCGTACATTAACTCCGCTTCAGCGACCAGTACAGGGTTATCGTCCCGTATAGCGGCTTTCATCAATCCTTTGGCGTCATAAGGTGTTGCCGGAGCTACGATTTTTAATCCCGGCACATGAGCGTAAATCGACTGTAACGCCTGAGAATGCTGGGAACTCAGAAACTCCGCAGGCCCGTTCGGCCCTCTGAATACGATAGGCACTTTAAGCTGGCCTCCCGACATATGGCGCATCTTCGCGGCATTATTCACCACCTGATCATATGCCTGCAAAGAAAAATTGAAGGTCATCCATTCTACAATAGGCCGCAACCCAGCCAGCGCGGCGCCGATACCCAATCCGGTAAACCCTTCTTCCGTAATTGGCGAATCTATAACACGCTGTGATCCGTATTTATCAAGTAACCCCTTGCTCACTTTATAGGCGCCATTATATTCTCCGACTTCTTCGCCTATGAGAAACACATTTTCGTCGCGGTCCATTTCCTCATCAATCGCCTGCCGAATCGCGTCTCTGTAACTAATAACTGGCATATATTATTCCTCCTTACACATAAATATCTTCATACAATGATTCAATGGGAGGCTCTTCGCTCTGTTCAGCAAAGGCAACTGATTGTTTGGATATGGTTTTACATTCATTATCCATTTCTTTATATTCATCTTCCGATAACAACCCGGCATCCAGCAACCGGTTTTTCAGGATCAGTATGGGATCCTGTTTTTTATATTCTGACAGCTCCTCTTCCGTTCGGTATTTCGCAGGGTCACTCATTGAATGGCCTTTATACCGATACGTCCGTATCTCAAAAAAGCGCGGAAGATGATCCGTTCGAGCCTTGTCAACAGCGTTTTTCAGTTCATCATATACGACCAGCACATCCATGCCATTGATCTGTTTCCCTTCAATGTCATACGCAGAAGACATTATGGAAAAATCATCAACCGAAGAAACTCGCTGGTACGCGGTTCCCATTCCATACTGATTATTTTCGCAAATGTAGATAACAGGAAGGTTCCATATTTTCGCCATATTAAGGCTTTCATGAAATGTACCCTGATGAATAGCTCCATCACCAAAAAAACAAAGAACCACACCGTCTTCTTTACGATACCTTATTTTAAAGGCAACACCCGTAGCAACAGGCAGATGCGCACCTACAATACCGTTACCGCCAAACATATGTTTATCTGCATCGAAAAGATGCATAGACCCGCCCTTGCCGCGCGAACAGCCCGTCACCTTTCCGTACAGTTCAGCCATGACAGCGTCCGCAGACATCCCGCACGCCAGCGCATGCCCGTGGTCACGATACGCTGTCAGAGCATAATCTTTCTGAAGATCAAGAGCGGCAATAGCTCCTACCGCAACAGCTTCCTGCCCAATATAAAGATGACAAAACCCGCCGATTTTCTTCAAACCGTACATCTGCCCGCACACTTCCTCAAAACGACGAATAAAGAGCATGTCCTTCAATAATTTTAATAAAAGTGACTTATCATATTTTGCTATATCCACAGAGACTATCCTCCTACCTGAAACGAACGGTTTGTTTTAGTCCACGCATTGGCTGAAAGTACGTCGCTTCCTCTATAACGGTTTCAAGCACAACGAAATCCATTTCGTTTTCGCTGACTTTCCAAAACATTGAAAGCCGTTTGCCGAGCGATTCAAGTATCTCCGCCTTTAAAGACGGATTGTCAATGACATTAATCATTCCTTTTACAGACATAATCTGGTCGAGCGCTCTGGTCTGAAACATCCAAACGGCAGAGGCGTTTTTTTCCAGTTCCTTGATTTTTTGAAATTTTGGTGAAGTAACGGCATATACAGCGCCGGGTTTCCCCTGCAGGACAGCCGGCGTCATCCATCGCATGTGCGGCACACCATCTTTACCGGTTGTTGCGAGGACAGCCGCTTTCGCGTCATTGATAATAAAATCTATTATGTCCAAGACCTCTTTCAAATCCACCGGTTAAACCTCCTTATAATTAAAACTTTTGTCACGCAACCATTTTTCTATTTCTAAAAATAAATCATCGCCGGAGTTTGCATCTGCCTGTGATACAGAATCAGCAAGGCAGTCGACGTGAAAAATTTTACCTGTCCAGCATAGCTTCAATTTTTGAACGGCTTCCTCATCAAAGGGTTCACCGGATACCGAGACATCAACGATCTTGCCTTCATTAACATTAAAAATAAACCAGCCATACCCTTTACTGAAGTCTTTCTGCATGGTGATTTCATATCGCGGCGTCCTTCCAAACCTCCATTCCCATGAACGGTGTTTCTCATACAGTTCAGCCCATTCGGACGACTGCTGATAATCGGCATCATTTCTCAGCGTATATGTTCCATACTCTTCACGAAATGAGCCGCATATAGCATCCATCACTTTTTCTATCGTAATATCAGGCACGATTTTCTTCAGGTTCGTTACCAGCGACGGGATCGACTGTACAGCGTGGGTTTTTACCACTATATCCGATGGCGTTAGGTAGCGGTACAGTTTCGGTATCTTTACGTCAACCATAATTGTTCCATGATGCATTGCCGCCGATTTGCGATAACACATGGCATTCCCTGAACACTTATCTCCCATTACCCGAATATCTCTTCGTTCCGAACAAACAGCATTGACCCCAAGCGCAGACATCGCTTTCAGCACAATACCAAACTGGCGGTCAATATCAAACGCTCCAACCGGCATGATAAACGAATAATTCAGATTCCCTGTATCATGAAAAACCGTTCCGCCTCCACTGGATCTTCGCGCGAGGCGGCATCCTTCGTGTTCAAGGCGGTTAACCCGGCATTCCTTCCATGGATTCTGATTTTTTCCGATAACAACCACATCACTGTTCACATAAAGAAACAAACGGCAAGTATTGGGATCAAGCGTATTGAGAAGCAATTCCTCAGTCGCAAGATTTTTCCATGAATCCGTGGTTGTTGAAATTATTACTTCGGCTTCTATGCCCATGTTCTCGTCATATCTGTAATAACATTATTGTTAAAATATATAGATTTATTTATAGTATGGTAAGTTCATCTTTGTATCAAGAATAATGTTTTGTGCTGAACTTTGAAGTGCAATTTAGCTGTTTCAGGCGATAAACCACTGAATATCCGGCGGCGATATCACACGTGCCGCAGGATAAATACTCCGTATGTAGGCGGGGCAGGATAATATCTTCGATACCACAGGCTCTTTATCAGTACCGGCAACAACAAAATAGACGTGACGAGCGGCATTAAGCACCGGCAATGTCATGGTCACTCTGTTAATGATCGTATACGTGGGTGGCGCGTCTACTGAGACAACTGCCTTGCCTGTCTCATCCAACGCCGGTGACCCGGAAAACAAAGACGCAGTATGCCCATCAGGGCCGACTCCCAGCAAAATAATATCAAATACCGGTATATCGGTATGTATGCCATGGCGATCGAAACACAAATGTATCTTTTTTTCATAATCTTCGGCAACCTGATCCGGTGTAAAACCTTCTGTTTTTACACGGCACACATTGCGCGCCGGTATAGGTATGTGTTTTATCATCGCTTCATACGCGTTTTTGTAGTTATTTTCAGGATGGTCAGCAGGCACGCATCGTTCATCGCCCCAGAAGATATACACGATTTCCCATGGTATTTTGCTGACCAGCGGCTCTTTCGCCAGCAATGAATATATCCCGTTCGGGCTGTTTCCTCCCGACAGTACAAGAGTCACAAACACCTGTTCACGAGCTATGCGGCAAATCAGGTTGGCAATCGATTCAGCGGCCGCCTTGCTCATTTCTTCTTTACTGGTGTATTTGCAAACAGATGAATACATACACATCCCTCATTCCTCAATATTTCGCCAGTATTTGCCGTCCCTGTTTAGCAGGGCATCCGATGCGTCAGGCCCCCATGTCCCTGCTTTATAAAAATGCAATGACGCGTTGTTAGAATCTGACTCCCACTGCCTAAGTACAGGCGTTATCAGGCTCCATGATATATCCATATCATCTTCCCGTATAAAGAGTGTCTGATCGCCGAGCATGGAATCCAGCAGAATACGCTCGTAGGCTTCAGGAGGTTCCGTACCAAAAACATCCTGATACATGAAGTTCATCGTTAATGAACTCATGCACAATTTAGGGCCAGGCCGCTTTGCCTGAATCGTAAGGGAAACGCCTTCTTCCGGTTGTACTGTCAGAATAAGGACATTATTTGAAAACTCGTTTGAGGAGATTGGTTTGAATATGGAATACGGGATCTTTTTAAAAGTTATGGCGATTTCACTCATCCTCATCGGCAGGCGTTTTCCTGACCTTAAATAAAACGGCACTCCATGCCATCGCCAGCTGTCAATCATTATTTTCGCCGCGACAAACGTTTCTATGGAAGACCGGGGATCAACGTTATCTTCTTCCTGATACGCTTTGACTGATTCCCCATTGATTGAGCCCTGCTCATATTGCCCCCGCACAATCCAGTCAGATAAATTTTTTTCAGGAAAAGGACGGACAGAACGGAGCAACTTCACTTTTTCATCCCGTACATGATTTGCGTCAAACGAAATCGGCGCTTCCATAGATACCAGTGAAAGCATCTGCAGCATATGGTTTTGAAACATATCACGCAGTAACCCGGCTTTCTCATAATATCCTGCCCTATGCCCCACTCCGATTGTCTCAGCAACTGTAATCTGAACGTTGTCTATATAATGGCGGTTCCAGATCGGTTCAAAAATAGAATTTGCGAACCTGAATATCAGTATATTCTGTACCGTATCCTTGCCAAGATAATGGTCAATTCTGTATAATTGTTTTTCGGTAAGAGATTTATGTAATTCATCATTCAGTATTCTCGCGGAATCAAGATCCCTTCCGAACGGTTTTTCCACAACAACACGCCGCCATTTATCCTGACGCTCATCCTTAGTTATCAGTTTACTGAGCGAAAGATGACGGATTATGTTTGTATAGACCGTCGGCGGAGTAGCAAAATAAAAAATATAATTTTCGCCTGTAGAATATGTTTTATTCAGTTCACCCAAATTCAGGGTTAATGATTCGTACAATTCAAGTGAGTCATAGTTGCCCGAAGTATAATAACAGGAAGCAACAAATCGTTCAATATTGGCAGGATCAGCGCTTTTAGAAACGATATCACGCACTTTCAGGCGAAACTCTTCGTCAGAAAGAGGGGTACGCCCGCATCCCATTACAAAAAACTGTTCAGGAATCAGACCCCGTTGTTGAAGATGAAATAACGCCGGAATAAGTTTTCGTTCAGTTAGGTCACCGGACGCGCCAAAAATGATAATACCGCAGGGACACGCTCTGGTTTCCATACAGAATTCATCGCGTACGGTGAAGTAAGGATGTGAGCGCGGCATAAGCTAACCCTCGCGATTATCAGATTGGGATCTCTTTGGAATCATCCGCCCGAGCCGCAGTGACAGTACCCGCACCTGCTCCGGCTGACCGTATATTCTGATGAACCTTTCCAACGGCATGCCCGCCGAATTCGTTTCGCAAAGCGGCAAGCACTTTATCGGAAAAAACGTCTTTCTGCCGTGATTGGAACCGCTTAAACACCGCGTGCGCTATTGCGGTTGCAGACACGCCAAGTTCAATAGCCTGTTCGACAGTCCACCTGCCCTCGCCGGAATCCTCAACATATCCCTGAATACCTGAAAGATCAGGGTCTTTATCAAAAGCAGATTCCAGAAGCTCAAGCAGCCACGACCGTACCACACTGCCCTGATTCCATACATGAGCGACATTTTTCAGATTGAGCGATTTGCTGAACGGCGACGCTTTCAGAAGCTCAAACCCTTCACCATATGCCTCCATGAGCGCATATTCAATTCCATTATGAACCATTTTGACAAAATGGCCGGCGCCGACATCTCCGCAATGGATATACCCATTTTCAGGAGCAAGCGTTTTCAGAATAGGTTCAATATGCGCAAAATCGTTATCAGATCCGCCAACCATTGTGCAGTAACCGATTTTGTATCCCCATATCCCACCGGACACCCCTGCGTCCATATAATGGATTCCTGTAGGCTTCAATTCTCCGGCACGGCGTATATCATCCTTGAAATAACCATTACTGCCGTCAATAAGAATGTCTCCCGGTGAAAGCAGTTCCACCAGAGACACAATAGCCTGCTCAGTCGGATCACCGACAGGGAGCATCAACCATACTATACGTGGAATGGAAAGTTGTCCGACCAGATCTTCAAGCGATGTTGAGCCGACGGCATTTTCCCGCACCATCTCTTCAACCTTGGATTGAGTTCGGTTATACACTACCACCTCATGCCCGCCCTGAATCAGGCGGCGAGCCATGTTTCGTCCCATTCTTCCGAGACCGACAATACCCAGTTTCATAGTTGCACCTCATTTGCGCTGTAAATCATATGAAGTAATATAATAACTTATTTATTGAGAAGGCATTGCGCCTTTTCAACAACTGACTGTGCAGTGAAACCGAACTTTTCCATTAAGAGGTCACCCGGAGCTGACGCACCGAAGTGGTCGATACCTATTACAATACCTTGATCGCCAACCCATTTCTGCCATCCAAGAGAGGTACCGGCTTCAATTGCTAAACGCTTAGATACCTTTGGAGGTAAAACGGTTGCTTTATATTCTGCGGGCTGGTGCTCGAACAGTTCCCACGACGGCATGGAAACCAACCTGACTTTTACGTTATTTTTCGCCATAATCTTTTTTGCCTCAACGATGTGCTGTACCTCAGAGCCGCTCGATATCATAATAATATCCGGAGTACCTGCGCAATCATCAAGGATATACGCTCCACGGCGGAAACCATCTTCCGTAACCATCCCTACTGGCATTACAGGGAGTTTCTGGCGAGTCAAAATGAGCACAACAGGTTTTTTACTGGAGACAGCGTACTTCCATGCAAATAGTGTTTCATTCGCGTCTGCAGGACGCAAAACCGTTAACCCCGGTATCGCGCGCAAAGACATCAAATGCTCTATCGGCTGGTGAGTAGGCCCGTCTTCTCCGACACCGATACTGTCATGTGAGAACACAAATATTGAATGGACTTTCATAATAGCCGCCATTCTCAATGACGGGCGCATATAATCTGAAAACACAAAAAACGTCGACGCATAAGGAATCACACCGCCATGCAATGCAAGACCGTTGGTAATCGATCCCATGGCATGTTCACGAATACCGAAGTGAATATTTCTACCCGCAGTAGTGCCTGACGCATTAAAAACGGGATATGATTTCAGTATAGTTTTTACTGACGATGCAAGATCAGCAGAACCGCCTATTATATTGGGGATAAATTCAGCCAACTGATTCATCACCGTACCGGATGCGTCCCGCGTAGCCTGCCCCTTTGCCGGATCAAAAGCTTTCAGACCCTTATCCCATCCATCAGGTAAAACATTATTCTTTGCGTCTGTGAACTTCTGGGCATCAGCCTTGTAAGAAGCGGAATATTTCCTGAACAAACCATTCCATTCTTCTTCAAATTGATTCATCGTGTTCAAGTTCTTTTTCATGTAATCATACACGGAGTCAGGCACATAAAAAGACTTGTCCTGCGGCCAGCTGTAGAACTCTTTTGTTTTCGCCAGCGCGTCACTGCCGAGAGGTGCACCGTGAGACGACTCGTGATCCTGTTTCGGGCTTCCAAAACCGATATGAGTTTTTATGATGATCAAAGACGGTTGATCCTTGACAGACTGAGCTTCTTTAATGGCTTTTGCCATCGCATCAAGATTGTTTCCGTCAGCAACGTTCACTACGTGCCAGTGCAATGCCTCGAAGCGTTTCTGAACATCTTCGGAGAATGTGAGGTCAGTTGACCCGTCTATACTGATATCATTATCATCATATAAGTAGATAAGTTTACCTAATTTATGATATCCGGCAATAGATGCGGCCTCGTAACTGATTCCTTCCATCAGGTCTCCGTCAGACACGATACCATAGGTATAATGATCGACAATCTGCATATCCTGCTTGTTAAATATTTGAGCGAGAAACCGTTCTGCCATAGCCATACCGACTCCCATGGCAAAACCCTGCCCGAGAGGGCCGGCGGTTGCTTCTACTCCCGGTGTCATACCGTATTCAGGATGTCCCGGTGTCCTGCTCTGCCACTGTCTGAAATTTTTCAGGTCATCAAGAGAAACATCATATCCGAAAATATGAAGCAAAGCGTACAACATAGCGGAACCATGCCCTGCTGAAAACACAAATCGGTCACGGTTCATCCAATTGGGATTACGGGGATTATGGCGGAGAAACTGTTTCCATAAAATATACGCCGCAGGACTTAGTCCAAGTGGTAATCCCGGATGTCCTGAATTCGCTTTTTCTATGGCTTCCACAGCCAACATCCGTATACTGTCAATTACAAGCTGGTCAATGCATTTATCGTCGTCAGTCATTCATTGCCTCCATAGTAAAACCTTACAACTATTGGCATGTCACAGAATACCCGGATTTCCGTCATCCCCTCCGCTTCGCGTATCCACATGAGAGACCATGTCAACGTCTAATTGAATAATGCTCATTACATTATATTTTTTTAGGAT
The DNA here is from genome assembly GCA_003599815.1 of Candidatus Auribacter fodinae. Taxonomy (GTDB): domain Bacteria; phylum Auribacterota; class Auribacteria; order Auribacterales; family Auribacteraceae; genus Auribacter; species Auribacter fodinae. Next base: position 108,147 of record QZJZ01000010.1, read on the forward strand.
CGCAAAGGTTTTCCGCTTTTACCGCGGTTCGCCCGCACGAATTACAGATATAAGACAACTCTTTCCCTTTATCACCGCACAGATGCCGTTCATCAGCTATCTGCACGCCGCACCAG
>QZJZ01000071.1 GCA_003599815.1 Candidatus Auribacter fodinae
ATAATTTATCAAATCCTCATTCCAGTCCTTAGCCTTCGGAATATGCCGACTTATTTCATAATTCAAATGGTACTTGTTTTTAATCTGTTCTGAAGCAAAACGCCCTGCCTCATCATTATCGAGGCAGAGCGTTATTTGGGTTATTGATGGATAATCCTTCAAATATCGTTCAAGCGCTTTATCGGATAGTCCTCCTAGAGAAACCATGTGGTCTTTGAATTCTGATGTGATACAAAGCCTGCAAAAAGTAAGATAACTCATTAAATCTATAGGTGACTCGAATATGTACAATTTCTGACTGCTACCCTCAATGCAGAAGGAATATGATTTATCGGAATTTGCCACATCACACCGGAAAGCCTTACTGCTTGTGTTTGTACTTCTTATTGATGCAAATCTTAGAGATCCTGCCATCCATTTTGTTTTTAAGAAGGAAAATTCAGTAGGGTTGACGGATGTTCTCATGGGAAAAATCCTTTCAAAGTTTGAGTCTTTAAACAGAATAGTTAAATTACTATATATAATATACAAAATCGCTTATTTTGTCAATATTTTCAAAAATAAAAGTGACACATCACTTAATTGTTTTTCTGCCATAGATTATGTTTTCAACTATACAGAAGAATCTTCTACAAACAAAAAAAGCTCACTTTGGTTGCCAAAGTGAGCTGATAAATAAGAATAACCCCAATGATGCGCAAATCGAACTCTTTGATAGATGCGATTGTCGCTGTATCTCTATTGAAGCAAGTGTTTTAAAGGAATGATTAAGTGTTGTGTCCCTTTAATTATGTAATTCACGAGAACACTATACAAGCTTTTTAAATAGGGTAATAAACTGCCTCATATCCTTCAATAAAACCGCATTGGGATTGCACTTAAGAACCATGCCGTCCATATACATCAGGCTTCGGATTATCGGGAACATATCCTGTCCGAAGTTCATACCGCTGTTTACGCCGAGTTTGATAGTTTCCATCATTTTCCGGGTAAGGCTGATCTGAGAAACTGTTTTGTTTGCAAACTCTTTATATATATCGCTGAATTTTGACTCAAACACCTTATACCCTGCCTCCGTCAATCTATTTTCCGACATTGACTCAAGCGCTTTTGCAGTTGCCGGAATATCGTCACAGCTTAAAGCATCGAAAAAATTGAATAGGCCTAACCGAATTTTATCGCTTACTTTACTTACAGAACCCGTATCTACAAAATATAATTTATTATGACTGTATATAACATTCCCGGGATGTATATCTCCATGGAATGTTCCCGCAACAAACATATATGTGCCGTGAACAAAAAACAGGTCAAGCAAAAGGTCATACGGTAGTTTATTTTTGTCCAGAAGCTCGTCGAAAGTCTCGCCCTCAATATATTCAGAGACAAGAATATCCTCGTTTGAAAGATCTTCATAAATAGTAAAGAAATCAAGTTTTTCAAGATCGATTTTCCCTTTGAGTTCATCAAATATTCTTTTCAGCTCTTTTCTGCCCGTGACCTCATGGGTCAGGTTAAGTTCACTAATGGTGTATTCTTCAATGTCTTTCAATATACCCAGAGGGTTGGCAACTTTTTTAAGTTTCGGATAAAACAGTATTATCAATTTGAATAGTTTCTGAAGACTGCGCACATCTTTTTTGAAATTGTCTTTATAATTGCCTTTCACTGCTTTTATTACCACGTCCGCCCCATTTTTAAGTTTTGCCTTGTGCACCTGTCCTATTGAAGCAGACGCGAGTGGGGTATCATCTATATATGAGAACTGTTCAATAAGATTTTCCTTACCTTTAAGTTGTAAGAGGTTTCTGAAATTTTCTTTCGGCAGGGTTGCATTACGCCTGTAAAGCTTTGCCAGATGTTCGCATTTATCGCGGGACAAAAAATCGATTCTAAGTGCATGAACCTGCCCAAGTTTGACGGCAAGAAGCCCTAACTTCTGTATATATTCCAGATCAGGCATTCCCTGTCCGTAAATTGAATGTATTAATTTAGTAAAATCAATCCAGTTCACTGTACTGCACTTTTTATTACTTTGTGAGATATATTATCTCGATTTTAAGTGTCTTATCTTCCGAATCAAGTACAAATACTGAGTCTTTAAATTTCGGTGGCGCAAACCTGTATTTGACATTATTGGAAACAGCTACCCCTTCTTTAGGCATCCCGATAAAGGTTACGTCAACTTTATCATTCATATTTTCATCGTGAAATACGCTTATAGCGTAACTTCCGTATGGCACTGATTCAAAAACCAGTTTACATGCGTTTTGCTCAATATCAGTGAATAAATATTTATCGGCAAATTCGTGTTTTCCCGGGAACCCTTTATTTTGTGAAAACAGGTTTACCCCAGCTTTTCCAGACGAGTTCCTGAATCCCGTTATTATGACTTCAATATTGCCAGTATTATCTCCTGCATAAAGCGTACATGAACAAAACAAAGATAATAACAGTACTGTTAAAAATTTCATTTATCATCCTGATCCACGACACGTGTCAGCGTTGTTGGGCCACCTTATACTTTTTCATTATCAGTTCGCTCGATATACGGCCTGATTCATAGATAGTGGGTAAGCCGCTTCCCGGATGCGTCCCGCCCCCTACCAAATAACAGTTATCCAATTCCTCGTACTTGTTATGAGGCCTGAAGTAGAGCATTTGCGTCAGGTTATGCGCCAGGTTGAATGTGGCGCCTAAATATACGTTGTAGTTATTCTGCCAATCAGCGGGGGTAATTATTTTTTCAACTTTAATATGCGCTTTAAAATCTTTCATCTCGGTTTTTTGTACTATGCGTTCCAATACTTTATTTTTAAAAGACTCTTTTTCTTTCTCCCAATCAATACTACTTTTATTGTTGGGTACCGGAACAAGCACATAGATCGTTGAATGCCCTTCAGGAGCGAGTGTAGGATCTGTAACCGATGCATTTTGAATATAAATAGACATATCATCGGAAAGTTTTGTGCTGTGAAATATGTCTTGAATATTCTGACGGTAGTCATTCGCAAAGAATATATTATGGTGAGGAATGTCGTACTTTTTATCAAGTCCGAGATACAGCATGAAAGTTGAGCAGGAATACCTTTTATCTTTCAGTTTCTCTTTTGAGTATTTTTTGAGTATACCTTCTTCAACAAGATTGGACATGGAGTACGCGAAATCAGAATTAACAATTACTTCGTCAGCATACACCTTTGAGCCGTTCTCCAGTACCAAGCCTTTTACGGTTTTCTTTTCCAGGATAAGTTGTTTTACTTTTGTCTTGAGATGTACCTTACCGGACAATTCTTCAATGACTTTTTTCATTGCCAACGATATTTTATTTAATCCACCTGTGACATGATATATTCCATACCGGTGCTCAACATAGGGTATCATGGTAAAAGCCGCCGGGCATTCCCATGGCGACATACCTAAGTATTTTGCCTGAAAAGTAAATGATAATTTAAGTTTTTCATCCTTAAAAAAACGCCCTAAATTATTATACAGGGACTTTCCAAGTTTAAGATAAGGCAACGCCTTCAGCATGTTAGAACAATATAATTTAGAAAAATTCGAATAATCCATTTTCAAGCAATCATACATCTTCTCGTATTGCAATTGAATCTGTTCAAGGAATTTGTCATAGCCGCTTTCGTTGCCCGGAAAATGATGATCAATTTGCTTTTTCATTTCTTTGGCATTATTGCTGGGCAGGAATTCCAGATCATTGAATTTAAGTCGATACATGGGATTAAGCTGTTTAATTTCTATATAGTCGCTTAGTTTTCGGCCAGTCATTTTAAAAATTTCTTCAAGCACAAAATGCATCATCAGAAAAGTAGGGCCTGTATCAAATGTATACCCATCTAAACAAATAGGTGCGTTCCTGCCTCCGACGACGGATTCTTTTTCAAATATCTCAACGTTGAAGCCGTTTTTAGCAAGGATCATCCCTGCTGTCAACCCCCCTGGGCCAGCGCCTATTATAGCGATTTTCTTTGCCATGAAAGACCTCTTTCCTTTGAATTTATTTCATTTGAACAACGGTTTTCAACAAAGCTTGAAATTAGTTTAACTTATTGCTGAGAAAGTGTCCCTAGTAAAAATTAAATCGTTGAGCATTTTTTTATATTGGTAGTGTTGTGACGGTTAACAGATCAAATCCGTTCAATCTTTTTTTATCTTCGGTGTTGTTTTGATCCAATTGAGATTTATGTTGGATAAGGAAAAATGCTGAAAACGTAAAAAAAGTTTTAGTTTTGAAAGTCAGAGCTTCATCTTCTGAAGTTCTGCATTTTTAGTGTCCAAAGTATTGTGTATTAAAAATTAAAGTGACACATCACGTAATTGATTTTTCGTCATATATTTGTTTTCAACTATACAGGAATAAGAATCTTCGACAAACAAAAAAAGCTCACTTTGGTAAACAAAGTGAGCTTAAAATAAGAATAGCCCCTAGGGGAATCGAACCCCTGTTTGATGGCTGAGAACCATCCGTCCTAGGCCACTAGACGAAGGGGCCACCCGATATCTCAGATATGTTGGTCCGGCAAGAAAAAAAACAGCCGAGGAAGGAGTCGAACCCTCACGTATGGAACCAGAATCCACTGTCCTACCATTAGACGACTCGGCTGTATTGTTTGTGAATTCTATCATATTATCGTTCATAGTCAACGAAAAATTAACATAAAAAAACCCTCTTTCACAACAAATTGCTGTGAAAGAGGGTGATGTATGTTTCTATTTAAAAGCTAACGAGAATTTCTCCTCGTATTTCTATCAACTCCTCTTCAAGAAGTAAATTAGATAGAAGAATGTTATCCATCTAGGACCTCCAATAATCTCAAAGAACATTTATATGAATTTGCGGAGTATTAAGCGTTACCAGCATAACTCTTTAAAAAATGTGTGAGATATACTCCTGAACACACTCCGTCAATATATTCCAAAATCTCTATCTATATCCTGCATCATCACTTCGGCAATTTTTGGCTCAATTTAACATAATGTCAGGCTTAAGCTCCCCCCTTTCCGGCCTCATTAAAATTACCTGTGATGGAAATTTCCTTATTAAAATAATATAGTATCTTAACAGTATGTCAATAAAAAATTACAAATTTCTTTTTATAACCGGCAATAAACTTTTCGCTGATTCCGCGAATAAACTGTTCGGCTCCGCATCTAAAAGAGCATCAACGACTTTTTTTGCCTCGGCATAGTTACCGTCACGTATCAGCATTTGAGCCAGATTGACTTGCGCTTCAGCCCTGAAAGCGCTGTTTTTGAAATTATTTACGACTGTTTCAAACGCCGCGCGGGCTTTGTCAAATTCCTGCAGTTGCGTGTATGCATATCCCATGCCAAGATATGCTGAATCCACGATCTGGCTGTCTTTGTAGTTGTTTACGATTTGTTCGAATGATTCCAGCGCTTGTCGATAATCGTTTTCTTCGTAAAGAAGATTGCCTTTTTTGTACAGGACGATCGGCGTGAACTTATCATTGTCATAGTTTTCTATAAACGCGGTCATTTCTTCTTTGGTTACTGCGGTATCAAATGCCTGCTGTGCTTTATGCGCCTTGTACCTGATAAAATGCGCGGAAAAAATTACCACGACAACGAGCCCAAGCGCGCCGATAGCGATCCACTGCACGGTTGTTTTATTTTCCTTGTAATAGATCAGGAACTTATCCATAGAAGTGAGAAACGCATCAGTTTTCAACTCTTTTTCAGGTATATGGCCTTTTGACACTTTTGTATCCTCCTAAATCACTTACCTTTGCGATGCTTTATATACTAATTCTTCACTATTTTTAATAATCTTCCGTATATCATTTTCATCCAGCCCGGCTCCGCGAGCGACGGCGTCCCGGAACGACGGAGACAACAGGTCGCCGGGCGCGTGCGAATCGGTATTTATAACCAGTTTCGCGCCGTATTTTTTAGCCAGCTTTGCCACATGCCCGTTGGTCAGGGAATGCCCGCGCCGCGTGGTAATCTCAAGACAGACACCGTATTTCGCGGCCAGTTTGACATCGTCGTCAGAAATCAGTCCGGGGTGCGCTAAAAAGTCAGGCTTAGCCGAAATCGCCGCTTTATTGGTACCGGGAATACACGGCTCCACGATGGTTTCGCCATGGACACCAACGATTTTCGCGCCAAGTTTCCTGCTTTTTTCCACTAAAGAGGGTATAAGAGACGGTAACACATGCGTTAATTCTACACCAGGCAATATTGTTATATCGGACTTTCCGCGTATATCTTGAATAAATTGATTTACAGCGTGCAGTAACGTGTCGATATTGGAGCTGTCAGCGTGGTCTGTGATAGCCAGAGCGGTGTACCCGGCGTGGCGCGCGCGCTGCATCAGCTCGGACGGGATAAGTTCACCGTCGCTGAAAAATGTGTGCATGTGCAGGTCAATCATGTCGACAAATCCGTTATTAATCGTTATTCACGTGAAATTATTGAGTTGAGTATACCAGAAAGACACTGGTTGTCAACAATGATATCAGATTCCAATACCGGAAAATAAGTTTATTTTATCGTGTGCAGGGATATAAAGCAGGCTGTGAAAATAAAACAGGGGATACGGTAAGGTATCCCCTGCATGTGTGCATTCGTGTATATCTGAAAAAGTTATTTTTTCCTCGCGGCAAATCCTGCGATCGCGCTGATTATAAGCAGGATCGTTGCAGGTTCCGGAACCGGAGGCGCTTCGGTGTATGTAATGTTTATGACCGGGTTAATCCAGTATGTGTATAACTGTCCGCTGTATTCGGTGGCTACGCGCAAGGAATAACCGGAATGTGATTTCATTGCTGTTAAATCGGCTTTCAGGTACGCGGTAACATCCTGAACGCTGGTGCCGTAAGGGTTGTTTTCTGTAATCGAAGACACGGAGGCATCGAATTCACCGGAAAGGTACGTGCCGTCTTCGTTATCATTCATGGCGTAAAAGTTGTAACTCGCTGAGCCCTGGTCTCCCATAATGTCGCCGAGAACAAAAGTGGCGCTCTCAATAGAGTTTGCGGTGATTCCCTGACTATATAGTGACTGCAGGCTGTATTCCGCAAAGGCACGGGTTATGGCTCCAACATAAGAATAGTAGCTGGATATTTTCAGGCTGGGATAATTTGTTCCATTTTGCTCTATTGAGTGCACATACCTGTCAGCATTGCCCAGTGTGATAGTCGCGGCGTTGAGAGTTAGCGCTGAAAACATGCATACAGCCATTACCACGGTGATAAAAATCGCCTTGAGTTTCATTGATAGTCCCTTTATAAGTATTTGGTTTGGAAAAATGTTGGTATATTACATTATCGCATGGTTAAGCGTTCTTTTCAACTGGTCGGTAAAAAAATATGTAAATTATTTTTTTGTAAAAAAGGGATGTACTGAGGTATTTCCAATAAAAATAATTTTTGAAAGTTGAAATTGAGTGGAACTTAAATAAAAATACGCCCGGCGGGAGTCGAACCCACGACACCCGGATTAGGAATCCGGTGCTCTATCCTACTGAGCTACGGGCGCATTCAGTTGATAAATATTGCTCTTTTTACCAAAAACGGCACAGTTCCGCAAGATAAATCGGTTCTACGTACGATATATCACGTCAGCATGAAGAAATCAACGCTTTCCGTGTACCCCGCCTGAACCAGAAAATCCCGTATTTTCCGGCGCGCCCCATCCGCAGACACATAACATATCACCGGATACCCCGAATAATCCCGTAACCCTTCAGGAGCAATCACCGGAATGCCGTCGCGGTGTGTGCCGATGATCTTGCGGTCTACATCAACATACGCGGCGAACTCAATACCGTACGGTTTAAGTAAAGATGAAAACTGCCTCGATTTCCGTTTTGCGCCCCATATCACAACTTTCCCTGAATTTTTCTTGATAAGCCCGGCAAGGTAATGCGCTTTGCACCGGTGAAAATTGATCAGCGAGTACCGGTCGTCTACTCTTGATAACCGATCCTGCCTGTCGCGCCAGTAATGGAGCACTTTCCGCACTTTGCCGAACCGAACGCCAGACCGCAACAGCCGGAGCCATAGGTCGTAATCCTCAGGCCAACCGTGATCCTGATACCCTCCGGCACAACGGATTGTATCTGTGCGTGTCATTACAGACGGGTGGGCGATAGGCGACTCTACAAACATCTCGCGCCGCATGTCCTCATGCGTGCACAGGCTGTTCAGCCACTGCATGTATGCGGAGTAGCCTTCGCGTATGCCGGTTTCCGAGAATTTTTCTACAAGACAGCTCACCACGTCAATATCCGTATTTTTTTCCAGAAAGGCAACTTGTTCAGCGAGCCGCTCAGGGTGCATACGGTCGTCAGCGTCCATCCTGGCGATAAACGGGGCACGGGCGGTTTCAATACCGCTGTTGAGCGACGGTATAATGCCTTTATTCGTATCATTGCGGATAACCCGTACTCTGGCATCGGACTGGGCGAACCGGCTGACTATGGCAGGTGTACGGTCGGTCGATCCGTCATCAACAATGATCAGTTCGAAATCGGACAAAGATTGAGCGAAAACAGAGGAAACCGCCTCAAAAAGAAAGCGCTCCCCGTTATACACAGGGAGCGCCACGGAAACTATGGGGTTCATTTGATTTTATCGTCCGTACGGGTTCCGTTCGGGCGTGCCTCCGGCATAGCCTTCAGCGGCTCCTTCCGGCACGGACTGAACCACACCCAGCGCGCCGCCGATAGGCTGTCCCAAATTGTGTGCGGCCTGATGCGGGTCAGCGGCGCATCCGGCAAGTACTGTTAAGAATCCTGTAAGAACAAGCACTGCAAGTATGCGAATAACCATGTAAGGCATCTCCTTTATTGTCCCCTTACGATATCTTTAGCCTGAAAACCTGACCCGGACACAGCCACGGCTTTCGAGAATTTTTCCTGAACGTTGACTACTTCAATCACACCGATTTGCGATGTGTCTGAACCGAGGAGCATACCTGTATCAGGATCAATGAAATCCTCGCCTTTGTGGAATACGGTAAACTGGTCGCCGACCTGAATTCCGGTGTTGGTTCCGCTGTTAATGATAATCGTATCACCTTGAACAGTAACGACTTTTCCTTCCCACGGAATGGCTCTCATTTTCTGAGTGACATAATCAACAGCGTTATCAATGGCGATTTGTGTCGCTTTGCCGAGCGGAGTTTTGGAGAAACCTTCCTGTCCGAACCCGAATCCACTGCCGGAAAAATCAAATCCGAGCCCGCCTGCTTCGGCGTTACCTTCAACGCGTTGAGAATCAAGCACTTCTCCGGTTGATGTGTCGATCAGGCGGATAATAACCGCTACATGGGCGGTTTCGCGGTTCATGTTTACGTTGAATCCTCTGATGTTCATCCCTTGTCCGCCGCCTTTTTTGCTTTCGTCGAATTCAGTGATTGCTCCGCGGATAAGTATTTGAGCGGGAGGCATTTTTCCGATACTTGCGGTTGCTCCTGCTGTGGTAGTCCTGCCGCTCGCGGCGAAATCCTGTTCCTGCAGGACGGATTCCAGAGCCTGCCGTTCCAGCACGATAAAGTTGCCGGATTGGATCAGCGCGTCGGTCAGCATATCAGCCATACCGTCACCGATTTCCCATGAGCTGGCGGCTCCGGCTTTATTTTCAAAACTCTCGACAGCGACTAATTTTTTCAAAGCCGTTGCGGCGTAAGCGGGATGAACTGCGGCAACCAGAACGGCGCCGAGCGCGAGACACATCAATCGTTTTCCAAACTTCATTTTAAACATCTCCTTCCGTGTGTATATCTATTCAATATCAAATAACCGTATTTCAAGACGGTTCGGCGTTTTGGCGGTGAGTTCCACGCCAACAGTAGTGAATTCTTCCAGCCGTTCGTCAAATGTTTTATGTACAGATCCTTCGACGTCAAGGTCAATCAGCATAATTTCATCCTGAAAACTGCGTTCGTTTATCGACGCGACACCGCGTATCTGTTTCAGCTCGTTTTTAAACAGGCGGCGCCGCGCGCCGTTTACATTGGATATGACCAGTTGTATGGGAGCTGTATTATAAACGTCACTGCGCCACTGGTCAAGTATGCGGGGCACAAGTGTTTCGGCGAGTTGCACACCTGCCGCGCCCAGCGCCTGCCGTGCGGCTTCCATTTTGCCTGAACCCTGTCCTTCGCCGGGTTTGCGCCAGTCGCTTTGAGCGTTGGCAGTGGCGATAACCTGCCCTGTATCAGTATTAACAGCGCGAGCGTTGATCTGAGCCTGATAATAGAAGACCGGCGTGCCGTAGGGCATTGCGGAATCGACAAGGTCTGCGGACGCCTCGCCGATGATAACCACTTCAGCGCCAAACTGCCTGCCCAGAGCCGCGGCTTTATCGGGATCAGCGTAATTGAGTGCCGCGTCACGTTGTTTTATCATTTCGAGCTGTCCTTTGTCGATCATCGGGAAACCTTTGGAGAGCAGTTTCTGTTCCAGCGACGATTGGGCGACACCGCCCTGAACTTGTCCGCCCCAGACCGGATCGGTCTGGTCGACCATTTCCCTGAAGATGATGATAACGCGGGGATTACCTTTTTCGTTTTTGATGATATTGAGGGCTTTTAAGTCTTTTTCCAGAGGCGCGAGAGCGACAGCGGCACGCACTCCGATACGATAAATCTGCCCGTCTCCGTTGTTGTCGGAGATAACGGAGTAGTCTGTTACGTATCCTTTTACCTGAGTATACACTTCGTCGTTGAGGAGCTGAAAGTTTTGTGTCATGGATTCCGAGTCAACGAGGCTCCCCACACCTTGTTCAACAGCCCGCCGCAACGCGCGTTTTGTCGCTTCGTCGCGGGCACGGAGCAACGCTTCCTGCCCTTCGCCGACAACCGCGGCAATGCCTTCCGCCTCTATCTCTTTCGCGGGTATATCCTGCGCAAGGAGGGGATTAGGCATGCACAACGGGATGGCAATCAGGCATACGCATGCAAACAGCAATTTCAGTTTATTCAACGACATAGTTTCTCTCAATTCTTTGTTCTGTACGTATAGGAACGTTTTTTTCGACTTTGTATGTTCCCGGCGGTAATCCGGTTGATCCGTCTTCGTGATAATAGGTATTGTAGGAGCATCCGGAAACGAAGGTTCCTAACGCCGCCAGAATTATCAGTACACAGAATGCCCGCATGGTATAATCCTCCAAATATACTATTTAGACCGCGTCTTTCCGGCGGTTATTCAACAACATAATGTTCGCGGACAACAACGCCTTCGCTCGCCGCTTCTTCTTTTCCGTAATAGTGTTTTTCGTATGTACAACCCATAAGAGCAACGATACATACACCCATACAGCATACAACCAGTAACAGACGGTTTGTGTTCATAATATACCCTCTTTTTTTAAAGACTGGTAAATGTTTCAAAAGTTCATTGTCCGCTTGCGCCGACAGCGGGAGGAGGAACATGATAATATTCGTTATATGTACAGCCGATGATTGTTGTCGCCAGTAACGCGCTGAGCGCGATCACCAACAGCAGAGTACGCGATGCCATTGTTTTTTCTCCTTGGTAGTTTATTTCGGTACCGCTACATTCAATAGATTAATACCGTTCCTGAGTCCTGAACTCTTCCATACTGCCGGGGTAATAATGTTCATTGTACGTACAACCGGCAACATACATTACCGCAAGTCCAAGTGCACACAGAAGAATCAGCGTTCGAAACAGTTTCATACACGGCTCCTTGTTTCAGTGAAAAAGTTATATTTGTTACACATCGAACATGATTCATATAATAAAATTATTCGTGCAATAATAAAAGAATAAATTTCATACTTATTTTATCTGCGTTCCTGCCCGATGAGATACCATAATTCTTCAAGGTCAACCTCAACGGTCACTTCTACACTGCCGTCCTCATTGTAAACCGGCTCGCCGATTCTTCGCGCGCCGGAGAGAAATGCGGTTACTTCCGTGCTGACCCGGTCGTCCTGAGTGACATAATCGCGGATAGTTGTTTGTGAATCGATGTTGATTCCGTATATCTGTTCCACCAGATTCCTGCGCGCGTCGATTTCAGCGGCTCGTTCCGCGTTGACGCGCGCGGCGGGGCCTTGTTCGCCGCGGTACGGCACACCCACGCCGGTTGCGATGATGGTCTGTCTCGCCCAGTCAGGGACATTGCTCGCCGGAGCCGGGGCAACAGGCTGAGCCTGAACAGGAGGTGTGAAGAAATCGGATTCGGCTACTGTTCCCGTCCCGGTCGCCTGAATCCGTTTTTTTTCTTTTACATCAATGGTTTTTTCAAAATCCACGGTACGGAAAATGTCACGTTTAAAGAAATGCTCTTTTTGAACGAGATGCTGCTGCATGGTGGTCAGTTCCTTGACCACATCCTGAATGGTAACCTGCACATCCACTTCAACAATGCCTTCAGGGTGGTACCTGTACGGGCTGATCTGCTTGATCCCTTTGATAAACGTGTCAAGGTTGGTTCTGACAGTATCGCTTTCAGTGATGAAGTCACGTACATAGGTATCGCCGGTGATCTGAAGCCCTTCAACCCGTTCTGCAAGGTTACGCCGCGCGTCGGTCAGGGCGGCGCGTTCCGCTTTGAGCCGCCCTTGTGCGGTAACATTATCCCAGCCGGGCATGTTCGCGAAATCTGAATCCTTGTAAGAACCATATGTTCCCGAACCGTTGTCCGAGGATGCCTGAGGCGCGCCGGTGTTAGCAGTACCCGTAGCGATAAACTCTTTTTTCACGACATATTCTTTCATTGAGTTTGTTTCAAGCGGCGGCTGGTCGGGCCCGCGGTAATAGCTGATACGTGAAATCGCTTCCATTACCTGAGCGAGTGTAACCTGCACATCCACTTCAGCGGTGATAGATCCGTCCGTTTCTGTGGTAAACCGTGGTTCGCCGAGCACTTTGGCTCCCTGAATGAAATCGTCGAAATGCGTGCTGATCTGATCGTTTTCTGACACAAAGTCGCGCACATAGGTGTTGGCGTTGATCTGCAGGCCTTTGATCATCTCGCTAAGCTGACGGTAGGCGTCCACCTGAGCCGCCCTTTTGACTTTGAGTATCCGCTGAGCGTGTGTTTCCGCTGAGAGCCGGGGCGTCATTGTTCCCGAAAGTATGCCGATGACGCTGATTACAGTAAGAATTTCAGATATTCTCATACATTAATTCTCCTTGCTTATTTATTCCATGAGTGCCATTCTTTATAAGAAACAAAATCAACATTATTCTGAATCCGTTCGTATTCCTCGGCGGAGATTTCCTGAATCCGTACGCCGTTCTTGATAAAATGGTCGTAAATACGGTCTGTCACATTAAAAAAGAGCACCATTTCCACAAATGCTGACTTTTCCGTTTCTGATGTATATTCATCGTACACCGCCGCGCCGCTGAGAAATCCATGTACGGCATATTCTCCATCCTGTATACTGTTTTGCGATGCGGGCAGTTGCGTTACCAGTTGACGGTAGGCGTCAACCCGCGCCGCCCGTTTTGCCATCAGCCATGCCTGAGACCTTGAAAACCGCCTGTTCCCAGTTGCGTTGCCATAACCGGCAACGTGGAGTATCCCGTAGCGGTTGTTCATCAGGTCGGTATATATATTGAGTACCGGATCCATGCGGGATGCGGATGATTGCGCGAGGCCGGGCACGGCAAACAGAGAAACTATCACGAATATCAGGCAGGTTCGGTATATAATATTCATGAATGTCCCTTTCTTCAAATTGAACAAAATTGCAATTATGATACCAAATTTATAAAGTACCACTTTTAATTTCTGAAACCAATGCATTTCTTGTTAAGACGTGCGAAATAAAAGGTGTATTCGTAAAGATAATGCCATGTCGATGAATGAGAGTAAAAACAGTATCCTGCTGGTGCAGTCGCCGCGTATCTGGCCGAGGCTTCCGCCGCTTGGGATGGCGGCATTATACGGGTACCTGCGCGCAAACGGGATTGACGTGTCCGTGATGGATGTCAACCAGCGGCTTTATCAGGTTGTTGACGATTCTATCAAGCAATTGTGGGAACTGCCTGTCTATCCGGCATTTTCACGGGCGTTATGGGATTTTTTGAATCGTCATCACCCACAGAAAACCGAGTCGCTGATTGAAGAAATAGCCGGACATCCTGCTCAGGTGATAGGATTTTCTGTCTGGCATAGTTCCCTGCATTTTTCGGTGTCTCTGGCGCAGGCTGTTAAACTTCGTGCACCGGAAAAACGGATCGTTGCCGGCGGCCCTGAAGTAACATTGCGGTATCGCGCGAACAAAGATATCACCAATATTTTTTCGTTTGCCGACCTGATTATCGTTGGCGAAGGCGAAAAAGCATTGTTAAATTATTTAACTAATGGAGCAGATGCGGTAAATAAAATTTGCGTTTCTGATCCGCCTGAAATCCGAACATTGCCGGCGCCGGATTTTTCAGGATTGAAATCGTATCCTTACCGGTACAGCAGTGCACTGCCGGTGTGGATGTCGAGAGGGTGTATACGAAGGTGCGCGTTTTGCGCGGAACATACATTGACAGATTCGTTTCGTATGAAGAATCCGCGTACAGTGGTCGATGAACTCCAACACTTTTATTTCCACGACGGCATCTCGCATTTCGTGTTTTATGATTCGCTGATAAATGGTGACTTACAGATTTTCGAGGAGTTTCTTGACCGGATGGTCCAATCCGCTTTGCCGATCAAGTGGGAAGGACAGGTGCTGATTCGCCGTGACATGCCTTCCCGTCTTTTTGTAAAAATGAAACAGGCGGGATGTTACAACATGTTTATAGGGCTGGAAAGCGGTTCGAACAGGATATTAAAGCTCATGCGCAAAGGGTTTACCACAGAAGACGCAACCCGTTTTTTTCAGTATGCGTATAACGCAGGACTGCATTTTGAAGTGAGCATGATACTCGGTTTTCCCGGGGAACAGGAAGACGATTTCAGGACAACGATCCGTTTTTTTCAAGATAACGCGTTGATTATTCCCAAACTGGCACAGGCAAACCCGTATATTGAGCTCGAGGCATCGCCGATATTCAGGGAAAACGGTATCAGAGGAAGAATTCCGCCTTCTCAGGTTGTACGGCAATGGATAACCGAGCTTGTTGAAACGTGCAGGCAAAACAATATAGCCGTTACTCCTGCATATATCAATAACCTTACGTTATATGAAGCAGGTTTTGACGCTGTTTCCGGTAAGGTAGTTATGTGAGGTACGCTTTGAATCGGTCCTTAAAGGCGTGGACGAACTGGGTATTGTCAAA
The DNA here is from genome assembly GCA_003599815.1 of Candidatus Auribacter fodinae. Lineage (GTDB taxonomy): Bacteria > Auribacterota > Auribacteria > Auribacterales > Auribacteraceae > Auribacter > Auribacter fodinae. The sequence continues at coordinate 15,248 of QZJZ01000071.1, forward strand.
CTTAACCGCGTGTTCACGGATTTTGACGTGCGAGAAATCGAGTTTGCGAGCGTAGAGCACTGCCTGGCATAAGGCGTCTACGGTTTGCTCCTCAAAAAATACGCCTGTAAATTCCTGCGCTCCGGGACGATAGCCGATAACCGTCTCAGTAGCGCCCCCTTTCTTATAAGCGACAACCGGTTTGCCGCAGCACATCGCTTCAAGCGGAGTGATGCCGAAATCCTCTTCGCCCGGAAAAATAAAAGCCCGGCACCGCTGGTAATACTGGAGCACCTGCTCATCCGGTAACCAGCCATGGAACACGATTGAATCGCCTGCCATTTTGCGCAGTCGTTTTTCGTCCTGCCCCGACCCGATGATATGAAGCGGGAACCCGAGCTTGTTGAACGCTTCAATGGCGAGATCAACTTTTTTGTACGGGGCAAGCGCTGATACCATCAGATAAAAATCTTCCTGCTGTTCGCTGAGCGTATAGAATGAGCTGTCCACAGGCGGATATATTACAGAAGCGTCCCTGCCGTAATTCCGTTTGATCCGTTTTGCCACATGCTCGGATATGGCGATAAACTCGTCCACACGGGAATTGGCGGATATGTCCCATGTGCGCAGTTTGCTGAGCATGAGCGGGATAGTGATTTTTTTAAAAAAGGGCATTGTCTTGAGCGGAAAATACTCGTGGCGCATATCCCATGCATAGCGCATCGGAGTGTAGCAGTAACAGATATGGCGCGCGTGGACTCCGGGCAGTACGCCTTTAGCCACGCAATGACTGCTACTGACCACCAAATCAAAATCGCTTAGGTCGAAATTCTCTATCGCCGCTGGAAAAAGCGGCAGGTAGTACCGGTACTTGCGCGCAACTCCCGGCAGTTTTTGTATATACGACGTGTGAATCTTATGCGCTTCTATTTCAGGCGACACTTTACCCGGCAGGTGCAGAAGCGTGAATATTTCCGCCTGCGGGAATATCCCGCACAGCAGTTCAAGGCATTTTTCGCCGCCCCGCATACCGGTTAACCAGTCGTGAATCAACGCAACTTTTTTCATGACAGCATCTCCCTGAATATGGTGAGCAGTTTTTCTGCGGATTTTGGCCACGAATATTTCTTCACCTGTTCAAATCCTTTTTTTTCTAAGCGTTTGCGCAGTTCGTTGTTTTCAATGGTGTTGTACAGCCCGTCCGCCATGCTGTCAACATCGTTGGGATCAACCGCGGTGTAGGCGTCGCCGAGCACTTCGGGTATGGATGAACAGTTCGAACTGACTACCGGCACGCCGTGCATCATCGCCTCGACCGGCGGTATGCCGAACCCTTCGTACAGCGATGGAAAGAAGAGCGCCGAGGCGTTCTCGTACAGCGACAACAGCTCGCCGGGCGGTACGTATTTCATACAGTAGATGTCAGGTATGGACTTCACTTCAGACTGTTTATAAAAGTCTTTGGATATGCCGACCGCCGCCATCTGGATAAACCTGCCCGTTATGCGGAACCGCGCTTTTGCGTAAGCATGGACTGCATTGATAAAATTTTTGTGCGGCATTTCGTTTCCCACAAACAGCACATAACCGGGGCGGAGCCCTTCTACGGAACACTGCCTTTTTTGTTCATCAGGAGTGAAACCCGCGTTATACACCACACTGATTTTACCGGCGTCAACCCGGCATAAACGGGCGATGTCAGCTCGCGAGTTTTCCGAGCAGGTGATTATCCTGTCAGCTTTGCGCGCGAGGGGCTTTACTATAAAACGGTAATACGGTTTGTATTTGAATGGGAAAAACGCAGGGAATATCATTGGTATAAGATCATGTATATGGACAAGGACAGGGCACGGCGCGAAATACGGCGCGGTGAATGTCGGGCTGTAAAACAGGTCCGGTTTCAGCGTATTAAGTACACGGGGCAGGTCAATCTGTTCGCGCAGGGAATAGAGTTTCGCGTCTGTCATATACAGGGAGACATTGGATTTTACCGGCAGTATGGCATCGCAATAGTCGTTGGCGCACAGGATGGTATAGCGATGATCGTCATCAAGCGCCAGCAGGTGTTTTAATAGCTGTTCACTGACACGCGAAATACCGTGTACACGTCCGTCGCACACGCGCGCGTCTATTATAATATGTTTGGGCATATCAGGTTCCTGTATTCAAAGACAGTAACATCTCGTTCAGTTGAGCGACATGGTACTGCCAGCTATAGTTGGACTGTGTGTATGACCGTGCGTCCCGCCCCATTTTTGCGGATGCGGCGCGGTCATTCAATAATTGTACAATTTTCTGTGAAAAAATCGACCAATTTCCTTCAGGGACGACAAAACCCCGTTCGCCGTCTTTGACCAGCCTGTTGAGCGGCTCCACATCAATCGTCACCACAGGAAGCCCGCACGCCATGTATTCAAATATTTTCAGCGGCGACCAGTAAAACCCGAATTCGATCAGAGGCGGATATGCGCTTCGGTCGTACGGGGCTATACCCACATCGCCGATTGAAAGGTAGAGGGGCACAGTAGTATATGGCAATGATCCCGTGAATATGAATGAGCCGGTAAGCCCGGCGTCTTTTACGGCCAGTTCTACTGCGGCTCGTTCGTTTCCCGCTCCGATGGTCACGAAACAGGCGTCTGGAATTTTCTTCAGCACTTCAGCGGCTATGACAGGCAGGTGATGCACACCGTGCCACGCCCTGAACGTACCAAGAAAAATAACGACGGGCTGATCAGGACGAATCCCTAATTTTTTTCGCAACGCTTTTTTGTCCGTATCAGGAATATTCTCATTATCAAAGAGGTCGCAGTTCGCCGCCCAGTCTACCAGCATGACCCGCTCTTTCACAAAAGGAGGCACGACAGATGACAGGGTAGCGATAATTCTCGTTGCGCTTCGCATCTGGAAATCGCGCCATTTCAGGAGAAGCCAGCGTAATATCCTGTTTTTCACCTTGAACCGGTACAGGAGTTCGTCAGTATGCGGGCTGTTTATTTCCAATACCAGCGGTGTCCTTGTTATACGCGCTATAAGCGCCAGCGTACCACCGAAGGTGACAAACCGTTCCATCAGTATATCCGGTTTGAAACGAAGGATGGCAAAAAGTTTCAGTAACGCGGCAAGGGGTATGGTGTATTTCCTCATTTTCATCGGAACACGGATGATGCGCACTCCGTTGATGACATCGGACGCCTGTTGTCCGTGGTCGCGGGGGCAGACCGCGAGTATCTCGTGCCCCAGTTGAGCAAGCCCTGCCGCTACTTCCATAAAGTGAGTTGACCCGCCGGTGTTGCCCGGAACGGGCTCACCGCCGATGTAGACGATTCTCATGCGTGCCGCCGTTTGCGTTTAATATGTTTCCAGTACAGTTCGAGTGTTTGTCTGACCATTTCGTCGGACGAAAAAAAAGCGCTCACCCGTTCTCCGCTCTTTTTACTTAAATAATCCAGTGTTTCAGTATCTGACAACATATATTCAAGCTGATCTTTCAGGTCGTCGGAATCGCCGGGATTGAAAAGCAAACCTGCGTCGCCTATCACTTCAGGGATTGCCCCGTGCCGCGACCCGATCACCGGAGTTCCGTATGACATGGCTTCTGCCGCGACAAGCCCGAACGCCGGATGAGTTAGTTCAGGATAGACAAACAGGTCAGCCGCCGCGAAATACCTGGTAAACTGATCGTAAGGAAGGCTTCCAAGAAACACTACGTTCCGTATGCCCCGATCTTCCGCCATCTTTTTCAGCACAGGCAGGTATGACCCGTCACCAGCCACAGCGAGGGTCGCGTTGTCGCAATTCATTTTTGACCATGCCTCGATCAGTATATGCACGCCTTTCTGCACTTCAACTCTGCCTGAAGAGAGAACCAGCGTATTGTTTATGCCCAGCTTTTTTTTCAGTTTGGACTTGGGTATGTCTGAAGCGGGTGGTATAGTCACCCCGCAGTAAATCCGTGTGACCTGTCCGTGCGGTAAACCCGGATTAAACCGCTTGAGCTCGTTGGCTGAATAGTCGCTGATAACGATAGTGGCGTCGGACGTTTTTGCCGTGTTATGCATAAATCTCATGGAAACGGCTATTTTTGGCAGTTTTGCCAGATGGTACAATTTCTGTGACACCTTCAGTTTCGGGAAAATAAGCCGCTGGTACGGTGTTTCACTGTAACTTACACCGAACAGAGTTGTTATAAATGGGATAGATATTTTTCCCCTGAACCCGTATCCTGCCGCGCTCTGGCTATGCACAATATCGAAATTTTTGTTTTGATTCACTGCGCAAAACTGATTGTACGCTTTCCTGAAGAATCCGTTGCGGTAACTGCCCGGCCTTGTTCCACCCAGAAAACAGGTGGTGATGTTCCCTCGTTTTTTATAGGTGGTTGTCTGGCGCGGCTGATTTGGTAGCGCCGTGGTTATGATATACACTTTATTGCCCCTGTCGGACAACCCGCTGGCAAGCCGGTCGATATAATACTGCATGCCTCCGAAACTGTGGTCAGAGGTTATCCGTGTCACAATACAAACAGAAAGCGAGCGTGATTTCATAAGCTGTTACATATATGTTTATAAATTTCTGCGGTTTTTTCTGCGGACAATTCAGCCCTGTATACACTGTTGATGGTTTGTTGTGCTTTGCAACCGAATTGTTTACGTTTTGAGTCATCAAGCAGGAGCTCGCTTATGCGCAACGCGAGTTCCTCGGATGACCTGGGTGTCACCAGATACCCTGACACGCCGTCCTGTATCACTTCAGGGATACCGTCGACATTGGAACCGACTACGGGTATGCCCATAGCCATGGTTTCAAGAATAACTCTCGGCAGTCCCTCAAAGAGAGACGGACAAACAAGTATATCAAATATATGCATAATGTCGATAATATCTTTGCGGTATCCGGTGAACTTTACATGGTTGAGAATACCTAGCTCAGCACATTTTTTTTTCAGGATTTCCGTCGCTTCGGCATCTTCTCCGGCTGTAATTAACAGCACGTCTCGTGATTCGATGATGCGGGGCATTGCTTCAAGCAGATGCATGATGCCTTTTTTGCCGAAGGAGCTTCCTCGTATTCGCGCGACAAAACCGATGACCGCAGTGGATTTGCCAATGCCCAGCCGTTCTCTGATTTCCTTCGCAGGCGCATTGGATTGTATGCGGTCAAGGTCGAGCCCGTTAATAATGTGCACGCATTTCTGCGGGTTGACACGGGCGTACTGAATAATATCGTCGTAGGTTGCGTGCGAGACGCATATAAGTTTTTTAAAGAAACGGCGAAGTATAAAATGGTAGACTGCAGAACCCAGTGACCTGACTTTCTGTCCGTGCTGGTCCATGTTAATCCTGTCGTGTATTGTAGTGACTGCGGGGGTGCGCGTTATAACTGACGCCAGAGCACCGATCAGGTCTTCCTGCCGGTTATGGGTGTGAATCAGAGCGATGTTCCGCTCACGGACAATGGCGCACAACCGTTTCAATGCGGAAAAGTCACGTTTATGCCTGATATGCAGGTGGTGAACAACAATTCCTTCGCGCTCAAGGATATGGAACAACGGTGAATCCTGCGGTACAGCCGCTTCAACGGGCATATCAATTTTTTTCAGGTATTTCAGGATGGTGCGAACATGTTCTTCGCCACCGCCGAAAACGCGGGAATTGCAAACGTGAAGCACAGCAGGTTTTGTCATTATTCGCCCGGAAAAAGTGTTCTGGCGACCCGCCGAGCCCCGTTACCGAGAACATGAAAAACTTCGCCGGGGTTTCTGCACGATGAGAAGAGGGGAAAAAACGAAGCGGGTTCGCACACCAGTTTACGTATCATGTAATATTTGTTGATGCCTGACCGTACCCGTTTCCATCCTTCCTCAAGTTCCTTTGAGCTCAGGTGGCGGGTTCGCACAAACGCTTTCGCTCCTATACGGACTCGCTGTTTGATCATCAGGTCGTAGATATCGTCAATTTCAAGCAGGTTTTCCTCTTTTACTAGTTCGAAAAATTTTGTCGCAGGGTAGGGGAACGCCATAGTCAGGTGAATATTGTCGGCGTTCAGTTTTTTTGCCAGTTCCAGTGTTTTACGGAGAGAATGCCTGTTTTCCCACGGCATGCCGATTATCATATCCACGTTGACTTTTATACCGGCTTTGCGAGTCTGACAAACGGCGTCAATAGCCACAGAGTCGGGAAAATTTTTATGCAGTTGTTTACGATGTTCAGGGTCGCCGCTTTCCAGTCCGTATTCGATTTGGCGGCATCCTGAACGGGACATGAGTTCCAGCAGGCTTTTATCGACTTTGTCAAGGCGAGTCAGGCATCGCCATTCAAGGCGGAGGCGGCGTTTAATTATTTCTTCAGATATCGCTCGTGCCCTGTCCATATCGTACGTGTATGTTTCGTCCCAGAAGAAGAATCCCCAGATGCCCCATTCCCTGATAGCGAATTCGATTTCGTCCACAACCCGTTTTGGCGACATGGCTTTCCATTTCCGGTCATACCCGCGGTGCGGGTGAGAGCCGATGATGCAGAACGGACAGCCGTACGGGCAGTCGCGGGTAGTGCGCATCCGTATTCCCGGTATGATTTTCTCATGCATAGGGGTATCGAGTACTCCGATGGAATACTTTTCCATAGGGAGCATATCGTACGCCATGAAGGGCAAGGCATCCATATCCTGAATAAAGGGCGCTGTTCCGGTATGTGCGCATCCTGTTTTTGTGCGGTATGTTATCCCTTTGGCTTTACTCAGGTCTGAGAGGTTTTCAATAATGTTGGGCACCACTACTTCAGGCTGTCCCTGAACCACTATGTCCACAGCGGGAAAATCCGCGAGGAACCGTTCGGCGAAAATCGGTGATATTACTGTTTCTATGAGCACCGTTTTTGTCGCCGGATTGATCTTTTTCACGATCGACGCCACAGTGCAGTCTTCTTTGATAATACCTGCCGCAGACTGGAAAATAACCACATCCGCTTCAGGTATTGAATCTTCCAGCATATTATAGTTCAGGTTGAGGGCATTAGCATCAAGCAGAGATATATCCGCGTTCGGAAACCGCTGGCGCAGGACTGCCGCCAGCTGGGCAATCCGTAGCGGAAACGGGATATACCGAACGTCCTGAAAGCATATTTCATCCCGCAGTACCGCCATGTCCGGACGGATCCGCGGAGGGTTAATTAAAAGAATTGTGGTCATCTCATATCCATTCCAGTAAATTGTCGGTGCATTATAGCGTTTCACGGCAACATAAATCAAGAACCAAATATATTCTTTCATATGAAGGAGTATTGAAGATACGCTCAACCGTCTGGTTTTCAAGGCTGATGGCGTTGTGAATGATGCGCCTGTCAGTCTATTCTGGTAATCAGCGCGGCGTATCCGCCGTCGCCGGAAGCCGGGGAGGATGGTACATGAAGATGCTCAACCACAACGCCGTAGTCAGGATGTCCTGCGGTGAATTTTTGTACCAGTTGGTTGTTTTCCGCCGCGTCAATACTGCAGGTCATATACAGCAGGAGCCCGCCTCTGGTGAGGTAGGGTGACACGGTTTCCAGTATTCGCATCTGAAGTTTGGTCAGGCGTTTGAAATCGTCCGGTTTCAAGCGCCACCGGGCTTCGGGGCGTTTACGAAGCACACCGGTATTCGAACAGGGCGCGTCAACTATGATCCGGTTAAACGTGCTGTTGCCGAGCACGGTGTTCAGCGATTCCGGGCTGGCGGCGTCAGCCGCGAAAGCGGAAATGGTGTCGATGCCTAGCCTGCGTGCTGATGACTGGATAAGCGCGATTTTATCGGATGTTTTGTCTATGGCGATAATATTCGTGCCCGGCAGTTTTAAGGCGGTTGCGCAGGTTTTTCCGCCGGGCGCGGCGCACATATCCAGTATACGTGAATCCGCGGTTACCGGCATCAGGTCTATTAACGTCGCCGGCGTATCGTCCTGAACAAAAAAGAAGCCTTCGTTGTAGCCGGGCAAGAGAGTTATGTTCCCTGCATGGTATACCCGCAGGCATTGCGGGTGTATGGGCGACGGCTCGCAGGATATGCCCGCATCAGACAGCAGTGCCTGTTGCTGTTTCAGGCTGGTTTTGAGCGGGTTGATGCGTATAACCAGCGGCGCCTTTATGTTATTGAAAACACAGATTTTTTTTAGCCGTTCTTTATCGAACTGGTTCAGCCACCGTTTTATAAGCCATTCGGGATGTGAATGTTTATATGCCATATGCCCGACAACCGACAGTCCTCGTTTGTGCTGGCTTTCTATTTCCGGGCTTCGTATTATAGAGCGCAGGAGGGCGTTAATGAAGCCTGAGCTTTTCTTTTGCCCGCATTGGTTGGCAAGGTTGACCGTTTCGTTCACGGAAGCGAAATCCGGAATCCGGTCGCAGAATTTTATCTGATAAATGCCGATACGGGCTAAGTTTCTGACCTGTTTGGACATTTTGGCTTTGCTGGTGGAATACCATGTAATCAGGGTATCCAGTGTGTCGCGGTGGCGTATTACCCCGGATACCAGCTCATAGGCGAGGCGTTTATCGTCATCAGAAAGAGCGTATCCTGATAATGTATCGCCCAGCCCGTCGGTGACAATCGAATCGTCGGCGAATTCGTTCAGGATAGTGTAGGCGCAGAACCGAGGGTTGCTATTCAATGAGTTCAAGGAGCGCTTCCCTGACATTCTGAATAGATACTCCCGTATTCACGCACGGGCCGTGCGGCAATAAATTTTTTACAGCAAGAACCGGCTTTGGTATAGTTGTCAGCAGGCCCATAAAGAGTTCTTTTTCGCAGGCGATAGCGACAACCGCTTTTACGCCGGGATCCCTCACCAGTTTCACTGCCATTCCGCCTCCGGTAGCGAATTTGAGGTTCACTCCGAGCTCGTCACATAGTTTGACCAGTTCGGTTACCTGGCATTTGCCGCAATGTTTGCAGTTATGGACATCGCTTATAAGATCCTGAGCGCACGTATGGTTTTGCAGGCATCGCGGGCAGAGCACGAGTATCTCGTGCGGCTTGGCTTTTACCTGCCGTTTTTTTACCTGCCAGTTATTCAGTTTGATAAGAGTTGTTTTCATCGGTTACCCGTTATTGGCAAATTTTTTTGCGGCGGCATACTGCAGTATCGAGCTGATCAGAAAAATGATTCCCAGCGGAATAATAATGAATATCCCCATAATAGACCTGAACGTAAACCCCGCGATAAGCAGTACCATCCCGATCAGAAGATATATCAGCGCGGTTATCCCGTATACGGATGCGAACCTGTTCATGACCGTAAGGTTAGACAGGTTTGACCGATCTATCTGAAGTTTGCATTCCTCGCATCGATTCCTGCACACCACCGAGTGGTTTACCTCAGCTACACAGTCGGAACACAGACTGCGCCCGCAGATAACACAAATGCCGACAGCGTCATTAGTATGATGATTAAAACATTTCAACGCGTATCCCTCTTAATTAACGTTGTATGATAATACCATACAGCTATTCACGAAACAACCGAATTTATTTTCCCGCATACAGATCCCTGAGCTTGATTAATTCGCTTATCTGTTTTGATGACAATGGTTTGGCTGATCCAAGCTGTAACGAGTACAGCATGACCTGAGCGGTATGCTCCAGTTTTTCCAGTTTGTTGTACGCCGACTCACAGCATTCGCCGACAGTAACCGTGCCGTGCCGTTCAAGAAGAATCGCGTCATGGTGCGGTATAAGCTGTTTTATGGAGTCGGGAACCTCTTCCGTGGTCGGCGTAGCGTAGGGCGCTGTCGGTATGGATCCGAGCGTCAGCACCACTTCAGGCAGAATCGGCTGATCCAGCGATATGCCCGCTACGGTCAGCGCTGTGCAGAGCGGAGGATGCGCGTGTATCACCGCGTTAACGTCAGGACGGGCTTCATATATTGCCGTGTGCAGGCGGTATTCGGACGACGGTTTGCGGTACCCGGATATCACTTTGCCGCTGAAATCCATAACGATCAGGTCATCCTCGTGCAATGTCCCTTTTGATATGCCGCTCGGTGTAGTGAGTAAACAGTTCTTATTGAGCCGCACACTGATGTTCCCGTCAGTCGCCGCGACAAACCCGCGCGTGTACATTCTTAACCCGATATCAATGATGGTTTTTCGTGCCGCTGTATCTTTTATCATGACATTCCGCTCCATTTTTTGTGTCCGATATGCTATATATAATGGATACAATATATGAGCCGGACAGCATTAATCAAACAAAAAAGAGAAAATCTCACAAAAAACTAACAGATTGTAACAGGCATTCCGCTTGACAATACGGTTAGCGATTCATTAAACTCCACTGAAAATTGGTAAGATAGAATGAGAATTGTATCAAAATGCCCTGTTTGTTCACGTAAAATGCGGTTTCCCATAAACAAAGGAAAACTGCTGATTCGGTGCCCGCATTGCGGGAACCAGTTTGTATTCGACCCGGATATCCGGCGCATGTGGAAACAGCTTATGTACCGTCTGAAGAATAGTTTCGGCTTAATAAGAAAGCGGTTGTTCAATAAATGAAAAAAAGAGCGTACCTGATATACAATCCTCATTCCGGCAGGGGAAAATATAAATCCACGTTGAGAGCGGTACTTCAACAGCTCAAACCGCATTTTGAAGTTGAACTGATCGTATCGAACAGCCGTGAATTCGCCCGTGACATAGCCGCGAAAGTAACTGCGAAAGAAGACAAGCCGCTGGTTGTCGTGGCGGGAGGCGACGGCACCATCAACGACGTGGTCAACGGCGCTGACCTGCGCAACATGGTGCTCGGCATTATCCCTGTCGGGTCGGTAAACGTTATCGCGTATGACCTGAAAATTCCTTCACGAATTGAGCATGCATGCTCAATTCTGGCAAATAACTCGTCCGTCCGCACGCTGGATGTCAGTAAAGCGAACAATACCCGGTTTATTTTTGGGGCGGGAGTCGGATTTGATGCCGCTGTGGTGAAAAATGTTGAGCTGAAACATAAACTCCTGCTCGGCAAAACGGTGTACGCGTGGCAGTCGATGCGGCTGATGAAATCGTTCAAGCCGTTTGAGGCGTCGGTTACTTGTGACGGCAATGAAGTGTACTCCGGGCTGGTATTCGATCTTATAATTGGTAAAAGCAATTATTACGCAGGGCGTTTCAAATTGTTTGACGACGCCTCGTATACCAATGGGCGGTTGAACGGAGCGATTTTTACGCATAGTACTATTCCGCAGTATATCAAAGGGTGCGCGGCGTTTTTCATGCAGATGAAGGACAGGCGGCGCATTTATTTCAGCGGATCGAATATCGAGGTCAAAACGGACTCTGCCGTCCCGTATCATGTTGACGGCGATGCTGGATCAGCCAGCCCTGTATCGTTCCATATCAATTCACAAAAGCTGTATGTTGTTGCCCCGCAGTATTAATGATTTAATTGTACGGACATGGCACCCGTCTGTCCAGTGTGTCAATCACGGTCGAGCAGATACCGCCGGGTTATGCTCGTCCAGATCCCATTTCAGGGGATTTAACCTGATGTATTCGCGTATTTCGTGTAATGATTCGTCGTTGCGAACTCATGATCGTAAAACGATCGGAGCCAGATGGAATCCGCATCAGCGTCGAATTGACGGAATTTTTTGGTACATACGCTTTTGTATGCCCCTATTATGTTGGATAACAAGCCGTAATGGGCTGTCCGAACATACTGTGACTATCCCATTCGATAAAAAAATGTATGTCATTGCGAAGCCCCGCAGGGGCTGTGGCAATCTCCTCCGCCGGATGGCGTTACACGATGAGATCACCACGTCGCTAACGCTCCTCGTGATGACAGCTTGAAAGAGAAGTTTATAGACTTTCCATCTCTCCCAATTTGTGTTGTTTGGGTGATTGAGAAATAGCCATGGATACCCGTGTTTTCTGATCGAATTAGTTTGAGCAGGCATGCCTTGTCCGTGGGATATAAAAGGTACTATCCTCTAGGCGAGAAAAAAACGCCGGTTCCTTAACTTTTTTCTCTATTTTTCAAAAATATTTTTCATGGAATTTATACTAGTTCTATTTGTTATTGTAAATCCGATTATTTTTTCTACATCCTTTCGTGATCGACAAGCGTTCCAGAGAAATAGCGTAGCAAGTACAATATTAGTTATGCAATACCAACGCAAATACACAATACTTATCGCTACATTTGGAATACAATATTTTTCAAAAATGAATGGAATCCACTTTAACCAAGTGGAAGAAGAAACAGCCGCTAAAACAAATAATATAATGGATGTGACACAATTTAAGGAAATAACAAATGCGTGCCATCTTCGGATTATATAATCATAAAGTTCTTTTGAAAAATTTGGCAATGTTACATGGATGAATATTTCAGTACCAACAAACTCTTTTTCTCGAGGAGGAGTATCTGGTTTTATTATTTCTTTCTCAAGAATATCAAAATCGTTGCGTGTAATTGGTGTCTCAAACCACCAAGACGGAATGGTCTTATTAAACACAAGAAGAAGTATAATATATCCAAAAAAAATAAGGAGACAATCAATATAGAAAGGAATGCGAGGTACAACCCAATACAGAATAGGACATCCAACCCAACACAGAATAAGACCCCCAACATAAGGAAACATGATACGTCCTAAAAAAATAGTCATTCCACCGATAATATAACCCAATGAAATTATAAATATAATCGAGCCAAGAATAGCAGTGATTTCGTTTCCGAGATCATTGAAAAATTTAAAAAAATCAAATCGTGGATCTAAAATTAAATAGATTATAAAGGAACTCAGTCCGACAAGGGGAGGAACAAAAAATCTGAAATTTTTGAAATTTGTATCCATATGTTCTCCTTTCAGGAACTAAAAAGTATCACTAAAAAGGTAAAACGGAACAATTCCTTAACGAATATTCCCCTTTAAACCTGAGGGTAGTAGAGGTAACCGGGAGAGAGGTATTCCCGCACATACTTCTGCACATACTCACTGAACTTATCTGAAAACCCGGCGAAGCCGAACGACTCAAGCTTACTCATATCCGCCTGCGTATGATACTGATACCGCCCGCGCAGATCTTCAGGCATCGGGAAATACTGGATGTTCCGCTTCTTGCCGAGCCCGTCAAACACCCCTTCCGCAAGCTGGTTAAACGTATGCGCCCTGCCTGTGCCGATGTTGAATATCCCGTTCGCTTTCTTTTTTTTCAGCAGAAACAGTACCGCCTCGATCACTTCGTCAATATAGATGAAATCCCGTTCCTGCCCGCCGTGCCCGTACCCGTCTTTGTGCGACTCGAACAGCATAATTTTGCCTTCATCACGAGCCTGCGGGAACGACCTGAAAATGACGCTCGCCATCCGGTCTTTGTGGTACTCGTTGGGCCCGAACACATTGAAAAACCGCATCCCCGCAACTTTATCTGCCAGCCCGTGTTCCAGCACCCACATATCGAACATCCATTTCGAGAACCCGTAGGCATTGAGCGGGCGGAGTTGCGGAGTCAGCTCGTCGTCATCGGAGAACCCGAGGCTCCCGTCCCCGTACACCGCCGCTGATGACGCGTACAGGAACCGCACCCCTTCAGACACAGCCCATTTGCAGAGTTTTACGGAAAAATTTATGTTGTTCTGGTACAGGAAATCAACGTTGTGTTCAGTGGTGTCAGCGCACGCGCCAAGATGTATAACTGTCTCGATATCGCTCGCAAGGGGATTGTCTTCCAGAAAACTGAACAGTTCCGATCGGTCGACGAACTGGTCGAACCGCAGTCCGAGCAGGTTTTTCCATTTTTCTTTGTTGCCGAACGCGTCGCACAGAATAAGGTTTGTGTTGTCGATGCGGTTCAGAGCGCACGCCAGCGCGCTCCCGATAAAACCTGCGGCTCCGGTAATAAGTATCATGATGGCAATCCTGTGGTTATAACCATTTTTTGAACACTTTTAATATACCCTGATCCCAGCCGACCCGGTGCGTAACGCCCGTGCCTTTTTTGATAAGTTCTTCTTTATGTGAAAGATACCATTTATGCGATGTGATAAGCGCGTCTTCGTTGGAAAACTGGGGTTTCCAGCCGAGCCGTTCCTCGATTTTGGATGTGCTGACGAACGAGTCTTTGTCCGCTGTGCCGTATACCCATTTATACAAAGGAGATACGCCGATCAGTTCAAAGAAGGCAAGCGCCGGTTTCACCAGTTTTGCCGGGGTCGGCATCGGGCGGGCTCCGGTTCCAGCAAAATCGCACAGCGCGCCGACATCTTTTCTGACCTGATCAAACCGTTTCGCGCCGACGTTGAATACATCGGTGCTCAGTTTGGGTTCCGCGATGATCGACAGGGTTATAGCGTCAACCAGATCGCATACTTCCAATAGCTGGTACTTGTTTAACCCTTTGCCGATAATAGGGATGCGTTTTCCACAGTCTACCCAGTCATATAATATCTGAAACACGCCCAGCCGAGCGGTTCCGATAAATGTTTTCGGCCTGATGATGGTGACGTTCAATCCTTTTGCGACAAACTCCTTGCAGACGTCTTCGCCCATAATTTTAGATATGCCGTAGTTGCCCACGCCGATACGGTCATCGGTTTCCTCGATCGGGTGTTTTTCCGGTACGCCGTACACGGCAGTCGAGCTGATAAACACGAATTTTTCCACGTTATTTTTCAATGCGATGGACAGCGTATTGCGCAGTCCGTCGACGTTGGTGGAAAAAATCTCTTCTTTTTTCCATAACGGCAATGCCGCGGCAGTATGTACAATGGTGTTGATCTTGTTGTCCTTGATGAGTTTCTGCATGGCGGACTCGTCACGGACATCGGTCAGGACAGTCAGCGAACCGTCTGGATACTCGCTGTTTGGGAATTCGTCAATATCGTTAAACGCCAGAAACGACGGTCCGTATTGCGGAAGCCGTTGCGCAAGATGGTATCCGAGGAACCCAGCCCCGCCTGTTATAAGTATTCTCCTGCCTGATAAACAAGATCGTGTCAACTGCATTGCCTGTGCTCCTTATTGAATGATTCCCGCTTTGTTTTTTTCTTCGGCTGTGATCGGCTGAAGCAGAAAATCAGCGAACCGGTTTTCCTTACGCTGGGCGTACGCTTTTTTGTGGTATGCATAACCCGCCAGCAGTGGGAACATAACGGTCGCTTCGCCGTACACCATCTGTTCAAGGGCGGAATCGACTTTGCCCCATGAGTTCGCTTCTTTCAGGGTTGATCCTGAGAGCGCGCCGTCGCGTTCGTCCGCTACGGTGATCTGAATGGCGTATTTATGCATGCTGACATCGTATCCGAGCACTTCAGCGGATACCACGATATCCTGCGCGAAATTTTTCGGTACGCCGCCGCCGATCATGAGAAGCCCTGTATCGCCGGCTTTCAGCTTGATGCGGGTCAGGTCAAGGAAATCCTTGGCGCTGTCTAGGCTTAACGCCTTACGGTTTTCAAGCGCCGCGTGCCACTGGTGATGAACCAGCCCGAATCCCGCGCTTGAGTCGCTGAACGCCGGGCAGAAAATCGGTACGCCTTTGCGGTAGCATGACAGCACGATGGAATCGTTATCACTATGATTTTTATTAAGATACGCGCCCATCTCATGGATAAATTCCCATGACGCGTAGGGGCGTGTTTCCAGCGAGTTGGCTATTTGTCCGACAGTATCGTCGCAAACCCGAAGGTCGTCCTCGTCGATATAGGTGTCGTAAATACGGTCGATATGGAGTTCGCGCAGTTCGTTGTCATCAACGAACTGTGATCCGATATAATGGCGGAACCCAAGCCCTTCAAAGAAATCCTGATCAACGATATTCGCGCCGGTAGACACGATCGCGTCAACCATGTTTTTTTCAACTAGTTCAATGATAACCTGTTTCAAGCCCGCGCTGATCAGCGACCCGGCAAGGCAGAGAATAACGGAACATCCATTGTCGCGTAACATCTGTTCGTAGATGCCTGCCGCTCTGCTGAGGTTACGTGCCTGAAACGCCATTTTGCTCATCCCGTCAATCATCGCCACCGGATTAAACTTTTCCAGCGAGAGATGTTCTATAGTTCGGGCGAGATACTGTTCTTTTTTCATGGTATAAAGCTCCTTAATGCATGTTTACGTTTTTTTTAACAGTTTTTTATACGATATTATCGCGATTTTATCAATCCTTTCTTGACTATTGGCGCATAATAGTCGTTATCCGGAGGTAAAAAATCGTAACCTTATTACCTTAAAATATGATACATTCAGGCATCACTGCGTTTAATAGCGCCGGAAGGGATCAATGAAAAGTTTAATTGTGGACAAGAAAACCGGTGCGGGCGTGTTCAGCGCTCCGTATGCTGACGACCTGTCGGAACAGTTGCGTTATCCCGAACATGTCGCGTGGATCGACTTTTTCCGCCCTGATTACGGCTGGCTGAAAAAAGAGTTCGGCGTACCCTCCTGCCTGCTGGATCTGTGTAAGCTCAGGACAGGCGTGCCCTGCATAGTTGCTGACGGGAAGTATACATTGTTTAAGACAATGGTAATCAATTCGTTAGAAGAGACATCCTGCCGATCTGAAATAACGTTTATTTTTTCGCGCAAGGTGCTGTTGACCCTGCATGAAGCGCCGGTCAAGGCGTTCAGCGGGCTTGAAGCCGAGTCTGACAAAGTGTCATCCATCCTGCGTGAAAGCCCAGCCAGCCTGTTTTTCTATTTGTTATCGTTAATTATGGAAGACTATCTCCGTTGCGCAGAACGCTGGAGAGCTCTGCTTGATGTGTCTGACGCTGAGGAAAGAACCACTGTATCGTGGTCATCGGCGCATCGGTCTGTATCCGAGTTATACGCTTCAGGCTCTGAATTAAAACGGATACTGAAGCGGATGGGCAGTGATTCATCGCTGATGAAACGCAGTCGTTCCAGATCGGCGTATGAGCGGTGCGTGTATATGGCGTCCTCACTGCTTGTTGTTCTGTACGGAGTCCGCCAGTCGCTGGCATACGAAACCGCTGTGGCGCGGGATACAAATATCAGGCGGGTTATGGGCGAGGTATTGCGTATGCGAGTGGCGCTCTGCGTGACAGCTGTTTTTCTGTGTGCCGGAGTGTCGATAGCGGCATTCAGCTGGTTTCCAATCTTACCCGCAGTGATGTTTACGTCAGGCAGTGCGGCGGCGTTAATAATTTCCGTGTATTTCCTGCATAAAAAAAGGGGCACACCCTGAACGGGTGTACCCCTGTACTGTAATTTACCGCACTATCTTAATATCGTTTAGGAACAGAAACGCCTCCTGAGGGCGGCGTAGCCGGCTTGGCTGGCGCCGACACGCCTGCCGGGCTTGTTCCCGCTGTCGGAGTATTGACTGTATCCACGCCGGGCACTGTTACCGGTACGGCCGGAGCAGTAACGGGCTGCTGCAGATCCTGTGCGGAAGGCATTGCTTTATACTGAAGCGTTTTCTGCAGTTCCTGATTGAGCAGGTTCTGATCCCTGTACTGTTTCAGGTTTTGCTGTTCGCGCATCATATCGGAAAACTTGATTGGGTCAAACACTTCGGTTTCGCTCTTCATCATGTCGAAATCAGGATCGGTTTTGTCTATGACGCGGACAGTTCCGTCAGCTTCATGAATAGTGATTTTGACCAGCTCGTTCTGCGCGTCGTATTCGTAATCGTACGATAATTTCTGTCCGGTCTTTTTCAGGGAGATAAGATTTTTGTTTTCGTCGAGATCCCTGATGACTTCCGATTCAGTATCCTTATTTTCAATAATGCGCGTAAGCGTGCCGTTTTCGTCGTACTCGTAATTAAATGTTTTTGCTGTGGCTTTGCCGCTTACGACGAGGTTGCTCAACTGCACATTATTGAGCGAATTGTAGTCACCGGAATCAACAACCTGCTCCTGCGCGTCTATTACAGAGTAGGCGACCGGGGTTTCGCCTTCAAAGGTATACTTGTACATCAGCGATTCGCCGGCATCGTCCGTGATACTTACCAGCAGGTTGCGGTCATTATATTCCCGCGTTTCGATAAGAATTCCTGCTTCATCGGTGACGGTGACCAGTGTTGAACCGTCGGGCAAAGTTTCATAGGAATAATTTTCTACGGTTTCGTTGACGGTCATGGATGTAACTTTTCCGTCCTGCCCTACGATACTGGTAGATTTTTCACCGTCTTTCGAGATAGTTACCACTTTTGTGGTGTTGCCCTCTTCATCAAAAACCATGAATTTTCTGCTTCCATCAGGGAGAAAAGCCTGTCCGATTGCTTCGGGACGTTCGGATATGAGTTCTTCGGGCATTTCACTGATCTGCTGTTCGGTCATTAAACGTTCCCGTTTCGCTTTCATGGCGGCGCGGGTCGCCTCCGGCAATACGTCAGGCCGTTGAGCTCCAGTCAGCTCGCGGGCTGATAACGGTTTTATGGTTTTCGGTATGGACGCGCCAACCTGCCCCGCCAGTTGATTCGCGCTGGGAATATTTACGGGAACAGCAGGTTGTGACGGAATAGACTGCGCGAGAGTCGTTGTTCCCATCCCTGAGGGTTCCGTGCCCTCTCCGGCTGTTGCCGGAGCCGGAGATAATTGAGCGGGTTCTTCCGGCATTTTCGCCGGAGGCAGTTCCGGTTCCTTGCGTTCTACCGGTTTTTTTTCAGTGAGAGTTGTTTTTATCGCCTCTTCCGTCGATTCGGCAACAGGCTTTTTCGTAACGGATTCCTCTACCACGGATGATACAGGCGCTGTTATGGATTCGGTTTCTTCCTGCCCGTCTTTATCTTTGGATTTAAGAAACATAATCCCTCCCGCCGCCAGCGCGACAAGCACAACGGCAATGGTGATTGACGGAAACGCTGACTTCTTTGCTTCAGGAGCAGGTTTCGCTGAAGTGTTCTTTTTTTCGGCCGACATACAACAACCTCCTTATACTGCTGTTTCCACTATATTGTGATTGAATTTCAGGTGTTTTCAGGGTGACAGGTTATCAAGAAAGAGAATAACCATTATCGTAATGGCGCATCATTGATTTAATAGTAAGATCATCCGACTCAGGTAAAGGATAATATTTTCCGACACTTTTAGCCAGTACTTTATTATTGCTGTCACGGATTTCGCCGTCAACAACGATAATTTTTTTAATTGTTTCAACAATAGTAGCGGTTACTGTAATTTCCTCGCCGTGCGGAACAGGGGCTTTATACCGCACGTTGATGTCCGCGGCGTAATGAAACCGTCCCGTGCCGATGGTTGCGGCCCATGTCATCGCTTCGTCAAGGACAGTGGCGGTCAGCCCGCCGTGCATGATACCGGGGTAGCCCGCATGCCTTCCTGCCGGTGTGAACACGGCTTGCACTCCGTTTTCAACGGCGAAAAAAGGTATGTTCAGCCCGAACGAATTCTTTTCGCCACAGCAGAAACAGAAATCAAAAGACGGCAACCGTTGCTTCATACAAATTCCTTTCGGTACGGTGATTTTTTACTGTTTTCGAGAACGAATATGGTCTATTAATGAGATGAATTCCAGCACGGCTTGATGGTGTTCCAATGAGCCGCTTTTTAAAAGGGAACGCCGTGCTTTACGGTAACAGCCTCTAATGTAGTGTATGACGCCCTGCAGGACAAGGCAATAAAAATATGTGCGTACCGATCTGTGAGCGGCATCCTGAGTCTGTTTGGTAAAGCGCGATACCCGGTAGTACATCATAGACCGTTTAAGTGCTTTCACGGAAATATCATAATCGCGGTTGATGAAATAATACAGCGATTTGGAGAGGTAACATTCCTGATACTTTACGCTATGTTTTTTCAGGCGGTCGAGCAGGGTATTGCCTTCTTTGAGGTTATGAATAGTGATCTTGAAATTGTCTTCATAGGGGAATGAATCAAGCAATTCTATTATGCCGGCAGGCACATCACGCCAGCTTAAATGTATCTCTTGCGAGGAGGAGAGTTCCTGATCCTGCCTTTGATTGAGCGGCGTTTTGACTGTATTCATCGGAGGAGCCTGTCCGTTGTTGCGGTTTGTACTGCGTTCATTTTTCTCAATCATAGGAAGTATGCCTGTTTCCTGTTCTTTTAACGTTATTTATAGCAATTTATAACATCTTTTTTCAATGAAAATGCAATTATGATAGAAAAATCAAAATTTTCCAAGCAAAAACAAATTGAGCCTGCGATTAGCGATTTTGCTGTAAAAATCCGTACGCTTTTTTACAGCTTGATTGAAGTTCTTCATCATCAGGGCTATACGCTAACGCTCTCCGAAAATGTTCGTACGCCGCCGGGTAGAGCTTCATTTGCATATAGAGCGCGGCGAGGTTATGGTGCGCTTTTGCTGAATCCGGGCTCATACCTGTAATGGTATAGGCGTAGAACACAGCCTCATGTATTTTCCCTTCGTTTAATTTTTTTGCCAGCCTGCGGTTCAGTTCATCAACCAGCTCATCACTTTGTTCCTGAGAAAGGGAATTTTTGTTTTCGGGTATTTTCAGGCTGTTCAGCTCGGTTATAAATGCGGTGATGTTTTCAATATTTGTTTGTGCCGCTTTGTTGTTCGGGTGGCTATCCAGAGTTTTTTTGTACGCATCCAGTGCGCCGAGGTAATCTCCTTCAAGAAGGCAAAGAGTAGCGAGATTACTGTAGGTTTCGCCTGAATCAGGGGTAAGGTTTATTATTTTGTGCGCATATTCTTTTGCTTTAAGGATATCACCCGTTTTAAACAGGCGGTCCATGTTGTTTTTATATATTACCAGCATGTATTCGCTGTCGGTATAACTGCCTTTTTTAAGATGGTACCTGACAAGCTGATCCAGTTGCTGAGACAACATGGAAATATACTGGCGTGCTTTGTCGTTTTTTTTATCTATGGCAACCACTTTCCGGAATTCCGCAATGGCTTCACGCAGGTATCCTTCACGCTGGTAGACGAGCCCGAGGTTATAATGAGTGACATCATTGTCGTACGCGATTTCGCCTGCTTTGCGGTAAAAGGGGAGCGCATTGTCAAATGACTGCCTGTGGCGGGTAGCGGCTATCATGAAATAATAGTCGGCGGCGAGGCATCGGCACAGGTAATCAAAATAGACCGGTTCGGTCTCAAGGTTTGATAACGACAGCGCATCCCAGTCTGTGTATTCAGGGATAATCATATCCGGTGTGGCGATCTGATACACCAGTCCGTGCGGCACGAACATAAGTTCTTTCAAACCGAACTCCTGATAATGGGTGAAAAATGTCAGGTTCTTTTTAGGGTGAAATTCCAGCGGCAGAAGTTCGTTCATGCCCAGTTCAAAGAGCGACAGGTCTCTGCGCATTTTCTTAACATGGTAAAAGTACGATATCGGAAACAGTATGTTATCGCCCTGAGCGACCAGCGTGGCGTTCTGGGGCAATGAGTTGAGTATTTTCGTATTGATCTCATGCGCTATGACCGTGCGGGAACGGTCGTTCTGATGGAAATTGACAATTACCAGCGCAAGAGGAAACAGTATCCCCGCATATCTGATAAAAGAGGCTTTTCTCAACCACCCTGCCATGCATTCCAACCCGAACGCAAGCAGGACAGTGACGCTTATGAACGCGGGTATTATGTAACGCGGCCAATAGTATATGTCAGGACGGCTGGCGTGCAGTATCATAAAATAAATATTCAGCGCATAGAGCAGGACAACAGCCAACCCGATACGTTTCGATTGTCTGAATACTGCGTACACGCCGATCACAATGAACAGTGTCCCTATATACAAAAATTCTTTCGGGATGAGGCTCAGGTAATGGACAGCCACATCAACGGTATCTTCGATATTATGCACATATTTTCTGTCCCAGTACTCGGAACGCAGGATGAACGACATGAGGTTCATATGTTTACCGGGGTTGCCCCAGTTTATAGCCGGGCTGGTCAATGCCCTGAGCGGGAGGAACAGATATAACGATAAGCCGGGCAGGGCGGCTAGAGCGTACCGCATAATTTTCTTCGGCTGGTAAATTGTTTTGAACGCACTGAACGAAAAGGTCAGAACCAGAAACAAGGGCAGAGTGATAATCGCTATGGTATGGTTCGCGAGCCCGAATCCGAGGAACACAAAATAGCGGGCGAGTGATTTTTCTTTACCGGCGGTATACCAGTGAATCAGACATGCCAGAGTGCAGAGCATAAGGAATGAGTTGAGCGTATATACCCTCGCGACAACAGCCTGCGACCAGAACGGGTTGATGAACGCAAGCGTCAGCGCCATGCATGCACAGGTCAGGCGATGCAGGCGGAGGAGCTTCAGCACACTGTACAGAGCTACGGCGGAACATGATCCCCACCATGCGGAAAAAAGGTTCATTTCAAAGGCTGAAGGGCCGCCGGGTATGATAATGGAAAACAGTTTACCGAGAATAACATACAGCGGGTACCCGGGTGGATGCGCTATACCCAGAGACAATGCCGCGGCAGTCAGTTCACCGCTGTCGCCTACATAAATAACCGGGCAGAGTGTTTTGAGATAAACCGCGAAAGTAATCGTGAAAACGAAGAGTTCCGCACCAAATCTGCTGAAAAAAGCAGGTATTTTTCTGAACAATCCGGAAACCCGATGCCTGTCCATAATCGCGTTATTGCAGAATCACTTTGGTTATTATCATCTCAGTTTTAAGTACATCCGGCTGGCTGGTGCTGGCGGAAATCTGAAGGCGGGTAATTTTAAGTGCTGTCTCAGAGTTCTGCATATCGTAAATAAATTTTATCAGCGCCATGATATCCGCTTCAGCTTCCAGTTCTATTACATAATATTTATAGAATTCCTCATCCTTGATTTGTTGTGGTTTCATATCATTGATATGAAGTCGGTTGCTTCGTGCGGTGTTTTCGATATTCTTCAGGATCTGTGCGGTTTTTTCCTGATCGGACCCTTCGATTTTAAGGCGTCCTTCGTAGGCTTTATACTCCACCTCAATGCTTTTTGCCCTGCTCAGGATAAGTTCACTGCGCTGTAACTGTTTAGTTAGGTTGCTGATACGGTTGTCAAGCCCTGTCCAGTAATTCCACATCGGCTCAAGCGCATAAAAGTAAAGGCCGATGGCGGCAAGAAAAGAGATGGTTAGCGTAAGAAGTGTTTTTTCACGTTTGTTAAGCTGGCGCATAATACTCCGTTATAACGAGTCTTCGGTTTTGATTAGTGAACATTGAATCTCAAAATCAACGATTTCTTTCGATCCGAGCTGTCGCCGTTTCACTCCGCGCGACGAGACTTTCTCAAAGTACGGTGAATTTTCCAGTTCCGGTATAAGTTCAAAAACGTCCGACATGGTGTGCGCGGTTCCTTTCAGCACAATATATTTTGATTCGTCATACAAAAAGGCGGTCAGGTATATTTTTTCCGGCACGACGCGGAACAATTCCCGTAAAAAGTCAAGACTGCTTCTGTCGCCGCCGACTTGTTCGTCGATCACATTTACTTTACTGCGTTTTAGTTCCAGATCTTTTACTTTCGGGGCGATCTGATTGATTTGTGTTTCCAGATACCCGATCATTTTGGTTTTACGCGCCATTTCAGCGTAAAAAGCGTATGTTCCGCTGAGCAGAAGTGCGGCAAGCAGTACGCCCGCAACCGCGAATTGAGCAGACCGGAGCCGCTGTTTTCGTTTGTCTTTGATATCCTGCGGAATCATATCGATTTGTTTTTCACGTGCAGGAATAATCAGCCCGATAGGAGCCATAAGCGATATTTCTTTACCGTTTATGGTAAGTTTTTCTTTCAGGTTCGCCAAAGCCGGTATTTTGGTGATGATATTGAAAGTCTCCACAGGAACCTGAAACCTGCTTCGCACGTTGCGGTCTATGTTGTGGAAATTGCTGACGCCGCCGCTGAGCACGATTTTCTCGATATAATAATTTTCGTGTTCCCGTGAAAACACGGCGAATGATCTGCGCAGTTCTTCTATCAGTTCAGACTGCCAGTTGATGTTTGCTGATTCCGCCTGAAATTTTTTCTCTTTCAGGACAAGATGGAGAATCCCCAGCGTGATGCCCCTGCTGAATACAAGCTGTTTGCCGCAGATTATCTGAATGGTCGTGTTGGTGTAGTCAATATCGACCAGCGCCACAGCACTCTTTTTTCCGGTTGCTGTCTGAGGTTCGGATGCGGGAGCCTGTTCTTCCTCTTTTTTACTATCAAGATGAAAATACGCGCGTAATATTGCCTGGGAATTGACATCAACCCGTTCCGGGTAAACGCCCGCGTCTTCCAGTGTATCGATAGTCTGATAAATGACATTTTTATGGGCGATTACCATCATGGCGGTGGAGTAGCCTGCTTCATTCAGGTCTACGATCTCAAAGTCGACAGCCATATCCTCAGGGCTGTACGGTATTTGTTTAATCGCCTGAAAAGAAACCATTTCGCTCAATTCTGCCGGGTCGGTGGAAGGGAGTTCCATGAACCGGATGGTGCTCAAGCTTCTGGGAAAGCAGGTGGTGACGGTTTTCGCTTTAAATTTGTTGTTATGTAAAAATGCACGGAGAATACCGGGTATTTCCGCGTTGGAAAAGTAGTCCAACGCGGCTACTGCTATATTGCTGATAACGACAGCCCCGTCTTTCTTAAGGCACATTTCAACGGCTTTGGCACAGCCGGAATCGACCTCTATACTTGTCCGTGGTTTTAACGCGTACGAGGGATACCGTTTTTTCTTGTCTTTCTTGTTTTTTTTGTCTGCCATATTTCGTCTCATCAACCACATGCGGTTGTTTTAAATAGTCTGTGTGCAGGAAGCGTAAGCAGTCTATCACACAACAGTATCATTCTTCAAAGTATTTTATAATCCTCATGGGATCATATTCTTCATCTTTTTTTTCATCGATCACGCTGAGCGTTTTGTTGCGTTCAGTCGTTGTTTTGTTTTCACGAGCGTAATCCTTTGATCTGGAAACAATAGCGGTTACTTTTCGCTGAAGTTTCTTATCGTCAAAAGTGACTTCAGCCTCTATGCGAAAAAAATCGCTGGTAACGCCAACCAGTTTTTTTGTCCTCAGCCAGTTGAGCATGGTCATTTTGCTTGCTTCGTGTGTGCCGATGGCTGTTTCGATGTTCTGGTCTTTAAAAATCTGGTCATCTTCCGTGCCGGGCAAGCCGTCGTCGCCGTTACGGTACTCGATGATGAGCCGTATCAGGTCGTCGCGCTCGGATTTGCTCATCTCTTTCTGGTCGCTTTGCATGGCGAAGAGCGCTGACAGCACTTCACGTGAAGCGGTATTAAAATTAACGGCTCCTTTGCCCCAGAACGTGATTATATTTTTAAGCCGTGCCCTGCTTTTATTTTTGTCTGAGCTGTTGGAGAAAAAGTTTTTCAGGAAATGCAGTTCCTCCAGCAACTGGATGTTACCGTGGCGAGCTTCATACCCGTAGGTTGATTCATACCATGCGTCAAGTTCCTTGTTGCCGGAATTTTTCTGCCGCCAGTGGTCAATGACTTCGATCAGGTCGTCATCTATGCCGAATTCCTCTTCCCAGTATTCCGAGCTGAGAATTGAGGTCGGCAATACATTGATATTAATTCTCGACTCTTCATCTTCCGCGCCGTACAGGGTAATCAGCTCGTTATCGTTGGATTCCGCGGTATGGGCTACGGTCAGTTTTACCCCTTCGTCGATTTCCGATTCAAAGAAAGCGTCTGTATTGTTGCCCCATGATTCATTGTACGCGTCGACTTTGCGGTCGGAATCGTTGGCTATATGAAAAAAGACGGTATAAAGGCCCTGCTGTAACGCGTAACTCGCTTTCATTTTGTTGATATACAGGCCTGTCAGGCGCAGTTCAATAGTGCCTCTGTATCCGAGCCCAACGGCAAAAAGAGATAACAGCGCCAGCACCCATAGTGCGAGTATAATTATGGAGCCGCTGTTGATTTCTTTGGAACACAATTTCATCAGAACAGCCCTTCTTCCTCTTCAGGCAATGGTTCCAGTGTGCCGTGGGGGATGAAAACAGTGCGCTTGTACGTGATGGTTTTCTTGCCCTCAGGATCTGTTTCGTCAATCATTTCTATTGAAATTTTAAGGAACTGCGGGATACGGTCTTTTACTTTCCACTCGTCTTCCCAGATAAGTACCTGTTCTTCCGTTTCGTCCTGTTCTTCGTCAGTTTCGATGTAGGCGTATTCGAAATCGAGCGATACAATACCCGGCGAGAATTCACGGGGTTTGACTTTATCGCCCTCACTGCTTTGAAGGAAGGTTTCCTGTTTGCGCGTCAGGGTTTTATGTTTATCGCGATACGATTGCCGGTCAAGTTTGTATTCGATTTTAAACAGGTTAGTGTCAAAAGTGGCTTTCGCTTCTTTCGACGCGTTGGTGACGATCATTGCCACGGGAAAATAAATCTCGTTCGCCTGCCCGACGAACTGGATATACGAAAAATACACGCAGTTTCGTATTTCGGATATCATCGTATCAAGAATTATCCGTGCTTTCTGGTGCATGTTGGAACCCTGATCCGTACGTTTCCATGACTGCACCCCGACGGATAAGGCGGCATGGATGGCGACCGAGATGGTAGCGAACAGGGAAATGGCTATCAGGAGTTCAAGCAAAGTGAAATGCGATTTTTTCAGGCGGTCAGAACTCACTCTTGAGATCCTCCGTTTCTTCCTGAGGCAGTTCCCTGATGGTTGCTGTTGAATAGAGGAGTTCCTTGTCAGTGGACCGGTATTGCCACATGACTTTTACTGAAATTTTTTTCAGCAGGTAAACAGCTTGCTGTGCAGTGTCTTCCGTCTCGGTTCCGGGAGGAACAGGTTCTTCAGCCATTTCTTCTTCCGTCATTTCGAATTCAGGATACACTTCCTCAACTGTCTGTTCCCACGAGTATGCTTCATAGGGATACTCAAAGGAGCCGTTGGTCAGCCCTGCGGTGATTTCCTGCTGAGAGAGTGTCTGAGCGATAATCTGTTCAATAAGCATTGACGCTTCAAGGTACTGCTGTGATATAGTTCCTGCCGCAAGGCTGGTGGCGTAAGTGCGCATTATGGCAACGGTTCCTGCGGAAACAATCATGATTGCCAGTACCGCTTCCATGAGAAGAAATCCGTATTGGGACACGAGTTTTTTAGGGGATGCCGCCATTGTCACATCCTCTTTTTCTCTTTATAGAGTTTGACCAGCCCGACCGATTGTTTGGTGGTGATGGTGTACGTCTCATCGTTGGCGCCGGTAATATATATCACGCATTCGTCCGACTGCCCGTCAGGGTAGAAGGTGACATAATCTTCTTTGTCCGGTTCGTCTATGTCGAGTTCTATGTCCTGAGGAAAAAACATTTTTCTTCCGATAGAGCCTTGCAGTTCCTCGAATTCAGGTTCCTTGTCCCTGTTTCGTGAAGAGCGCCGTGACGATTTGGTTTCCTCTTCTTTTTCCGGTTCCTTAAGAGTCTCAAGGCAGTAAGCGGCGGGATCGTCTTTAAAGAAACGGACACGGTACGGCTTGCGTTCGATGATGGCCCTGTCGCGAGCGTAGTACATCAATTTCACGATGTTATAAACCGTGTTGCGGAATTTTATAGTTTCATAGGTAGAACGAAACCGGGGTACTGCGGCAACCACAATAATGCTCAGAATCAGAACGACAACAGACAGTTCTATCAGGGTAAAGCCGGCAGTGGAGCGATTAGTTTTCTTCACTCCAGTTGGTAATATCATCGCCTCCTCCTTCCTGCCCGTCCGGACCGAAGGAATACAGGTCGTAATCGTCCTGATTGTGTGTGCCGGGGCATTTGTACTGGTACGGGTTACCCCATGGGTCATTAAAACTTTTGGTTTTTATATAAGGGCCTTTCCATCCTTTTGCTGAACTGCTTTTCAAGGCGGTGAGCCCTTCTTCGCCGGGATATTTTCCCGTGTCGATTTCATAAAGCTGAAGTGCGGTGGCATATGCGCCGGCTATTTCGCCTTTAGCGGTCTGGACTTTGGCTTCCTGAGCACGTCCCGTGAACTTGACAACAGCCATGGTC
Source organism: Candidatus Auribacter fodinae (assembly GCA_003599815.1). Taxonomy (GTDB): domain Bacteria; phylum Auribacterota; class Auribacteria; order Auribacterales; family Auribacteraceae; genus Auribacter; species Auribacter fodinae. The sequence continues at coordinate 43,176 of QZJZ01000071.1, forward strand.
GCCAGTACGCCAAGGATGATGACCACCAGCATAAGTTCAACCAGTGTAAAACCTCGTTGTGACATTTTCTTCATTCTCACAATCTCCCTTTTTGTGATATGTGTATGAGAAACAAACCGCAGTAGATTCTTATAGTATAGCAATACATATTCTTAGACAACAGTTATTCTCCTGAGTTACACCATTTTTGCTCCAGCAAGGCAATGGTGCGTATTGAGGACGGATACGCGAAGCGCAGGGCTTCCTCGACAGTTTTTCCTGCCCGGAGCTGGCGTATGAATTCGGCGAACTGCTGTTTGCCGTACGAGTCAACCATGAACCGGATAAGATAATATGACTGAAGGTAAAACAGGGATATTTTCCGGTCATCCTCAACCTGTATAAGCGATTTGATCCGCTGGATTTCTGCGAGCGGGATATATGCCCCGTCTTTCAGTATGCCGCGCATGGCGTTGTCCTGTTCCGTCCTGTCGATATTTTCCTGAAACTGGGCGAGCCCTTCATCGATCCAGAGCGGCACATTAGGGTTGTCTTTAATGTATTCCCGCAGGATAATGTGCGTGAGCTCATGAGGCAGAAGCGAGTTTAGAAAATTTTCAGCCCACGGGAACGCGTACAGGCGTTTACTGCGGTAATCAACGTGGCCTCCCGACCAGTCCGGCTGGCGGGTAACGGCGCAGTATTCGTCATGAGACTCGAACAGTATTATGGTGCATCGGTTGTCCCATGTCCAGAAACCGGAGAACCTGTCCAGTTCCAGATCCGTTGTGATTGAGTCGTAGTATTTCTCCGCCGCTGTTTCCACTTCTTTTGCGAACGATGTGCCGCACCGGTACTGTATAATAAAATGGTCGCTTTTAATTTCTTCAAAAGAAAGCTCTTGCGGAAAACAGGATGTCTGTGCGGCGAAGCAAAAGAATGTGAGTATATACAAGAAAGAACGTCTCATATTATTGCGCGATGTTACTGATTTCAAATATAGGCAGAACGATACTGATAACAATGATACCGAGAATCAGCCCGAGCACCGCGATCATGAGCGGTTCGAGCATGGATGTAAAGGTTTTTATTGTCCTGTCCACCTGTTTGTCATAGGTTTCAGCCACTTTGTTTAGAGATTTTTCCACATGCCCGCTCTCTTCGCCTACTGCAACCATGTTGATAAAAAGGGCAGGGAAGTACGGTATGCGCTTAAGGCATTCGCCGAGTTTGCTTCCTTTTGAAATATCGTCTATCATGGCGGCAATGTCACGTTGAATAACTTTATTTTTAATAGTATCCACAATGATTGACAGCGATTGAATAATCGGCACGCCGTTGTTCAGCAGAGTGCTCAGCGTCCGGCCGAACCGGGCGATTTCGTCTTTAAGCACGAGATCTTTGATAAGAGGTATCCGTAACTTGAATTTATCAAGAAGGTATCCGCCGTCCTCTGTTTTTTTCCATTTGCTAAAAGCGTAGATGATAACGGTTACCACTATGATTATAGCCCACCAGTACTGAGATATTGCTGTGCTCGCGGCGAGGACTATCTGCGTGGGAATGGGCAGTGTCTGCCCCATATCCTTAAACATACTGGCTATACGCGGTATAACGAAAGTAAGGAGAAAAATAATCATCAGCGTACCGACCAGTACCATGAAAATGGGGTATGCCATTGCCGATTTGATTTTCGACCTGGTTTCGTCTTCCTTTTCGGTAAAATCACCGAGCCGTTCGAGTACTTCTTCCAGCATGCCGCCGATTTCGCCGGACTTGATCATATTGACAAAGAGCGGAGAAAATACCCTCGGGTGGCGGCTGAGCGATTCATGAAGCGTTTTTCCGTCTTTGATAGAATTTTTTACGTCTTCCAGCACTTTTTTGAATACCTGTGTAGTTTCCTGTTCGTAGAGGATTTCCACCGCGCGGTATAACGGCACGCCGGAATCAACCAGATCGCCGAGCTGGCGTGTGAATGAACTTAAGTTCCTGATAGACACCCGTTGGAACAGGGAAAACCCGCCTGCGGGTTTCGGCGCCGGTGTGCGCGTTGTTTTTTTTGTCGAGCTGACGGATGGAGCCGAACGTGATCCGTCTGACAATTTTACTGTTATGGGAAAATAGCCCATGGACGACAACTTGTTCAGGGCCGCGGACTGGTTTTCCGCTTCCAGTGTGCCTTCTACGATTTCCCGTGGGCCTTTTTTTGCTTTATAGGCGAACTGCGGCATATTAGTCTAACACTTCCTCCTGCGCGACACGAAATACTTCGGTGACGGTGGTTTTTCCTTCCATCGCCTTGAGTAACCCGGTCTGTTTGAGGGTCATCATCCCCTGAGACCTGACAACTTCATCCTTTATAACATTAGCCGGTACCCGTTGTACAACCATTTCCCTCACTTTGTCTGACATAACCATGATTTCATAAATTACTGTCCTGCCTCTGTAACCTGTTCCTTTGCAGTCATCGCACCCTTTGCCTTCATACAGGGTGACTGTGGATATATCAAATCCCGGCAATCCTTGAAATTCGCGCAGGTATGCGTCGTCAAAAGGAACCTGTGTTTTGCAGGATGAACAGACGGTTCGCACAAGTCTCTGCGCTATAATACATTCTACGGAAGAGGAAACAAGGTATGGCTCTATGCCCATGTCTATAAGACGGGTAATGGAACTTGCCGCGTCGTTGGTATGCAGTGTACTGAATACCACGTGTCCGGTGAGCGCGGCTCTAATGGCGGCTTCAGCGGTTTCGTAGTCACGGATTTCTCCGATCATCATAACGTCAGGGTCATGGCGGAGCATTGAACGGAGCGCGCGGGCAAACGTCAGGTCAATTTTAGGGAGTACCTGAATCTGCGATACTCCAGACATCCGGTATTCGATCGGGTCTTCAATGGTAATAATTTTCAAATGTGATTTGTTTAGCTTTTTCAAGCTGGCGTATAGGGTGGTTGATTTACCGCTTCCTGTCGGGCCGGTAACAAGGATAATGCCGTGCGGTTTGGTTATGATTTTGTTCAGCACGGTCAGGTCTTTTTCCACATAGCCGAGCTGGTTCAGGCTGAGCAGTTCGTTGTTCGCCGTAAGCAAACGGATATTGACCGTTTCGCCGTACGGTGTAGGCAGGGTAGATACACGGAGGTCGAGATCCGCTTCTTTCATCCGCATTTTGATCCTGCCGTCCTGCGGCAACCGCCGTTCCGCGATGTTCAGGCTCGCCATAATTTTTATACGGGATACTATAGCCGACTGCAGTCTGTGCAGGTTGGGCGGCACATTGGTCTCGTACAGCAGTCCGTCTATACGGTACCTGATACGGAGCTGACCTTCAAACGGTTCTATATGAATATCCGTAGCGCGGTCTTTGTATGCTTCTATAAAAATCTGATTCACGAATTTAATAATCGAGGCGTCAGCCGCCAGTTCGTCGACGCTGTCAATAGCGGCGTCCTCAACTTCCGGCATTTCCAGCGTATCGACATTTTCGTCCATCATCTGTTCTACCGTATCGGCGCCGATACCGTAATACCGTTTGAGCGAGTCCATGATCTGTTCCTCGCTGGCGAGGTAGGCGACAATCTGGTAGCCGAGAAGGAGTTTCATATCGTCGATTATGTGTATGTCGAGCGGGTCAACGGTGGCTATTCGCAGTGTGGCGCCGTCGAACTTTATCGGCATTATTTTGTAGTGATGCGCGAATTTAGCCGGTACTTTTTCGATCGCTTCCGGCTGAATTGTGGCGTCTTTCAATGATATATACTCCACCCCGAGATTTTCCGCCAGCATGGGGAGCACTTCATTCTCTTTGCAGATGCCCATGCGTATCAGTGTGTGAGCGAGGTATTTTTCTGTGTCGCGGCGTTGCGAGCGGGCACGTTCGAGCTGTGCTTCCTCAACGACACCCATGCTGAGGAGTATCTGCTCAAACGAACGGTCGCTGATGGTGTCGGAGATATGGATGTTTTCCGAGGTTTTGATGCCGTCAGCTCTTGAGCGCCAGTAGGTTTTTTCCACGGAATGATACAGTTCGTCGAGGTCAAACGGCTTTTTCAGCAGTTCTTCTGCGCCGACCAGCAAAGCCTCTTTTACATTATATGACTCATCGTAGCCGGTCATCATAATGACGCCGATATGCGGCTGGCGTTTTTTGATCAGGTCGAGCAGTTCGAATCCGTCCATGCCGGGCAGGCATATATCGGTGAGAAGGATATCGCAGTGATATTTCGACAGGAGTTTCAGCGCGGTTTCCGCGTTGTTCGCCTGATAGACGGTATACCCTTTTTCGCCCAGGGCCGTATTGACCATGGATCGGATATCGTCGTCATCGTCAACCAGCAGTATGTTAATGTTCTCATTGCTCATAAAGCTGAATCCTCTCTTATTGTGTACTGTATCATGAAATATAAAAAAATAGCAATATTAACGAGCGGCCATGTATTTTCTTTTCTCCCGCTTACAGTTACTACATCGGATAACCTGACGTACCTGTTTACTAAAAGCGGAAAATCTTTTTTTGGTAACGAAAATAAACGGTTTGTGTTATCATAAAAAGAGGGTAATTTCAGGGTTTGAGAGGGGATTTTTTATTCAGAAAAAAAGATTGTTTTTCTGAATAAATTTATTGACCGGAATGTGTCCGGCTGTTATCATGAGACACATAGTGCGGTATGCATTATAGTTGTATGTTATTCTGTCCCCTAAAACAAAAAATCATCAATTTTTTTTCATCAAAAACAAAAACTATGCCACTGTCATGGGTACAAAAGAACGCGGCTTATAAGGCAAGAATGTACTTGTATGAATTATGACTCGTTAGCAGTAAAGCAATCGGATTCATTAAGCTCCCGGTTAAGCCCTGAGAGTATATTGTCGCTTGATCATAGCATTCCCGCGGAATTGACCGATGCACGAATATTGATTATTGATTCTATAGAACAGACCAGAACGCTCCTGCATTCCTTTTTTGTGAACAGCGATTACAAAAACTGTTTTACCACTAATTGGGACAACCCCTACGAAGCCTTTTTGAAAGAAAACCCTGACATAATCATTCCCTGTATTTATGCTGATTGCGGGCTGAACACTGATTTTTTTGAGATGCTGGTGCATAAACGGTCAATGGTTGAATCAATCCTCATAACTGACAGCAGGGAAATAAAGGCGTCATTCAACGCTTTACCGCTTGGCGTGTGCGAGATAATATTAATGCCGATTTGCATTGATGAGCTGGAAAGCGCCCTGTCACGAGCCTACAAACGGCTGAAAGAAAACCTGAACCGCCGTTTCATTGTGAGCCAGTTCGATGCGACTATTCCGCCAAGGACGCCGAGGACGGAACCCACAGAAACCATTGACAAGCGGATTATTCAGGGTATTATTCATAACCTGAACAGCCCTCTCAGTGTAATGTCCGGCAACGCCCAGCTTCTGGAAGCGGGCATGGCGGAACTGGAGAATCTTGTTCATTCCAGAAAAATCTACATGGAAGATTCCTTATACTGCGACGTGGTCAGAAAGATTCAGACGTTCAGGCACTATGTGGGCAACCTTATGGAATCCGATGACAAAATGAAAGATATCCTGACCTCGTTCCTGTCCAAGTGGAGAAAGGATCATTCCGATAAAATAGAGTATGTGGACTTAAACGAGTTTTTACGGCTGGAAATGAAGTACCTTGACGCGAACCTTGATTTCAAAAATCAGGTCACCAAGATAGTTGAGTGCCAGGAAAACCTGCCGAAAATCAAAGGGCGGTATTCCGATTTTTCGCAGGTGTTCCATAATCTTATCAGCAACGCGCTTGACGCGATGGAAACATCAGATTATAAAGAGCTTGCTCTCCGGTGTCACCAGCAGGGCGAGGAAATACGGTTTGAGATTGAGGACAACGGATGCGGCATATCTGAAGACAACATTCAGAACATTTTCAAACCGTTTTTTACCACAAAATCCGCCGATGACGAAACACAGCGCGGCGGTACAGGGTTCGGATTGTATAATTGCGTGCACCTGATGGATCCGTATGGAGGCCGGTTCGAGGTTTCAAGTGAACTCGGTTTCGGAACAAAAATAACATGGATAATACCGCTTACGGGATTGAAAGAGGTGGACGTGGAGGCTCAATCCGGTGAAAGATCACGATTTTAGCAAACTGGTACACAGCGCTGGCAACCCGCTTGAATTCGAGATGCTGTTTTACGAACAGCTTCTTGTCCGGCACGATGACTATTATGAAGCGTATTTTCCGCTTGCGGAAATATATACGCAACTGGGGATGTATGAGAAAGGACTTGCTATTGACCGCCGCCTTTCTGAACTGTATCCTGATGATCCCTCTGTCTGGTATAACCTTGCGTGCAGTTTGAGTCTCTGCATGAAACTTGTCGATTCTCTGGACGCGTTGGAGACAAGCGTCAAACTGGGATTTGACGACCCGGAACTGCTGAGAACAGACCCTGACCTTGCCAATATACGCTCAACATCGCGGTACCGCCGGATAATGTACTCGTTCTATGTTCATGAATGAGGTATAAGGCGTACTTCGCGGTATTCCCTGATAGTTTCGTTTTTGAATCGCAGGTAATCCGGGTAGTCCCTGTACTCATCCCATCCGAGGTGGGTGCATATGATATCCTGATGAACGCCGCACCAGCCGATAGCATTGAGTTGTTTCAGGAATTCGAAATCCACTGTTTCCGCTGAAAACCCGTTCAGGTGAGCGAATGCGGATGAGCGTATCATCTGCAGTGTGGTGTCAGGGACGCATTGGCGTATGGACTTGTTCGGAGGTAATGGTTTTCCTGTTTTCAGGGCAAGAAAACGCCCTTCATACCGGTTCCAGCATGGGGGTATGTTATCCATGCTCAAAGCGGCGCCGAGCCGTACCAGTTCAGGGATATCCTCAAAACAGGAGTACATTCTGCTCAGCCAGCACGGGTGCAGGTCAGGTACAACAATGTCGGGGTCGCTGAGAACAAAGACGTCAGAGATAACATGACGCAATCCGGCGTGCCATCCGTTCATAAACAGGTTTGTTTCGTTTAATTCCAAGATATCGATACTGTTTTCCGCTTTGAGTGAAGCGAGGTACTCGCGGGTATCCGCATCGGAGTTGTTGTCCGCCACGATCAGGCGGAAAGGGTAATGTGTACGCCCGGTGATGGCGGTTACCATGCGTTGAAGGTATCCTTTTCGGTTATGTGAAAGGATAACAATATCAATCGGTTTCATGCAGGCTCTTCAGCGTGGATAGAGTATGGTTTTCTGTTTAACGTATCTGCCGGGTGTTGCCGGAACATACGATTCGCCGGCACGCATATAATAATTCTGCAGTGTATCCTGCATAATGCCCGGTGTCAACTGTGATAGTTGCGCCGCGGAAACGATGACTCTGTTGTTTTCTACTCTGAGAGCGGATTCCAGTACTATGAGCGCGAATTCCTTTGACCGGATCAGAGAGCGTATTGCGTCGTCGCTGTTTATGCCTCGGTTGTGCAGTTGTTTTGTCATAAACGCTACCCATTCAGGATCTTTTCCGCATAAGGCGGGGTAACTGATATTTTCGCATAACACTCTGCCCTGAGCTGACTTTACTTTCAGGTAAATTTCTTTCTCGCGTGAGTAGAGTTCCGAGAGAAACGTGCCGTAACCCATAGCTATACGGTAGTATGGAGCCGATCCGATAAACCACGGCATCATGGCTGAAAGAAGCACCGTTGCGAATACGGCGCAGGCGGCGGTATTTTTCCACCGGGTATCCTGTATCAATGAGCGCCATGCGTACCCGCCCATAACAATCGTTGCCGCGACTGCTTCGATCAGGTACATGTTGGACGCGCCTTCTTTAAAAATAAGCAAAACTCCATTGAGCGACAGCAGTCCGTATATAAAAATGAGAGCAGTATTCATTGGCCATGCGCTTTTATTCCTGCGGGTGAGGCAGAAAACCATAGCGCCGGCATACCATATGATGAGTGAAATAAGGGGCATGACATGGCGTTTTATATCAGGTGTACAAAGCCCGGTAACCGTATATAAAAACAGGTGCCGGAGAAATTCGCCGTGTGATACGATTTGCAGTATTACTGCAGGAACCGTAACCGAGGCAAGAAATGTGCAGGTGAAGAGCCATTTGTATTGGTGGCGGTAGAGGAACAGAACCGTACCGATTGCCAGAGGGGCGGCCAGCATACTGTGTTTTGTGAATACCCCGAGCGCGCATAATAACGCGGAAACAACAACCGGTACACGTTTTTTATCAATGAGCAGTATTGCGAAAACAGCGCTTATGCTGAAAAATACGCCCAGTGCGTCGACTCTGTAATACCGGCACTGCCAGAGTATCATCGGCAGGGTCAGGAAAAAACCGCCGCATATGATGCCCCACATATAAGACCGCGCAAGGCGGTATGTCATCAGCCCGCATATAATAGCTGTTCCCAGCAGTGACAACGTTGAAATAAGCCGTCCTGAAGCGAGAGGATATGAAAACAGGTATCCTGTGACGGCGCACAATACGTTGTAAACAGGAGGATAATTGTTGATAAAGTACGGCGGATGCGTCAGGTGCATGTACGGCAGTGTACCTTCTTGTATGAGGCGGGTGACATACAGCACAACACCTTCATTCTGCTCAAGAGCGAATGGAAAGAAAATGGTCTTTACGCTGGTCAGAATAAATACAACACCTGCCAGCGCGAACCAGACATAGAGAGCGCCTGGAAGCACGCGCGATAAAATTGTAAAAGCGGATTTCATAGTTATAACTATAACCCGGTATATAAGTATTTGTCATGTATATTATTGGTAAAAATCAAAAAATCTTTAGCAAAGAAAGCCCCGCGACAGGGGGGGATTGTCGTGGGGCTTTTGTGAAGAAAGTTCTGACCATTGCCGGTTAAGCACGTCTGATTTTTCTTCGAATAACAAAAAATCCAAGCCCAAAAAGCGCGATCGCCGCCGGTTCGGGGACACTGCTCGGTTCGGTAGTCATTGTTCCGACGATTTCTATATTGTTAAGATCCGTACCGTTGTCTATATACGTTGAGAATATGTGCGGTATTGCGGATAAGTCGATAGTAAGGTCGGCGAACCCGACATATTCAAATGTTATCAGTTCGTATGGTATGCTGAACCAGTGTACCAGCATAAGCTGTGTGTTGTGCAAAGCGATATTGGTGACATCTAGGCTCTCACTTGGAGAAACATGCGCGCCGGAACCGAGAGTGATCATATCCACGATATGCAGGTCGCCGCTCATAATCAGGTCTTCCGTTCCGTTAGAGTCAACATCAGCGTATAATTTCAGCCCGGCAGTACTGGTAACTGGAGAAATAGCATACATGGATGCGCCGGGTAAAGTGCCTGTTTTGGAAACAATAGCCGCCGGCTCTACAACAATCCTGGCGTTCTGCAGTTCGCTTGACGGGCTGTTGGTAACGGTTAACTCACCGAAATCGAGAGTCATGTTGTTCACTGATCCGGTAATTGAACCGCCGTTCTCATTAGGCGTTGATCCGAACTCAACTGTAACAGCGCTGAAAGCGGTGGTGCTTGCAATTGTCAGTAAAGCGGTCATAATCGATACAGCAGATATTTTCATAGTAAGACCTCCTCTCACCTATAATTCGACATTATGAACCAATCGTATGAGAAATTCTTTTTTTCAGGACAGAAAGTAACGCAATGCTGAACAATGTAATTGATAATGGCTCAGGAATAGCTATGCCGAACCCGGAAAACGTACCGCCGACAATCCCCTGAATATCGTTCATTTCAAGAAGCTGTTCCGCAGGGTCGTCATTCGCTACATCCTGCATGGTGATGTTCAGGTCGCCGCCCGCGCCGAAATCGGTGAAGAAAGCAAGAAGTACAGGATCAACGGTATGTATAACCGGCGACAGTACATTGAGCTGTACCGTATCGTCGAGCGTACCGGTTTTTCCGAAAAAGTATAAATCGTTCAAAAGCAGGTCGCCGCTGAGTACCAGTTCCTGATTGAGGATAATTCTAAATCCGCCCATTATGGGGAATTCCGGAACGAGGGCGTAATGTATAAGGTCTTTCCCTGCTAAAGAACCGACAGTATTGCGGCTGTCAAGGTCAAGGTGCACATCGGAAATAATAACCTCAGCGCCGACTATGGGGCTGAATGAGCTTCCGTTATGCTCCGCGTTTGTAACGGCAAGTTTCCCGAACGAGAGGGTCGCTGTCTGTCCGCTCGGGCTGATGGAGTAATACTGCGCATTGGATGTCTGGAACCCCAATGACGTCGCAAATGATGCCGTGGTGCCGAATATGCAGGTTAAACTGAATAATAAGACCGCCAATACAATCTTCATCGCCAAAATCTCCTTTGTAGCAAACCGCAGAAGTAAAACACTTAAGCCGAATAATGTATAAAGTTCTATACATATTATACATGGAATATCTCAGCTTGTCAAATCGCGACTGTAATTTTTCTAAAATTGTATTCAAAATCAGTCGTTATATTGTATAGTGTAATCAGCTATGAGGTCGGCGGGTCAGGTTTTCACGATACTTTAACGGCGTATCCATTCGGGTATGAATACTATGAATAATAAAAACGTATGTACCATGTTGTTTGTTTGCCTCCTTTGCTGTGCATTCATTGCTCGGGCCGATGAGATTATCCTGAAGAACGGAGTCCGCCTGCAGGGATTGCTGGTCGGAGAGCGTGATTCAAATCTGGAATTTGATATCCTGTATGATACGATTCGCATTCCTGCCCGGATAAGCAAAAGCGACGTGCTGTCAGTGGAAATGGACAATACCGGCAGTGAGCAGACTGTTGATTTGTTTTCCATCAGCCAGCAGGCAAAAGGGCTGGTGCTGTATGAAGGGCGGTGGCTGCCGAAAGAACATGTTGATATGGTGCGCAGTAAACAGTCAAAGATCGCTCAGGCAAAAAAGATTACATTATTTTCACTCCAGTTTTTTTTCTTTTTGATGGCATGCCTTGCTCTGGTTATTGTATTTGATTTTCTGCACTATGAATGGAAACGCCTGCGTGTGCGCCGTGTTGAAAAAGGGCAAAGCGGGGCTGATTACCGGTTGCACCGCCGTATTTCAGCGGCGATCCCCTTTGAATTTGAAATGGAAAACGGAACTAAGCATTCTGCGGTCACCACGAATATCAGCCTTGGCGGCATGCTGTTTACCACTCCTGTAGCTCTGGAATTGACTACACAGATAAATGTCAGCCTGACCGCTGATGATATTCATATTGACTGCCAGGGAATGGTGGTCAGGTCGGATAAGGAGCCGAACGAGAATATATATAACATCGGGTTGAGTTTTATCGGGCTCAATGCTGATATGCGCCAGAAAATCGCCCGTTTTATCGCTCACGCGCAGATTCAATTATAATATATATAGTATACACGCAAAATAAAAGCCCGCTTATACTCTGAGATAAGCGGGCTTTTTTATCCAAAACGAATTGATGTTTTGACCGGATAAAGAATTACAGTTCCGTTTCTACCAGTTCACGCATTCTTTTGCCGGATTTAAAAACTACTACGTTGCGCGCAGGAATCTGAACTTCATGTTCAGGCCTGTTCGGGTTTCTGCCTTTACGTGCTTCACGATGTTTTACTTTGAAAACACCGAAATCCCTCAGTTCGACATTTTCCCGGCGTTCGAGACTTTCAGTAATGTAATCGAGCGTTTTTTGAATCACTTTGCTTACATCGAGCTGAGTCAGTCCTGTTTCACGTGCGATTCTTACTACGAGATCTCGTTTTGTCATTGCTACCTCCACATTTTAGCATTTGACTGAAAACATGGAATTAAATTAATAACCCCCACCTTAAATACATGCTAAATGAAACAAAAATAAAAGTCAAAGGTATTTTTTTATATCTTTAAATAATCAGGTTCAAATATCTCATTTTTCCTGATCTGAGAAAGCATCTGCAATTAATACTAATGTCCGGTAATGTAAAAAAACTTCCTTTTTTGTATCTGCATGGAATGCAGTTTCTTAATTTCTTTTAAAAAGAAATATAATGAACACTAACACATATAAAACATAATGTAAAGAAAAAATAAGTGTAAATTATCAAAAAAAAATGGATAAATAATTTTTTAAAATCTACAACTAATTGGTTCAAAAGAAAATAAAAAAAGTTTAAAAAAATATAAAAAAATATGTTTCATCAGATTAAGCTTAATCCCTTTTCCGCCATGAAGAAAGTATAATGGCTAAAGTTGTAATTATATTACATTACAAATGACAAGAAAAAACGATGAAGTCTTCTCTTGTGAGCTTCAGATAGTCGGGGAAGAAGCAGAATGAGAAACGGCGCTAAAATAAAGTCAATCATGCGAATGACGATTATAATGAGAGCTCTGTATTTATCTTAACGCAGGAACGTACTGTTGGTTGATTACTTTAATTCGGGACGAAAAGTCCGATAGAACCCGGGTAAAAAATGCACAAAATACTCCTGATTTGCGATACTACTGCCTGCTCCGCCGCCAATGTTGAGCTTGGAGATATCCATGATGAGGCTTCCGTTACGGTAATTGCTCCTGATGAAGCCGCTGTACAGCCTGCCCACAGTTCCTATGATCAGATTATTATTGATATGAATTTGTCCGATGCGCAGATTCAGTCTGTTATTTCCGCTATGCGCAGTGCCGGCGTGTCCATCCCCATCATTATTTATCCGACGGGGAAGAAGTGTTGGACTGCAGTACCTTCCACGCAGGGTAGGCCTGAGAACGCGGCGGGAGACTGTTCTCGGCATAAAAGAGAGCACAGCGGATGCGGGGCAATGGTTATCAGCGGCGAAGCGTCAATTGCCGGGGCGGCGTGTATATATCCCCATTTTTTTGACGACATTGATTCCGGTATCATCATCAGTACACGGGAAGGCGTTTGTGTTTACTCTAACAATACGATACAAATGCTTATAGGCGGCAGTATCGTACAGCGTCATATAAAAGAGCTCTTTGGCGACTATTTCCCGGAAGAGTACAAGTCCGGCGATGGCATTCAATTCGATACCGTATTGAGGCATGCGGGGATAGGCAGAGACATTCCTGTGCATGTCGAGGCTGTGCCGATTGCCGAAAAGTGCCCGCTTGGATGGTATATTCTTGTAACCGGGCTTGAGAACTTTTCTGAATTCTTTGAAACGGTGGAAGAGTCTGCACACCAGCTTATGCCTCCTGAATTTCCTGAAACGCTCATGGACAGGCTGGCACATGAGGTACGCACCCCTGCCGCATTGATAAAGGAATCCATAGAGCTCATCGCTGAACAGTACCTTGGCGATATCAATGCGATGCAGAAACAGTACCTTGATGTGGCACAGAAAAATATCGGGCGGCTGGTGACGGCTGTCAACCTGATGCTGGAGCATACGTCTGCCAACTCGGTGATAGCCAAGCTGGATGTACAGGATTGCAACATTCATGACATTCTGCACAGTATTGTTGTTACGCTGAACCAACTGTATCCATATTTAGCCGGCTCCATACACCTGCATCATTCCGCGGAAGTAGTGGTAAAAACCGATCAGGCAAAACTGGCATATATTTTGTATACACTCATGGATATGCTTGTGTCCGGGCAGGCGGGCGCTGAATCCGTCGACGTATCTGTCCGGAGTTTGGATGCGCATGCACTTATTATTATACATACACGGTATTGCGGCGGTGACGTGCTTCATGCAGACAGCAACTATCCTGACGCGCTGGAAATATGCAAGGTACTGCTATGGCTTTTAAAAGGCTCACTGACAGTAGACAGCGAGCCCAACCGTCCGGACGGCTGTTTAAAAATTATTCTGCCGCTGGAATACGAAACACAGATCTGGAGGAACGAAACATGAGTTCTACCCAAAAAAAACAGGTGCTGATTGTTGAAGATGAACAGGATTTGTTGACCATTCTGCAGATCAGGCTCTCACGCGACAATTATGAAGTGTTCACCGCTCCTGACGGACAGGCAGGGCTGGAACTCGCCCAGACCATTAAGCCGGATGTGGTGGTGCTGGACATCATGATGCCCGGAAAAGACGGATTTTCCCTGTTGCGCGACTTGAAAGGAAATGAGGAAACCTGTCATATCCCGGTTATTGTAGTGACTGCCCGTGACCGTATAGAAGAGCCGTGCGCGCTTGAAGGGGCAGAACGGTTTCTGGTGAAACCATACGAGTATTCGGTGCTTCAGGAATCCATTCGCGAGTTGACTGCCGGCGTGTAAGCGGTTAAAGAGTATAAACGGTTCCTTCCCGAGCGCATTCCACCGCACTGAACAGTTTTTGCGCGTCCGTTTGCTTTGAGCGGACGATCTCGTCTGTATCGTTCGGGTCGTGATGTGTGAGTATAAGTTTCTTCACGCCAGCTTTCTGAGCTACTTCAACAGCCATATTGACTGTGCTGTGCCCCCATCCCTGTTTCGGCAGTTTCGGATCTGCGTATGTGGCGCAAGTAAATTGCGCGTCGTGCACCAATAGGTCGGCTCCCTGGCAGAACTGGACAAGCCGCTGGTCACTGCCTATATATCCTTCGGTATCCGTGGCAAATACGAATTTTTTACCGCGCCATATGACCGCATAAATATAGATGCCTCCTTTCGGGTGCGCGTACCCGCGCAGGACTTTGACCTGAATATCGTCAGGGTCACAGCTCAGGTGCTGAGAGCCGTGATACAGTCCTTTGGGCGTTCCGGTTGCCGCATCCAGCAGGACGGTATCCGAGTCGGATAGTTCCTGCACGTTTTTTATGGCGTGCGTTTCAACGAATTCCACAGGGAAATAGGGCGGAAGCATAGACCGCGAGAGCATTTCCACCAGCGAACAGGTCGATGTGCAGGCGCCGTATATATTTATGGTAGTGGAATACAGGTATGCCGGCGCGAAAAACGGAAATCCCTCAATATGGTCATGATGAATGTGCGTTAAAAAGAGGTTGGCTATAATGGTTTTTTTATCAGTCTGATGTTCTTTCAGCAATTCCTGCCCGTAATCAATAATACCCGTACCTGCGTCAAAAATGATGATGCAGTTGCGTATTTTGACCGCGTAACAGGTCGTGTTGCCGCCAAAATAAACCGTATCCTGTCCCGGTTTAGGGTAGCTTCCGCGGCATCCGAAGACTTTAACATTGAAAGCATCAGTACTCATCAGGCAAATCCTTTCGGAAAAAATTCACATTACAACGCACTTCCGCATAAACATACTGGCGATTATACCACGAGGGCATACGCCCTGCAAACCAATAATTAGCTGAGCGCTTTCAGTATCGCCTTACAGAAAGCCGGGAGGTCATCCGGTTTTCGTGAGGTGATAAGTTTTCCGTCCACAACGACTTCTTCATCCTCAAACAAACCGCCTGCATGAATAAGGTCGTCCCGAATAGCTCTGTATCCTGTAACCCGTTTGCCGTTAATGATATCCGCTGACGCAATCACCCATCCGCCGTGGCAGATTGCCGCAACCATTTTATTCTGATCAGACAGTTTTCTCACAAAGTCCACTACGCTGTCGTGTATGCGCAGGTGGTCGGGCGCCCATCCGCCGGGTATGATGACTCCGTCATAGTCTTTGGGCTGTAAGTCTTCAGCGTCAACGTCAACACGTATGGCAATGCCGTATTTCCCGAAATACGTCTGTGCAGTGCCCGTTCCGACCACGATGACCTCGTACCCTTCTTCTTTAAGGCGGTAATACGGGTAAAAAACCTCAAGGTCCTGAAAATCTTTTTCCACGAGAATGGCTACTTTTTTCATACTGGCATTTCCTTTTTCTGTATTTTTTATGATGAATGGTTCGATAAAATTTTTATCAGTTCACCCGGTGACGATATAACGTAATCGGGTTTAAGTGTGCGCAGTTCTTGTTCCGACCCATATCCCCACAGCACCGCACAGCTTGCTGTGCCCGAAGACTGGGCGGTCAGCACATCGACCTGCATATCGCCGACCAGAATAGTTTTTTCCGGGCGGCTGTTGTGGTACTCTATTATTTTATATATGCCTTCAGGCTCAGGTTTTCGCCCATACGGATTGTCTCCGCCAAGAAAAATGGGAAAATAGTCTTTTATCTGAAAATAGTCAAGAACCGGAGCGATAAACTGTGTATGTTTGTTGGAACAAACCGCCATTTTGTACGAGCTGTCAAGCGTTGCCAGCAGTTGCTGTATCCCGTCATACAAATGTGTGTGATGAAAATAGTTTTTCGCGTAGTGTTCTAGGAACTTATTCTTGATTTCCTCGAACAGCGCGTCGCTGTAACGGTCGCCGAGCGCTTTTTCCAGAAACAGCGCCAGCCCTTTTCCGACCCAGATTTTGGTTTGTTCGTAACTTACCGGATGTAATCCGCACTGGCCAAGCGCGTGGTTCAATGATTCTGTCAGGTCGCGCAGAGAGTCGAGCAGTGTGCCGTCCAGATCGAAAATAACAAGGTCATAACTCATACAATACAGTTCCTTTATCGTAATCATAATTTAATATACAATACTACTTTGACACTATGAGGAAGCAGTGGTTTTAAATTAAATTCGAGTTAGGCTGTCCTCAAATATACATTGCAATCTACTTGTTTGAATGATATAACGACGAGCATGCCATTATAATGAAAGTTCAGCGGATGAGCAATAAAATGAGTGGAAATCTATGAAAATTGTCCTGTTACCGTCTAACTTCTCTCCGGATATGACCGGTATAGCCAATACAGCATCCCGGCTGTATAGATGGCTCAAGGAAAAAGGGCATAATGTTTCCGTAGTAACATTTACCGCTCGTTACTACAAAGACGCCGATATACCTGAGTGGGCTCGCGGCAACGATATTTACCGGTATTGCCCATCCCTCCGGCGCGGGAAAATAGCTTCTCTTCTGGATAGTATAAAACTTGCCGTTATTATCTGGCGTACCTGCCGGAATGCTGATATTATTATGACCATGGGCTGGAGTCTGCTGAATATCGGGCTCCGGATTTCTCTTGTGTGTATGGGCAGGAAAAAGATTGTTATGGCGTTTCGCGGCAACGACGGTTGGAAGTACGATTCGTCAGCGCGCATCAACCTGCGCAAATGGTTTGCCATGAGGTCTCATGTAATTACCAATTCATCTGCTCTGAAATATCATCTTGAAAAAAAATCCATTCCTGTGCAGGATGTCATATGGAGCGAAGCGGATTTCGAGCTGTTTGACAGATCGCTTAATAAGCCTGAACCCAATCATGTGGTGATGGTTAAAGGCCTCTATCCTGTCGGCGGGGCTGACGTGGCGCTTGAGGCTGTACACGAACTGTGCAAACGCGGCGTGAAAGTACGCATGACGTTTGCCGGGGACGGGCCGCTTCGTGAAGAGTTGACGGAACGAGCGCGCAAATACGGTATTTCAGATTGTGTCCGGTTTAAAGGGAGCGTCGCGCACCACCGCGTGCCGGATTTGCTGGCTCGCGCTGAGGTATTTGTGCTGTCCAGTAATTTGGAATCGTCACCGCATGTGGTAGCTGAGGCAATGGCAATGGCAAAACCGGTAGCGGCAACAGCGACTGACGGCACTGCTGAATTCATAAAACACGGTTTAACCGGCATGCTCAGCCCGGTTGGCGACCATAAGGCTTTGGCGGATAATATAGAGTACCTGCTTCGCAACAAAAAGGAAGCGAGCGCTATGGCGGAGAACGCGTGGCAGTTCGCGAAAAATAAGTTGTCTCTGGATTGTTGTTTCAACCAGTATCAGGAAATTTTCGACAGATTGCATGAAAAGAACGAGCGCGATAATTTATCCCATTAATATACGTTTTCCTATGGAACGGGCAAATTCAATACAGGTTGTCAATACCTGTCGTGCGCTCGCTGAAGCGGGTGTACTGGTATACTTGCTTGTACGTCATACCAGCGAACTCACAGAGCAGGATATGCTGGCGTTTTACGGGTTGAAACCGCATCCGAACCTGATGATAAAAAAGATTCCTGTCATCAAATCGGAAAACGCCTTTATTGCGAATAAATCGTATTACCTGTCAGTACTGAAATATATCTTTTATCTTCGGATGGCTAAGAGGATACGCGTGCTGTTCCTGCGTGACCTTGGGCTTGCGCATTATCTGAGCAAGGTTAAATGGCTGTTCGGATTCAGGTTTATATATGAGGCGCACCTGATCAGTTACCTTTTTGCCGAGCACCAGCACGAGCTTCTGCCCGACAGCAAGCCGGCCACGGACAAATATAAACGGAGTTTGTATAAAAAAGAGAAATGCGTCTTCAGGACAAGTGATTCGCTGATCGCTATTACGCATCATCTCAAGGATAACCTTGTTCAGCAGTTTAAAGTTAATCCCGAACGGGTATCGGTTATACCGGACGCCGCTGATATTTCCCTGTATAAAGGTGTGCGGGAGAAGCGGAACGAGATCATTTACATTGGGCAGTTGTACCCATGGAAAGGCGTGGCTACACTCGTTCGCGCGATGAAATATATCACATGGCCGCTCAAGGTTATCGGCGGGCTTCCGTGGGAAAGCGACCTTCAGTCATTGAAAGAGCTTGCTCAAGAACTTGGCGTTGCCGACAAAATTGAGTTTACCGGTTTTTTGCGGTACAGGGATACAGCCCGCCATCTGGCAAAAGCCCGGATCTCAGTCATTCCGTTATCCGACAACATCATTGCCCGTGAATACACATCTCCTTTAAAACTGTTTGAGTCCATGGCGGCGCGTACCGCGGTGGTTGCGTCCGATCTTCCGTCCATCAGGGAAATTATCCAGCCGGAATTTAACGGCATGCTGTTTGAAGCCGGAAATCCGAGGGCGTTAGCCCAGGCTGTGAACACTTTGATTGATCGTCATGATCTGATGGTTAAAATTGTAGAAAATTCCTTTAATACCGTGCAGGCATATAGTTGGGAAAAACGTGCATCCCACATTAAGGAAATCATAGACGCCTTATGAGCGATATGTCCGCATCGGATAAGCGAAGCCTGAAGCGAATGCTGATTAAAGATTCGGCATTCATGTACCTGAGCAATATGTCGGTCACAGCTTCACGGTTTCTGCTGGTAATCATACTTGCCCGGATGACTGGCCCTGAGCAGTTTGGGCTTTTACAACTGGCGATTACCGCAGTATCATTTGTGGCGTTGTTTCTTGACTGTAAAGCAGACGATGCCCTAATCCGTTTTTTATCTGAATACTATACTACTGGAAACATTGCCGGGGCCCGAACGCTGGTGAGGCTGGGCTACTGCATGAACGTGGTGCTTGGCGTGCTCTGTTTTTCCGTTGTGTTTATCGGGGCGGCGTTGCTGGCTCAGCATGTGTTTCATGATGCACAGGGGATTGTGCTTGTCCGCCTGTACGCCGCCGGGTTCGCGGCTACATTTTTTGACAGGACTGCATTGGCGGCGCTTCAATCGATGAAATGCTTCAAGCTGATAAGCCTCCTTACTCTTGCTTCGGCGTTCATCAAACTGGTCTTGCCTGTGGTATGTATACCATACGGGCTGATCGGAATAACCATCGGTTATTCTGCCGCGCATGTGCTTTCGGCGCTGGTAACCATTGCCGGAGCGTCGGTTGTTGCGCGCCGGCAGTACCCTCATTCCGGGAAGGGAACCCCTGTGATGGACGAGTTGAGGAAAATATACCGGTTTGTCATTCACAGTACGATTTCTTCTACGTTTAAATCGGTAATGTCGTATGTGGATGTGCTTATACTCGGTTTTTTCGGCTCAGCGACAGACGTCGGGTATTACAAATTCGCGCTGGCGTTTACATCAATCTTCGGGCTGATCAGCAGTCCTGTGAACAATGTCATTTATCCGACCCTGACCCGCCTGTGGGTGCAAAAGGATTTTGTGATGTACAAAAAAATTCTAGTCAAACTGACCAAATACAAAGCCCTCTTCCTTATTCCCTCTGCCGCCGCGACTGTTATTTTGACTCCTTTTATAATCAGGCTGACCGTTGGGCAGGAATTCATGCCGGCGAAATACGCGATTTACATCATCATATGGGCGGTTATACTCGTAAACATTTTTTCATGGGTTAAATCGGTGTTATTATCATGGGAAAAGCCTCAGGTATCCGCGATCGGAAACTTCGGCATCGTCTGCCTGATGACGGCATTATCATATTTTTTTGTTCCACGATGGGGTTATATTGGTTCATCCGTAACGTACGCTATATCCTATGGAGCAGGAATTATCTTCTATCTCATCGTAGTGATACGATTATCCCGGTCGGCGCTTTCTCCTCCAACTCAATAATCCCCATGGAGATATATTTTAACAAATTTGTAGAAAGCACTATGATGCTCTACAAATTTGTGTGGTTTCAGCCCTGTTTATAGGGTTGGCTGAATATATTGTGCTATCAAAAAATATAATTATTGCCTGTTTTAATGTGTTTTTTTGAATATGAATTAAGGTTGTTTGATAAATATGTGTAATTATTATTATGAGCGGCACTATTGTTGCTTTGTTTTTGCTCAACTTAATGCGATCGGTATAGCGGAATTCGTCTCACTACAAAAACTGCATAAAAAATTGGGTGCCGTTGTAAAAGAAAAACCGCCAAAAGAGGAGGATTTATGGGAAGCGGTACAAAAAAAACGGCTGTAATAGCAATGTTGGGTATTATGATGTGCAGTGTGTCCGTGAAAGCGGAAGAATCGGAAAACTGGATACCGGTGTTTGACGACGCGTTGTCGCAGGCAACGGAAATATCCCCAGTGGAAGTTGAACTCGGATTTACGCTGGCAAACATGTATTTATGGCGCGGGCAAAAACTGGGCAGTGATACGTCATGGATGCCTTACGTGACTGTCAGTCCTGATTTTGAGCCTCTGGGTAATGCCAGTTTCACGTACTGGGCTGACATGACCCAGCATGTGGAAGGCGATGACAACCTTGAAATGGATTTCGTGTTTGACTATACGGTGGAAATGATGGATCTGCTGGCGCTCTGTTGCTATGACCAGAATGCCGCGCCTGAATGGGCGAATCTGTTGCTGGATCTATCGTTGAGCGCGGGTTACATAAATTATTATTTTCCCCCGACACAGGATGATTCGCATGAGGTGTACGGGAGCATAACGTTTAATAAAATTCCATTGAATCCGTCTATGGCAATATATAACGATTTTGGACAGGGAAGCGGTGTCTGGCTTGAATGGGGTGTATCACATGCGTTCGATCTCAAGTATTTCATGTTAAATGTGTATTCTATTCTCGGCTACAATCACCGCCAGTGGGGTAAGACATCGGCCTTGTCCACCATCGTGTACGGCGCGTCGATACCTGTACCGCTGGGCGCGCATATGAAAATAGAGCCGTTCCTGTCATATTCGCAGCGCCTGGAACGGACATTCACGGATGATGATACTGATCTGGTTCATGATGAATGGTACGGTGGTTTCAACTATTCAATCAGCTTCTGAGAAAGTGATTGCAAAGAGAAGGAAGAGAGCCGATGAAAAAAAAGCGTTTTTCTCTGGGATTATTAATGTGCCTCCTGCTGGGAGCCGGCTGTGCATACGCGGAAAATACTGCTGACTCCAACGCGGTTGCGCTGAATACGGTATGGACATTGCTCGCCGCGTTTCTGGTCTTTTTTATGCAGGCGGGGTTCGCGCTGGTGGAGACCGGGTTCACGCGGGCGAAAAATGCCGGTAATATTATCATGAAAAACCTTATGGATTTTGCAATGGGGTCTATCGCCTACGCGGCTGTTGGGTATGGATTGATGTTCGGCGCGAGTAAATTGGGTTTGTTTGGCACGGACGGTTTTTTTCTGTCAAAGCTTGACCCATCTACCGGTGACGGGCTGTGGCAGTTTGCGTTCTGGCTGTTTCAGGTGGTGTTTGCCGCTACTGCGGCGACGATCGTATCGGGAGCGATGGCTGAACGCACAAAATTTACCAGTTATTTATTGTATAGCGTTGTTATATCCGCATTTATTTATCCGGTTGTCGGGCACTGGATATGGGGCGGAGGATGGCTTAGTTCCAAAGGGTTTATAGATTTCGCGGGGTCCACAGTAGTACATTCCGTCGGTGGATGGGCCGCACTGGCGGGCGCAATTGTACTGGGACCCCGTACAGGTAAGTATACACCAGACGGCAAGGTTCGCGCAATACCCGGACACAATATTCCTCTTGCCGCGCTTGGTGTGTTTATACTCTGGTTCGGATGGTTCGGTTTTAATCCGGGCAGTACGACTGCCGCGACGAACTTAAGTATCGCGGTGATAGCTGTAACCACGAACCTCGCCGCCGCCGCGGGAGCGATCGGCGCGATGATTACCGTATGGATTCAGTTCGGTAAACCGGATACCTCAATGACCCTGAACGGTGTGTTGGCTGGGCTGGTCGCTATCACAGCGGGGTGCGCGTCGGTATCGCCGATGTCAGCTGTACTGATCGGTTTTCTGGCAGGCGTACTGGTGGTATTTTCCATTGAGTTTCTGGATAAAGTGCTGAAAATTGACGATCCAGTCGGCGCTGTTTCCGTGCACGGCGTGTGCGGCGCTTTTGGCACGTTGGCAGTCGGGTTGTTCGCTCAGCCTGCGTATGAGAGCGCCAGCGGCGCGGGATCAATGGCCGGCTTGTTTTATGGCGGCGGTTTTTCGCTCCTGTTGGTTCAGCTGACCGCTGTTCTGAGTGTGTTTGCCTGGGTCTTTGTTTCAGCTATTATTCTGTTTATTGTGCTTAAGGCAGTGGTTGGGCTTCGGGTTGCGCCGATAGAGGAACTCAAAGGGCTTGACATCGAAGAGCACGGTATGGAATCCTACGCTGGTTTCCAGATATTTCTGACGGAATAATCCTGAACGGTTTGAGAAGGAGATACTACAGTGAAATTAATCATAGCCATGATTCAGCCGCATAAACTGCCGGATGTTAAAAAAGCCCTTTTTGACGCTGAAGTACATAAAATGACCATCACGAACGTGCTGGGATGCGGACAGCAGAGAGGGTACAGTGAAACTTACCGCGGTATTGTGTATGAAGTGAATTTACTGAAAAAAGTACGGTTGGAAATAGCGGTTAATGACAATTTTGTAAAACCGACTATTGACGCTATAATCAAAGGCGCCAGAAGCGGAAATATAGGCGACGGCAAAATATTCATACTTGATTTACCTGAATGTATTCGGATACGCACAGGAGAAACCGGATCCGAAGCCATAGGCTGATATTCCCCTGTAACAATATGCAGCAAAAAAGCGGAGATCTTTAATTCTGGTTTCCGCTTTTTTGTGTTTACATCATGGAGTCGACCAGATTACTGCGTTCAATGGAATCATTAAGGCGCTGATGCGGTTCTTCAATAGTACCGAACAATTCTTCAAACTGTGCCGCAGGAAGGCCGAACAACGCGGACAGCTCCTGAAGAGTGCTTATGCCGTAATATAAGGCGATGTTTTCTATCTGAGCACGGTCAGGCAACTGATGCGGAGGCACCACAAACTCCTGTCCGTCGATCATCCTGTGTTCCGCCGGCGGAAGCGTGAATGCGGAGTTATACAGAAAAAACGATTTGTAGCCCGGGTTTGATGTTGTCAGAAGCGCCTGATACAGTTCTTCCTTCTGCGGGTTTTCAATGAATGGCAGAAGGTTCATGGCGAAGGTGATTTCCGCGGGTATTTGCTCCAGTGCGGAGGTGTTTTCCAACAAATCCATACGGTGCGGAACTATCCATGACCTCAGGCGCGGGCTGAGGTCGGCTATACCGGCAATAGAGCGCCCGTCGTGTTCCGTTATGCTGACTGACGAGAACATTGACCTGTATTCAGGATGTGATTCGAAAAAATCCAGTTCGCTTCGTGATAACATATAGATGCCTTCCTGTGCCACTGCGAGTCGCTGGTACAGGAGGTCAATCATATGCACCTGAATGTTCCAGCTGTTGATCCATTGCTCTATTGCCTCTTCTTTTTCCCTGCCCGGTTTTAAGTCTGCAAACGCTATGTCGCGGGCATATACCCTGAGCATTTTCTGAATGACCGCCGCGATGGTATAGGCTTCCTTGCCAGTGCATGATCCGATACTGCGTGCTGAGAAGGAAAGGTCGCCAGTCACTGCTTTCATTGAAATCAGTTCAAATATGTATTTTTCCAGCGGGTTCAGCCATTCATCGCTGTCTCGGAAAAAATACGTTGTACTGGTCGTGACTGTGGCATTGAAGTTCTCAGATTTGTAGGGGGTAGATAAATCAGCCGTGAACGCTTCCATATCGCGTATAAGCGGGTGCACGGATTTGGAGCGGACTGCCTTTGAAATTCCCTTGAGGTACGCCATATACTCAAAAAGAGATTTGACGTCAGCGCGGTTATAGCGATGCAAAAGTTCATCTTCGTATTTTTGAGCCAATTTTCTGAAATAGTCAAGAGAAGCGCGTGCAAGAATTGAACGAGCATGTTCGCGCTGGCGATCGGTTTTGTACGGCACACTATCTAAAAACGGCCATTTTTTTAAATCCATTGGTACGGGGTCGCGTAGGAGGCTGTCTGAAGATATATACTCGACAGGAACCATATCCGCGAGAATAAACGGGAATGCCGTATCAAGCGAGTCTTTGTTGATGAACGATCGGATTCTCTGCTCATCATGGAGGTCAGCGATGCGCTGATTCTTTGTCTGCTCGGTAAGTATCGTTGTTGTGGTGGTGTACGCTGGTTCTGGATCCAGCAAATCAATTTTGTCGCGTTGAAAATTCTGTGATATTAAATCGTGCATGGCATTCTTTATGAACGAACGGTAGTCGCCTGAATTCACAGCAGTATGCTCGTAAAAACGGGTGTCATGATCGTATACGGGTATGAACAGGTCTTTTCCGTCCACAACCTGAATGGATTCAAGAAAGTTTTCCAGCTCGTCACTGAAAACGCGTACCGCCCGTTTCGATAGCCATCCCGCTTTTGTCAGTGTTAAACGATACGCTTCAGTGGTGAGCACCTGAATCTGATCGAGCAGGTTGGCGTCCATTTCGATGGTGCCAGTGCTTGTTACTTTTGCTGTAAGCGTATGGCGTATGTAAAAGCGGAGTATTCTGCTCATAAACAATCTGTGTCCGCGAACAGTGAGGAAATCGTCAGGGTAGGTAAGGTAATAATTGTCGACAAGGTCGGAAAGAGCAGAAAAGAGCGACATATAGCTGTTGACCATATCAGTGGCATCCGCTGTCAGCCCGAGGATAGAGATAATGCGTGCAGGGTCTGTGATGCCGCTGGTTTGAACGAGGTTGTGAACGTCGCTGATTTCAGGTTTATCATGCATCGGCAGGGTGAACGGCTGTCCGTCAAGTTTGTTGTGCGGCGCAGGCGCTGTACCGAGGAGCGTGTTAAATGCTATGAACGATTTGTAGCGCGAAGAAGAAATATTTTCAAGAGACGCGGCAAGCCGGTCTCTGTTATTCGAGGAGTCAGCGGGAGCAGGTTTTTTGTTGGGCGAATCAAGGTATGTCATGATATTCATGGCAAACACTATTTCGCTCGGGCGCGGAAGTACGGAGCCCAACGTTTTTTTGCTTTCCACATCAAAGTAGACGGGAGTGACCCACGACCGGAGCACTTCGTTTACCTGTCCTCTGAAACGGTTATTCTGAGTCGGCTCGCCTCTGAATTCAACATCTTCTGGAGGAAGCTGATATCGGGCAGAGAACAATATGCCGGCAAGGTCAGGGCGTGTTTCGGTCAGGTACAGGTAGTCGTTGGAATATGCGGTGCCGGCTTTGAACATCTGGTTCGCTTCAGTCACATTATACACACCGGTTTTAAGTGTTGCCAGTTTCTGCAGGCTGTTGTCTACCGCGTAGATGCGAACATCCCAGCTTGATATCCATTCCGAGATCAGTATTTCCCGTTCTTCCGGGTCGGAAACGCTCTGGAAGACATACTGTTCCGCATATGAGTGCAGGCTCTGATATACCAGTGCGGCGAGGCTGTACGGCTCCTTGCCGAAAGATGCTCCTACGCTGGTGAGGGTCAGGGTGTATTCATCACGTGCGGCTTTTAGTAAAATAAGGTCGTTCAGGTACGCGGTTAAAGGTTCCATCAACACTTCCGACGAGCGGAAAAAGGTGGTGAAACCGTTTATGTTATACGTAATGATATGCGACCGTAACACTTTCAGATCTTCGAGCAATGCCCTGTCCTCTGGATGCGTTCCTTTGAGCGCTCGCTGAACATGTCTGTTCAGAGTGTGCAGGTTTGCATCCCCGTAAATGGCATAGAGTGTATCATCGTGCTTATCCACCAGAGATTTCAGTTCGTCCAGCAGGAGTTCTGCGATAGTATCCCTGAGCTGGTTGTCCTGCGTATAGTCTCCGGTATAGGTGGGCACGAATCCCGCTCCTGCCTGATATTTTTCCGGATCTGTCCATTCTTCAAAAAGCGATTTTAGGTTAATGCCCATGCTGTCTATAACCGCGCGTGCCGCCGGTAGGTCTTCCAGCGTGCGGAGTACTGACGGCAGTAATTGCGGGTCGAGAAAAACGGTGGTTACTGAAGGGGTATTGCGCAGTTTCGGATCGGGATGGAACAGGTTGAAATCGATGTATGTATGTTCTATCATCGGCCTGCCGTAAAGGTTTACCGGTATGAAAAGATGGTTTCCGTCGGTGATTGATATACTGTCAAACAAAGCCTTTGCGGCTGTGTTAAAATATGACACGGCGGAATCGGTTGGCGGGAGCCCGTTTGCCTTCAGTTTATGGATAAAATAATGCGGCAGAATGGTTTTTAGATAATCCAATGTATCCCTGATAAACGGTTTGGTTTTTCCTTCAAGCAGGAGTTCGGTGATTAAATCCCTGACAGCGATTCGCATATCAAAGTTGACCAGTTCGTCTATATAGTCCTGAGTAAAATCCCTGTTCGGCGTGGTGAACAGGTCGGACGCAACTTCCTCAATCTCAGGAAGAGTTTCAAGTATGACCCGTACAACAGCATCCTGATCTGAATCAAGCCCGAGGATACCGAGCAGAAGATCCGTCTCATCCCCATTGAATTGAGCGAGGAGATTCACCAGCACGGCAGGGTCGGGTAACCTGCCTGGTGGAAGTATCTGGTATTGCCCGTCGGAAAAACGTGACCGCAGAAGGCTGAACGATAACCGGGATGTCTCATTAAATTCCATGAATGCCTTGTATGCCGGATTCGTTGAATTGATAAGGCTCAGGAAAAGCTGATCCGGCTGGTCGAGGTACATAAGGATATTTTTGGTGAACGTAACTTCAGCCTGCCTGTTTGTTAAAGCGGAATGGTTTCCGTCAAGATCGATGAGTTGCGGGTAAAACCACCGTTTAATGCGGCCGTTCGGCGACACGATACCCTGTTCCGTATCGATCTCAAATCCTGAACGGTACTGTTTCATGTAGTTGTTCGTACTGCTTTTCGGGTCAAAAAACTCGAATTCATCAGGGTTATATTTATATACCCCCTGCCGTGCCAGAGCCAGCCGGAGGGGGTTGATGTCGAACCCGTATATGCGTACATCCCACGAATCTACCCAAAGCTGAATCTGTTCTTCACGTTCCTCGGTATTGTCGATATCGAGGAAAAGATATGTTCTTGCATAAGACAAAAGCGCCTGTTCCGTTACGGCGCCTATGGAGTACGCTTCTTTGCCGACCGCGCTTGCCACGCTTCGGACGGTCAAAGTTTTATCTCCGGCGGCTGTTTTCTGGGTGATGATATCGTCGAGGAAATGACGCAGTTCATTGACCCACATCGCGTAGTTCCTGAAGAAAGCTGTTTTGCCCTGTGATGCCGGTACGCTGATTTCTTTCAGCATCATATTCAGTTCGGACATGACAGGATCTTTGACGGCGGCGCCGCGCTCGGTGCGCGCGGCAAGGTATTTGTATAACCCTTCAATAGTTGATGAACCGGTTTCATCACTAATCCGTTTTTCGTATTTTTCTGCCAGCATATGAAACCGTTCAACCATCAGTCCGGCGATAGTATCACGGAGAATGAGCATATTAGTGTCCTCTTTCATATACTGTGGAGGCAATTCATTATTATTCACATAATAATCAATCTGAAAGAGGACACTCGGTAATCGCATTATTGCGTGAGCAGTATCGATGTCTTTGCTATCCTGTATAATCTGCTGTTTTACCCGTTCCGGTATCAGTTCGGTAACCACAGACGCGGGGTTGCCCGGTTTGCTGGACAGGTATATGTGCTCGGATAATTCAGGGTTGTCAGGCACACTCATAAAAAAGTGCGACGGCTGATAAAAGGCTACTGACGGGAAAAATGAGCCGGTTATCTTACCAAAACTGGTGATGGCAACGGATGTGTCCGTTATCCCATTCCGCTGAAGAAGATCGTCGTAATATGTTGACAACAGACTGCTCATTAACGCGAGAGCGCCGGTTACATCCTCAAAGGAAACCTGTTGCTGCAGTGATTTCTGAATATAGCGCCTGACGTACGGACGCAGTTCGTTACGTACAAATGAACGATGCGAGTCAGGATAGTCCAGCGCGCCGCTATAATTGTTTTTAAATTGCTGTATGAGCGACTGTATATCGCGCCGTATACCGAAGTATATTTCCAACAGATATTTCTGGTTTTCGTTCAAACCAAGGAGACTGCTGATCTGGTCACGCGAGGTATAAAGTCCGTCGTATATCAGCTGTTCAATCAGCTTTGAAGGAGGGAATATGCTGGGCGAAAGAGTGAAAGGCGCTTCTTCAGTCCCTACTTTCTGCGGTGATATCAGCGTGTTGTAGGCGATGAACGATTGATACGCCGGGCTGACAGAATTGCGCAGTGCGGCAATGACCTCATCTTTGTTGTTGAGATGGTAAAGGATATGCATAGCAAACGTTATTTCGGTCGGGGTTTTGTTCAGGTCGCCGGGGTTAAGCTCAAGGTCGATCTGAACCGGCCTGATCCATCGTTTGAGGCGCGGCTTGATTCGGCCGAATGTTCTGCCTTCAAAGGTATCGATACTGGAGAACATGTCTTTGTATTCAGGGTAGTCATCATCGAAGAAACGCATCTCTGCTTTTGTTATTTCATATGTTCCTTCCTTCATGAAAAAGAAACGCTGAGGGATTTTGTCATACGCGAAAACGGAGACATCCCATGAATCAACCCACTGCTGAACAAGACGCTCACGCTCGGATTCGTCTTCAATGCCCGCGTACCGTACCGTACGTGCATATTGAAGCAGAGCGTGTTCCACCATTGCCGCCACGGAATACGCTTCCTTGCCTATTGATGCGCCGACGCTTTTAATGCTGATGGATAAGTCGCCTGCGGCTACTTTGGTAATGATAAGGTTATTCAGGTACCCGTTAAACTGGTTATAAAATGAGGGATGGTCTCTGAAAAAGCGGGTTATGCCTGTTTCAAACTGCGGTATGCCCATATTAAACAGCGCGTTGCGGATACTGTTCATAAGAAGCTCATGTTTTGGAATCTGTGCATAGACCCCTGACTCAGCGGTAAGCACGTAATTGGCAAGGCCTGCGAGCGTTGCCTCGCCAGTAGATGTTGTAAGCTGATCTGCAAAATCCCGTACCAGCGACTGGAAATAACCGTGTGTAAGGGCGGCAAAATGCGTTTTAACCATATTCACCTGCCGGTCTGAGGATGGGAACGCGCCGAACATAAGAAATTCTTCCCAGAGATGAAATGGGCTGTTGAGAAACTCGTCCTTGTCGTGCCATGAAGCGAGCAGATCGTCAAAATCTATCAGTCCCGAATAGTCAAAAATCTGCTTGATGTAAAATGTGGCTTCGTGCTCGCGAATAATATCGTTTTTTTCTTTTTCAGATGTGTAATCAATCACTACGGCAGGCAGGTGCTCTGCTTCAAGGTCAGGCATAAACGCCTGAAAATCAACTGATGCGTGAATATAAACAGTTTTTCCTTCAAATTGGATGGGGATAAACAGGTCGCCGAGTCGTGACAACTCAAGGGAATCAAAAAAGTCTTTGACCATGAGTGATGTTTTTCGAATCGCGCGGGCTTTATCATACATATCTGTTTTGTCGAGGATATCTGTAAAGGTTTCGATCAGGAAATCTTTTAACACGTTGAAATCCTGCTTTATGGCTTCATACGGAGCCTGCCGTACCACGCTGTCCATAACCATTTGGATGATCTGAGGAGTAACTTCCTTTTTCAGGAAAAGTTCTATTGATGCAGGCTGTAAAAAAGCGTCTCCGTTAGCTTTTTTGAAATTGTTCAGACGCGAAGTCAGTTCCGTAAATTGCTGAAGGAATGGAAATAAAGCCTCAATGTTTTCATCAGGCAGTCCGAGCGTTGCGATCAGGTCATCAACACTCAGATGCGGTTGTACTGCCAGTAATGAGGCTATCCCTTCAATACCCGGCAATTTTGCCGGAGGAAGGGTAAACGGCTGGTTTTCCAGTGCGTCAAGCGGATCGGGAGGCAGGGATTCATGTCTGTTCGCAAGGTAAAATACCTTATAATCAGGATGGAACGAGGCAAGGACTTTTTCAGCCGTATCAGCCGGGTCTTTTAAATAGGGGTATATGTTCAGGGCGAATGTTATTTCCGATACTATTTTCGATACCGGCGAGCTGTCTTTTTCCAGATCAGTTTTAACTGGGCGAATCCACGACTGAAGGCGAGGGCGCATGGACACCAGAGACACACCTGAAATGTTGGAACGGTCATGGAAAAAGTTCTTGTACTCGCTATGAGCCGAGAAAAATTCATCCTCAGACGCGCTGAGCGTGTAAATACCTTGTCCGGCAAGGAACAGCCGGGGTGTTGACTTCTCGAAAACGTATATTTTTACGTTCCATGAATCAACCCACCTGTTTGCGAGTTTTGCCCTGACAAAGGTATCTTCAATATAACTGAATACCTGTTTTTCCGCGTATTCGAGCAGAGCCTGTTCCACCATATGGGCGATGGCGTAAACTTCTTTGCCTTGCCCGGAACCGAGGCTTTTTATGGTGATGGATAAATCGTCGTTCGCTTCTTTCTGCGCTATAAGGTCGTGAAGGTATCGGTTGAATGGTTTGCGGAACAGCATGTTGTCACGCATAAATACGGATGAGGCGGGCATGAGGTCAGGCTGAACCGTCTCGTCCGGCGGAATGGTATTCTGTATATCGGCGATTAAGTCAGTGTTGTCGTATTTTGTCGCGGCTGTTTGTTTGAGATCAATCATTCTGATAAATTTCAGCAGTGCGTCAAGCCCTGTTAATCCTGTGGCGGACATCAGCCTGCGTTCATATTTCCGCGCGATATCATGAAATGCCGGGCGCAGTATGGACGCAAGCCTGTTCTGGAGCACTTCCTCCTGTGATTTTGTATACGGGAAATAGCGGAATACAGCTGTTTCCTGCCATAACGGTACTGCCTGCGCATCTTTCAGCCCCATATCCTGCCATGCTTTAAATATTTTTGCGAAATCTACCGCTCCGGACTCTTTCATTACGGCAAGCACCTGTGCCGTTTCCTCAATATCTTTTATCAGGGCAGGTTTCTGTATATTCGGTATAATCTGCGAAGCGGTTCCCTGCATGGAGATTCGTTCAGGGTGAGCGGTAAAAGCCTGTAAATCTCTGGTGAAATGCTCGTACATTGTGTTTCCCTGAAACGTGAATTCAATCAGGACATCGCCGTTGGGCAGAACCTCAAAAGCAGAGAAGAATTTATCCACTTCGTTCCTGAAATTCTCCACCAGATTTTTTTTATTGGCGGATGATCCTATCTCCTCAAGCTTTCGGGCATACATGACAGGAAGCATGGTTTGCACAATATTAAGGTCGTGGACAAGATCCTTTACCTTGATCCCCAAACGGGACGTATTAAGTACGAAATCGACCATGTATGGTTTGAACATGTTATCAATGAACGCCTTATGATCCGCTATGTAATCTATGCCCAGCAAGGTGTCTCCAGCATACCGATCCATTAACTCTTCGAGTTTTGATATCAATGACGGAGAGAATACAAAGCCCATATATTTGTCGGTTACGCCGAATATGGCGGACAATTCCTGCGGGTTCCGCAGTCCGTGATCAAGCGCAAGACGGTAGATAATTTCTGGTTCAGGCAGCTGGCGGGGCGGAATGATGTGCGGGGAAGCGTTCTCATCTGACAAAAGCTGTTTGATAATGGGTTTTATCAGTGCTGTTTCGTTTCTGCTGTTGTATCCGTAATAAGATTTATATAAAGGGTTTGTCGTTTGAATGACTGTGCGTATAAGCCGGTCAGGTTTGTCCATGAATACCAGCACCCTGTTGCTGAAAGTTATTTCAGCAGGTGTATCCGTAAGGGGGGTAAGGTCTTCGTTCAGGTTCAGGTACCGTGGAATCAGCCATCGCTGGAGGCGTTGATTCACCTGCGCATTAAATGGGAAACGGGTAGGAGCTCCTTCTGCGGCAACCTTTTCGGTAAACATGCCTGCGTATTCGGAATGCTGTTCAAAAAAGGCGTGCTCATTCTGTGATAACCTGAAAATGCCTGTTTTGGCTGAGGCGAGACGCATTAAAGCAAGGTCAAAGGCATATACGTTTACGTTCCATGAATTAACCCAATCCTGTACTAAAGTTTCTTTTTGCTGTGGGTCAAGCACGCCGGCAAAAAAAATAGTGCGGGCGTATTCGAGCAGGTTCTTTTCCACAACTGCCGCCAGCGAGTACGCTTCCTTGCCGATGGACGCTCCGATGCTTCGTACAGTGAGGGTATAATCGCCCCGTACCGCTTTCTGGCGAATCAGGTCGTGAACAAATATGTTGAGTTCGTCCAGCCATTGGTCGGGCCTGTTGAAAAAGCGAGTTCTGCCGTACTTGCGGATATCCATTCTTTCAGTCGCGAGCTCATGCGGCGTGGCAATGATGTCTTTCAGAGCGTAAAACTCGTCGAGCGCGTATGATGCCGGCTGAGCTGATTGTATGTTTATCAGGCTGGTTAAATACAGGTGCAGGGTTTCAAGTGTGGCTTCACCATACAACGGCGTTAATTGATGTGCGTATTTTTTTGACATGGCGCGAAGGTAATCGAGCGCTGTTCGGGCAAGATGGTTCTTGAACACGTTGTTTTGATAGGGAGTCGATTTATACGTGGGCGGCAGGTCAAGGTAGTCAAACCCGTTGTCTTCCAGACGCAGGTTCATGAGGTCAATGATCTTGCGAGCGGCAAGCAAGTCTGATTCGTCATACTGAATCCGTTCTTTCGTCTTTTTGGAGACCACTTCATTAATATGTTCGCGTTTTGCCTGCAGGTTTTCAAAAAGGCTGAATGAGACGTCAGCGAAATAAATATGCTCAAACAACCCTTCTTTCGGTCCATGTAAAGGCACGAAAAGATGATTTCCGGTAAATGACAGTTCCGCCAGTCTGAGACGTGCCTGTTCCCGCAAATACGCTACCATTTTTGGCGCGGAAGGGAACTCCAGTTTGGTCAAAAGGTCATCGAAAATGCGTATGAATTGCTCGTTCAGGAGTGAAACCTGAGCGTGTATGATTTCTGCATGAAACCCTATACCCATCAGGCGGACGATAAACTCTTTGATGTAGGGCAGGTATGTTGTTTCAATAAAGGTTTTGATTTGCTGTTGGTTGTCTCCTCCGAGCTGAACATCGTTAAGAAATGTCTCGAACAGTGACATTGCGTGAACCCGATAAAAGTCATTCAGGGGCGTTTTTTCAGGAGTCGGTTTTGCAGGATTAATGATGGAGTTCAATGTTTCCGTTTTTAATCCGGAGATGTGAGCAAGGCGTTCAGGCGTCAGCACCTGCATCCGTGTGGCAATCGCCGCCAGAAAAGAGGGGGATAAGGTGTTATGAGGCGGAAAAACCAGTTTCTGGTCTGGAAACATGTCATGGCTGGTTGGCGATTCATTGAATAGTTCGTTATATGCGTAAAATGACTTATACTCATCATTGGCGGAACCTATCAGCGCCTGGTATACCGTTTCCTGAAGGTTGAGATATGGAAAGATGTTGAGCGAAAACGTTATCTCCGCGGGTATGTCTATAAGGGAAGACGCGTTTTTGTCAAGGTCGAGCATCATTGGCACGATCCATTTTTTGATGCTGGTTTTCACCTCAGCGACTACGGTATCGGATGTGAGCTGGTTGTATTCCGCGAATATGGTTTTATATTCTGGATGGTCTCTGAAAAAAGATATTTCGTAATCGTGCAGTAAATATGAGCCCTGACGGGTAGTTGCCAGGCGGTTGATGCCGAGGTCAACAGCGTAAATCCTGACATCCCAGAGTTCGACCCATTCGGCTATTCGTTTTTCTTTCTGAGCGCTTTCGGGCATGGACGCGAAGATATGCGACCGTGCGAAAGTGTTGAGTTTGTTCTGAACAATCGCCGCCAGCGAGTACGCTTCCTTGCCTATCGAACTCCCTACACTGCGTATGGACAGCGTGTAATCATTGTTTGTTGTTTTCTGGAACAGGAGGTCGTTAAGGTATGATTCGAGATCAGGAAGCCATCCTTCGTAATCACGGAAAAACGCTGTGGTGTGGCTGTCCGGCGCGTAAGCGAATTCTTTCGCCATAGCGGCGACTGCGGATAGTTCTTCGCTCATTTTGCTGTCTGGATATTTTTTCAGGTACGCGTGCAATGCGCGCAGATCCGCGGAACCGGTTGTGCTGATCAGCTCGTAACGGTGCCGTTTGACGATCTTGCGCAGGTCGTTTACCAGAATGGTTGATATGTGGTTTTCCATTCTGTCCAACTGCACTGCAGAACCGTGAAAAAATGGAGGCCGCTCGTCTCCTGCGGCCAGTGACGGCAGGGACCGGAGGTAATCCGGCCCGAAAAAGTCAGTAAATATTGCCTGTA
Source organism: Candidatus Auribacter fodinae (assembly GCA_003599815.1). GTDB lineage: Bacteria > Auribacterota > Auribacteria > Auribacterales > Auribacteraceae > Auribacter > Auribacter fodinae. The sequence continues at coordinate 77,948 of QZJZ01000071.1, forward strand.
CCAGTTCACGGTCTGAAAGATCCTGTCGCATCCTGTCTTTTATCTGCGGGGTAACCAGTTCACTTCGCTGAAACGGCACTTTCGCCCGTTCTTTTGCCGAGGTGAACGGTGACCACTCAATAAAAACGTGTTCGTAATACAGTTTGCCGCCGGTAGAGACAGGTATAAATAGGTGCCCGTTGCCTGCCAGCTCCAGAGACGACATGTAACGGGTTATATTACCTCTGAATGACGATACCAGCGCAGGGCTGTTCGCTACTTTGAAACTGGCAAGAACATCGCTGTACATGTCAACTATGCTGGCGGTAAACTGCGTGAGCAGTGCGCGGACGGTAGCGTCAGTATGTCCTGTACGCGCCATTCCCATAATCACATCTTTTATAGCGGCGCTGAGGTACTTTGAAACGAATTCTTTCTGTCCCTGCAAAGAAGTCGGGTTTATTTCCTTATCCATGAGCCATTTATCAAGCAGGTTCAGAGCGAGCGCTTTGGTCTCGTAGGTATGGCTGGCGATCAGGTGTGAATGGGGGAATCCCTCATCAAGGTCACGGATCAGGTCGCTCAGGGTATTGAGTCCATTCACCGGTTTTACTATCGATTTATATGCGTATCCCATAAGCAATTGATTCTGAGGATCAAAGAGGAGCGAGTGTATCGCTGCCGCTTCCGGTGTGAGCGGTTGAGACGGATCCCAGTCCGATAAGTGATCCATGCCGGCATCATCTTGTATACTGAGGTATGGTTCAATTTTGTCATAAAATGACCTGAGATGGCTTGATATCAGCGGATATGAGAGAAGTTGAGTCTGTTCTGTCCGGCTCGGTCGGAACAACAAAGCGGGCCCTACACCGAACTTGTTCATTATCAGCCCTTCGGTAAACGTGCGTTCGCCGCTGAGCGCCGCGATGTCCGAGGCTCCAATCAGTTTGAGCACCACGTCGCTGGTAATAGGCGGCAGGTTGATGATCAGGATTTTGCTCTGGTCGTCTATGCGGCTGTTTCCAGGTGTTTCAAGATCAATAAAAGAAACGTGATTTTTAAGAAAGTTTTTATGACGTTTATCAGCCGGTTTCGCTTCTGAATATGAGGTAAACAGCATTTGAGGTTTATCCTGCCGGGCAATGGCATGCATAAAAGCGGCGAGTTCAGCGTCGCTGGGGTCAGCGATGAACCGGAAAATCCAATCCCCGTTTTTCAGCGCTTCAGCGCGCGGGACGGTTAGAAAAACCTGTTGAAAGTAGCCTTTGGATATGTCGTTGAGCGATTGCATTATCTGCGTGCGAAGCGCTGGTTTGCCGTTATTGCGTATGGAACGTATAAGTTCGAACAGCGGTTCGTCGACGGTGAACCCTGTTTCTATGGTGTTTTCCAGGTATTCATCAGGCGCCGGAGTGTGAAAGTACAGATCAATGGTATTGATCCGCGGAGCCGGTTGCAGGCGCGTACCCACTGTTGGTACACGTATAAAAATCGGGCGTACAAGGCTGGGCGTCATTTCCATAAATTGTTTTTCCAGTGTTTTGAGCCTGCTATCGAACTCCTTATCGAGGCTGGAACCGACTGAAATCACCAGCGGTTTGCCCTTAAAACCGATAAATCCCTGAGGCACCCCTTTTTTATCAAGTTCAAGAAGTTCACCGCTTTCAGCGAATGTCGCGTAGCGGTACTTAAGATTGCGTTCGCCTCGCATGACCTCGTATTTGCCGAGTGTCATTTCGAATTCCTCTGCTTTGGGAGGGAGGACGACTACCGGCTCTATACCCCGTTTATTGAGGGCGGCGATATATTGTATGCCGTACGGCGCGTCGCCGTGCCCGATGTTCTCCGACATCTCATCGGCGATGCTCCACGCGGCTATGAAAACCTGTGTGTTCTTGAGCCTGAACAGGGAGTTGTTTAGTTCAAGAGCCCGTTCAGTCTGTATTTTTTCCGGCAGGTCCGGCAGACGCTCAACCTCAATGCCGTACTCCTCAATTCTGCTTATTTTGAGCGCTTCGCCGTGGGCGAACAGCATGATGGACTGTTCTTCAGGATTGACTTCAATGTTGCCGAAGGCAAAGATGTCGGTTACCATGAAATCAAAAAGAGCAAGCGCGTTAATCGCCTCGGATGACCCTTGCGGGTACCGCATTTCTATCGCGGCGATAAACGCGGCACGCCAGTTCTTCACCAGATTGAATATTTCCAGCTGTGAAAAACTGTCCAGCGAGTTAAGCATGGCGTTGAATATGAACTGTGTCCTGAACTCCATAAGATGGTCGAGGTCGTCAAAACTGTGCGTGGCGAAAAACGATGCGGCACGCAGAAACGTTGTGCCTGACTGACCGGAATCAGCGGTGGGTTTGCCTTGCTCCGACCTCAGTAGAATGGATGCGTACCTGTTGAAATCGATCGTTCCCACCCGGGAAGGCCTGATCACGATACAGCTTATGTCACGTTTCCTGCATTCATCCAAAACGGCATCGCTATGAAACCCGCCCGCTATCAGCAGGGCATCGGAGAGCCCTGAGGCCTCCATGGCGTGGAGTGTGTTTTCCAGCAGTATATTGTCGCGTTCGGAAGCTATATTATAGAACTGGCAGGTCGCCTCGGCACATGAGCGCAGAGTGCCGGACATGCCCTCATCTACAGGGGACGGTGTATCGAGCTCCATGTATTTCTCGATAAATGCGTTAAGTGATGCCATCGCTTTATGCCCACTCAGGTGGTCGTTATATTCGTTCCGGGTGACGTTGAGGGTCATCAGGTGTTCGATATACTTGAACTCCAGCGCCAGCTCATGAATTGCCTTTTCCCTGTCGGTTTGCAGGAGTAATGAATAACACTCGCTTATATACGATTCCGCCTGTTCTGGAATGCGGTGCGTATCAATGCGCTCCAGCTTCTCCTGTATGTCAGTGTGGCGTTGCAGAGACGCATAAAGTTCCGGCGTATCAGGAAATGCGGAGCGGGCGCGGTTAAGCAGTGCGGAAAAAAAAGCGGTATCGTTGAGTTTTCCGGTCAGGTGGTCAAAGAAGAGCTTTTTTGCGCTGTTGGCGTCTTCAACTGATGCTCTGGCTGTGAAATGGCTGATAATGGATTTCGATTCCTCAGTCAGGCGCTCCTCGGTGTATTCTTTCTGTTCGGTCAGCAGTCGGTACGATTCAGCAAGTTCAGGATAGCCGTCAATAACGCCTTCCCAGCCGGGTATGATCGACGCGCTTTTTGCGATAAGCCGCACAATATCATTGGTTCCTTCCCTAAACGAGATGACTTCCTTCTCAAACTCAAAAAGAGATTGGTTGTAGGTGTCTTCCTTGGCGCAGAAAAGTCCGTAGCGGATATCATCAAGATAGGCGCGCACGGGTTCGCACAGTGAATAAAACGCCTCAAACCAGCTGATGTTGAGCCGGTAAAGCTGTTCGCTGTCCACACCGACGATTTTGACCGGGTTTCCCGATGAAATCGTATAATACTCTTCACCTGAAATAACCCCGTTTTTAAGTAAATTTTCAGCGATTCTTTTTCGTGTTCCGTCAACAGGAAAAGTAGCGAACAAATCGGTGAGGATATCTCCTTGCGAACCCTCGACCGCGATAAGCTCAAGAGGCGTGTTTGTGGTGAGGAAGTGTATGAAAGTTGATAATTCTTTTTGCGCGAGATAGTTGCAGTGGGCGTCCTCAAGATAGACAAGGCAGAGCCCGGATGACCCTTCGTGCTGGGCTACGACCTCAACCGAGGCGTTTTCAGCATCATTCACCAGCAGTCCGTATGTTTGGGAAGAGGGAAATACCGTTTCCGTATTAAGGAAATGCATCAAATAAAACGTGAGTATAAAACACAAACACAACAGTTTTCTCATGATGATATATCAATTCTTTCCCGCAAATATTGTCTTTTAAAGTATAGTATATATTTTACCAGATAATTGTTTGTATATCAATGAGCAATATGTGTCAGCCATTTATAACGGTTTCATTTTTCAACGACATCATTGATTCCGGCTATGGGTATGCGGGTATGTGCGCAAAAACAAGGCATTTTCGGAAAAACATAAAATTATTCGAATGATGTTGAATAAAGCGGGTGTATGTGATGTTCCGAAACCGTTAATAAAACTGGAATATGCTTCATGCGATGCGCTTATGTATGATTTATGAAACAGGGCATCGTAACTTCCGCATAACATAAAATGATTAAACAGGTTAAGCATAACTGTATATGCTATTTGCTTGACTGGAAACCTGTTTTTGAATACAATAGAGGATAGTAAAAAAAGTGCCTCATACGGCAAAAAAACGAATGGAACCGCGAACATGATTTTCCAGCAGCCAGAAGAAACTAATGATAATATACTTTCCCTGCATTTTGATCAGGAACTCACTGGTGGAGATACTGAATCAAAACGGCGGCTTGAACTGGAAAAACTTCTCTATAATGAGGTCACAACCCTCCCTTCACTTCCTGTGATGTTTGAGGCGATACAGAAAATTCTGAATAAGCAGAGCCAGATGGGGTTCTTGTATATCAATATTGTCCAGTACAGCATGCTGGAACAGATATACGGGTGGCGCAAGTTCGATTTTTTTATGAGAGAACTGGCTTCTACGCTGGTTGATATTAGAAACCGTCTGATGCGCGAGCATGACTCGATCTGTGAAGTGATGCTCAAAGGGAGCACGTTCATGATGCTGTTGTCCCCGTCGCGAACCAAACGCCTGATTGTGCGGGAGGATCTGGCGCGGCTTTGTGAGCGGATCGGGTCTGAGTTTAATGAAGCATTGCGAGATCGCATTACGAACGAAGTGTTTGAAAAGCTGGGGTGCTATTTCGGATATGCAATTCTGGAGGATGACACGACCCAGCGTCTGGAGCGTCTGGTGTATAATGCCATAGAGGAAGCTCATCAGGCATCAATAAACCACCAGCAAAGAGATGTGAAACGGCGTTCCGACGCGTTAAGAAGCATAGTTCGACACAAAAAAATCCGTACCGTGTACCAACCGATACTTGATTTCGAGGAAAAACGAGTGCTTGGTTACGAAGCGCTGAACCGGGGTCCCGCAGGCGAGTTTGAGAATCCTGATTTCCTGTTCCGTGTGGCGTATGAGTCGAACGCTGTCTGGGCGCTTGACCGGTTATGCCGCCAGCAGGCGTTCAAAGGGATACGCAAGATGCAGAACGGGCATCGGATTTTTATCAATGTTGAACCGCATACTTTTGAAGACCCGCAGTTTTTTACCAAGGACACGCTGGAAATAATGAGCGCGGCCGGCGTCAAGCCGGAGCAGGTGGTACTGGAACTGACTGAACGGCGCGCGATAGAAGATTTTGACAGTTTCAAGAAAATCCTGCAGGCGTTCAAGAATAGCGGGTTCAAAGTCGCTATCGATGATCTGGGCGCAGGCTACTCCGGACTGCAGATGCTGAGCGAACTTCTGCCTGATTATATTGATTACATAAAAATAGATATGAGCCTGATACGCAATATCAGCAACCATGAGCTCAAACAGAAAATTATTTCCTTTATCCTGAAATTAACCAGTGATATACCGACATCCATGATTGTTGAAGGTATAGAAAACCGTGATGAGCTTACTACTATTCGGCGTCTTGGCGTCCGTTTCGCTCAGGGATTTCTGTTCGCTCAACCTGGATCGGTGTTCCCGCAGGTAGATCCTGAATTTTTCGATCATAATTAACAACATTCTTTTTTCTGATATAAATCACCTTTTTTTTGTGTTTATATACTATAATTTTGTGTAAAAAAAGGCGCTCATATTGCGATTGTGCGGTTTACATGGTACAATGTATGTATGAATGCGTCCTGTAACATTGTATGGTGAGGTGAATAATGCGAATAACGGTGATTTTGTCCTGCTTGATTTTACTGGTGTTTTCCGCTCACGTTTCTGTTGCTTCCGATTATGATCCCAATTTGAAATTCGCTTGGAACCTTGGCTACTGGCCTCAGACTACTGAGATAGGGTGGCTTCTTGATGAAAGCGATGTGTCTGCTGAACTAGACCTTGCAGAGACTATGCTTGCTCTGGAACAGGCATTCGTCGCATGGGATAATGTTCTGGATACGTCGTATTCATTTACTCAGAAGGTGGATGCCGGCGGGTATTATGATTTCGTTGATAATGCCAGCTGGAATTATACCTATGCCAATATAGTGTTCGGCGGGGGGCTTAATTCTACAACATGGAGCCAGATAGGCGGACACTCAGGCAATCTGGCTGGAACATGGCCGTTTACCATCAGAGATGGCAATAATCAGCGTGTGGACTATGACCAGAATGGATACTATGATCTCGCGCAAATAATCATATTTTTCAATGACAGCTACCTCTGGAGCAATGACGGTTCCGCAGGTACCTATGATGTGCAGACAGTGGCGACTCACGAAATAGGGCACGCGCTCGGTTTGCATCATATAGCTGACCAGTCATCTGTCATGAGCGGTACGACCGCCCAGGGGCAGGTGCTTCATGACCTCAGCGCCGCTGATATGTCTGCTATTCAGGATATATACCCCGCCGCTCCGGTACCGGAACCATCCGCGGTACTGCTGTTCTGCGTGGGTGCGGCATATATCTTCTCCAGAGTGCGATCCAAGAACTGAAATTTCCTAAAAAATAAGCCTGAAATTTGCATATTGTTCTGATGCGTGCTATATTTATGCAAGTAGCTGAAAAGCAGGAAATTTCAAACTCATTAAAACAAAAAATCGACACAATCTGTAATCTCACAATCACGGAGCTGATATGAAAAAGTGTTTATTCAGTACTGCATTAATTTTATTTTTAGCAGGAGATGTATTTGCCGAAAATTTTACAATTACTCAAATTACGAATAACACTACCGGTGACGGGAGTCCCTGTATATACGGAAATTATGTAGCCTGGCAGGGAAGCGCGGATGGAGATGCTGAAATATATCTGTATAACAGGTTAAACGCCTCCACAACACAAGTAAGTGTGAATACAGCGGGAGATTATGAATGTAATTTATCACAGAATTATCTTACATGGCGAGGACATGAAGATGGAGATTCTGAAATATATGTATATTCGTTGTCCACGCAAACAAAAACTCAATTAACGGTAAATCTTAGTGGAGATGGGTGGCCGCGATCTTATGGGAATTATGTGACTTGGTATGGAAACGAGGACGGAGATTGGGAAATTTATTTGTATAATCTTCAAACCAACCACAAGACACAAATAACCAGTAACTCACTATCCGATACTAATCCATGGGTGTATGGAAATTATGTAGTTTGGAACTCATATGATGGCAACGATTCTGAAATATACTTTTATGATATTCAAAATATGACTACAACCCAGATAACCGATAACTCCTCTGCTGATTCCAACCCGGTGATTAACGGGAATTATATAACGTGGTTTGGATATGAAGGCGGAGACCCTGAGATTTATTTATATGATATATTGAGCCAAACAACCACGCAGTTAACCGATAACTCTACAAACGACAACTTTGCCAGTATTTATGGCAATTATGTTGTCTGGAGCGGAAATGATGGTAATGATACTGAGATATATTTATATGATATTATAAAGGGTACAACTGCCCAATTAACCGATAATGCCACTTCTGATAGTTCCCCTTCGATATATGAAAATTATATTGTATGGGGTGGAAATGATGGTGACGGTGAAATTTATCTTGGTGTATTAGAATCGGCCGCGATCCCCGAACCGCTGACGTTCTTGTCTTTACTGGCGGCTTGTTTGATGCGTTGGCTTATTGTAAAGAAATAGCGAGTTAAAGCGTCGCGGACAACATAAGTTTTGGTCGGAATGCGCTCTTTCGGCGATTTTTTCACGGCGTCAACAATATGGCATGAGTTTAATGAGGTGCCGGCGCGGTGTATATCTTCTCCAGAGTACGGTCCAAAAACTGAAATTTCCTAAAAAATCAGCCTCAAATTTGCATACTGCTCTGATGCGTGGTACAATTATATATTATAAGCTAAATATATTGGAGCTGGTTATGCGGTCATACCTTAATCTTTTTATTATAATGCTGGTTGTTGTCCAGTGCACGGGAGCGTATGCGTATAATGTATTTTTTGAAGACCATTTTGACGACGGCGTGCTGGATAGCTCATGGATCATTTCGTATGGCGACGGCGCAACGGGTTGGTCATATACTGAAAGCGGGTCGTCTCTGACCGTTACAAATGTGACAGGAGGAACCGCGCATCCGTCTGTTCAACTCCGATATTTTATTCCAACAACAGTTGGGGAATTTTACTATAGAGGCGTTTTATCATGGTCTCAGGCAGATGATTCATATTCTCAAATATCGCGTTTCATAACGAATCTGGTTTCAGCTGGGTTTTATGATGCGTTTGTAACTGACCGCAAGAACAACTATATTTACCCGGGCGAACCCAATAATTTTGTTGGGGATCAACTTGCGTTGAGCGGCAGTATGACAGTAGAAATTGCCCGCGATGCTGATAACCTGCTTACTGTTGAAATTAATGACGAACTGATTAGCTCAAGAACCGTAACGACTGGACTTGCGAGTATAGGAATGGTATTTCGTGCGGATGCTTCACTGCTGTTTGGTGAAGCGAGAGTTGATGAAGTTTATTTTGCAGGTACCTCAACCGATCCTGAATGGGGGGTGAATCCTGTACCCGAACCTGTATCCATCGTTCTGCTCTTCAGCGCGTTCCTGAGCCTTATACTGCGCACGAAAAAATAACGTCCCCCTTTGTCATCTGACGATATCGTTCTGCCAAGGAATTAATAAGAAAAATTCTATGAGTGTGCCGGATTGTCTGAATGACTAAAAGGCATAGCCATCTTTTCGATGCGCCGTTTTTTGCCAATCACTCTGAAACATACTACACCTTCAGATGCGGGCCGGGCATCTTCTACAGCAAAAATTTTATGCGCGTTGTTTATCGCACACTGAGCGGAGGCACAACTGTCTGATCAAAACGGTATCCGCCTCCGGAAATGGATCCGTCGTAATTGATTGTTCCAAACCCCTGTCCGGGTACATAGCAACTGCCGACCATACATTTCGGACTCGGAATATTGCCATGGCTGGTGACATAATACGTGTTATGTATCGGATCTACATAGCCGATGGCGTTGCCGTGCGAGTCGTACAGCGGTTTGAAACCTGATGGTGTTCCTGAATACATATTTTCCTCCTGCTTAAGATTTTATTCTTTCATCGGAGATACATACATTTTTAGCAGAAAAATCATAAATGTAAAGAAAAATAAATATCTAAGAAATACGATAATCATATTGAAAAGGCTATTATTAAGTAGAAAAAAGCTGGGGGAAGCAATATTGCGGCATGAAAAAAATTTTCGATATTGCTTGAGAGTGTTGGGTATTAAATGCGTATTTAGATTGTGTTGAAAGCTGGGAACGATGAAAAGGTAACAGAAGAATGTCATTGCGAAGCCCCCAAAGGGGCTGTGGCACCTCCGCCGGATAGTGTCATACACATGAGATCACCACGTCGCTGACGCTCCTAGTGATGACATCTTAAAAGAGAGGCTTAGAGATTTTTTCAGCACTCTAAAACCCATACAAAAAAGCTCCCCTGCGCGAGGGCGGCAGGGGAGCTGGTAAATCGATTATGATGCATAGCCTGTTAGGCGGCCGTTTCAAACAGCTCGTTGATTTTGCGCTGGCGGTTGAGCTGATCGAGGAAATTCCGTTCTACTGTGATGGTGCGCAACGTGCCCGGTTGTCCGGCGGCCCATCCTTCATAGTTGACCAGTTCGTTATCGTGCCCTTCAATGGTCATAACAGCAACAAATAAGCCGTTAGCTACGGAGAATACCTCATTTTCGTTTTGCGGCACTTCCTGCACGAATACGCGCGCTTTTGATATCGCGTCCGGCCCGAGCTTCGCAAGGTCAAGCGTGATGATCGCTATTTCCCTCTGCGGGTCGGTGATGGTCGGGTATTTACTGCGTATCGCGCTGACAATCGGGTCAATAAGCCCGATCGCGGGGTCTATGACACCCAGCTCAGGTTCAGAGAGTATAAAGTCTATTTTATCAGCGACATTGTTGACCTGCAGTATGCGTTGCATCACTGCCGGGCTTTTTGTGGTGAGTACGCCGAGCTTAATGCGGGAGCCGTACTGCTGGCGTATGACTGCCAGCGCTTCACGCAGTCCGAGCGAGTTCATGACGATCTCCTCAGGGAGAAGCACAACGCCGGTTGCGGCATCCAGCTCTTTATCGAGCTGTTCTTCCAGCAGTGAATTATATGCTTTTTCGATTTTGTCGTATTCCTGCTCAGGGTTCATAAACCAGTACCTGCCGCCTGCGGTTGCCACGATACCGATGCCAAGTTCTTTGGTCAGCTCAGTGACAGCATTGATATTTTCAGCGATGGAAGCCGGAGCTTCGTCTATACCGTCGGTGATAACATGGATAACAACGGCGTCGCGCGCGAGTCCTTTTTCCTTTGCCAGTCGGAGCAGTGCTTCGAGATGGGCAATTGACGAGTCGATTTCCGCGCTTGAAACCAGTCCGAGCAGGTGCAATTTTGTGTTACTGCGCTGTGCCGCGGTGATCGCTTCAAGGAATACTTCATTCCTGTTGAACGAGTTGTCAGCGATAGCCCTATCGATGGTGACCATATCGAGCACGATGTCATTGGCGCTTAAGCCGGATCCCATAGCAAAATATGCCGCCGCGGGGTAGCCGGGCGTGTTCTCGCGCAACCCGATGGCTGTGCCTGATGCAGATACCTGTGTTGACGGGTAGTCGAGCATCCAGCGGTCAAAGTTGAGTTCGCGGTTTTTCTGTTGAACCTGTTTACGTGCCAGTTCCACGGCGTTGCCCTGAGCTTCAGCGCTGGTGCCGAGCCCGTCGACAGTAATGAGCAGTACGCGGCCGTTTTTCATCGGCTCGAAATCCCTGAATATTGACGGCGCGGTCATGGTTTCCGGTTTGGCGATGCCGAGTATATCGAGTATTGTCGGCGCCACTGACCCGAGGCTTGCGTCAGGGCGGAGTATATCCTTTTGGGCAGCTATGCGCTGGTCGCGCCCATCAATATAGATAAATGGCACGGGGTTATTGGTGAAGCTGGAATAACGTCCCTGAATGGGTGTGCCGTTTTCATCGACCATTTTCTCGATGTTGCCATGTGTTCCGGTGATAACAACGGATACGCCGGTTTTCAGGGCTGTTTCAACAACACGGGCGATTTCCTGATCCATGATATCAAAGCCTTCGGCGGCGGCTATGATGTCTCCGGTTTGTCCCAGAGCGTCAGGAGCGCTGAACCCTGCGACTATCAGCTGGTCTTTGCTGTCCGTGATGCGTTTGATCGCTTCGTCAGCCACATTTCCGCTGTTGTATGCCGGTGTCTGGCGTACAGCTTCTGCTGGAGGAACAGGCACTTCTATCATGGCGAATTTTTCAGGAGTGTAATCTATCTTTGTGTTTCCATCGAGAGCTTCCGTCATTACCTGAACTGAATCCACGCTGGCGATACGCGATTGCGGAACATTGGCGTCCGCCAGTGTTTTGCCGAGAGACTGTTCGGCAGTAACACGCGGGTACGCCGCTTTGGCGTCAATGTCTTCGGAATAGCGGGTCATGGTATATAGCGACAGGTCTAGCCCGTCGATGGTCTGGAAGGCGTCGAACTGGTTATCAACCAGAGCTTTAGATAATCCTATCAAGTCTGTTCCGTTCACGTTAAACATGATAAGCGCATCGCCCCTGCCCGGCTGAGTGTAATTCAGGATTCTGCCCGCAGGTTCCTGTGTATCGGCTGATTCCTGTACTTTCGGCGCGATGCGGTCGGGCTGGATATTGGACTCCACAGCAGTCTGTACTGCGGAATACAGATCAGGTATGACCTGCGGTATCCCGGGCGCTATAAGGCGTTGCTGGAGAAGCGGTATAAAAGGATCTTGAATGATCAGGTTGTGCTCTGCGGTGACCGCTCCTTCAAAGTAAAGAGTCATGTTCAGTTCAGGTATATCTTTTTTCGGGTATTTCTTTCCGTCGAATTCTTCAATCAGTTTTGACGGTTTATCATATTCAGGATGCCTGTACGCCACAAAAAACGAGAGGTCGTATATCCTGATCGGTATAACTATTATAGCGTTGTTGCCGCCTTCAGTGCGTATGCCCGGCAGGTCGACATAAACGTTCGGTACGCCAAGCGTTTCGGATATTTTCAGCAGGTATTCATTGCCGCCAAGCAGGTCGAGCAGTTCTTTCTGCGCTTCGGGAGGCAGTTTTATTTTGTCAGTCAGATCGATCTTTTCGTCAATGATGCCCACTATTTCCAGCGCGAGGTTATAGAGAATGGAGGTGTTTATGATAATCTCTTTAACAGACGGGTCGAGCGCGTTTACCGCTGTCGGTACAGGCGCGGGTATGATAGACGCTTCAGGGACGGGGAACGAGAAGAGAGTATCCATTGTGTCTTCCTGTCCTGTCATATTGGAAATATATTTATTGTAATCGTGTTCTTTGGTGATGGTCGGCGCCACAACGACATAGCTGACATCCTGTTCTTTCATCATTTCCGTCATGCCGATGGTGTGGAACCCGCCTGAAATAAGGACAGCGGTGTTGGAGTCTTCTTCTTTCATGAAAGAAAGAGTGTTGTCCAGCAACTGTTTATCACGGACTTTCGCCAGCTTGTAAAAGTTGTCGATCGCCTCGAACTTGTCGTTGAATGTGAACTCAGCGGTGAACGATGAGGGGATATCGTATTTCTGGGCGATATCGGACAGGCTGGATTTTATCCATTTGTCTGTGATGGTTTCACGCATCGCCTGATATTTTTTGAATTCCTCGTTGGATACCCGCAATGCGAAGAGTTTGCTCATCAGCAGGAGCGAGTCGGACACGGCGTTTACCGTGCGCTGGTCATCGGTTGTGAACAATTTTTCTTTCAGCAGGCGTACCAGTTCGTCCTTTTCCTTGACCAGTTCTGTAAAATCGAGTTTGCCGAACATATCGAGGTACTTGAAAAAAAACGCGATGTTCGGGAATCGCGATATGTCTATTTCTTTGGCGTCAGCCAGATTCTTGAGGTACTTGTAATAATCGTCGGATGTAATGCTTTCCTTGCTGAAAGCGAGGCTGACTTCGCGTATTTCCTGTATTTCCTCTTCCTCAAGGCGCGGTCCGATGTAGTTGATAAGCCCGGTGCGTTCTTTGTTCACGTTGTCGAAATCGATCTGTTTTTCGAGGTGGTCGAGCGTTACCAGCCGTGCGAAATTCTTATAATCTTTCAGTATGAAATTATGTTTGAGAAGAAGGTCTTTCAGGTAATTTGAGAAATCGACCAGCGTGATTTCTCCGTTTTCCTGTGCCATTAGTTTGGCGTCCATTTCCTTGAGTTCATCGGAATAAATGACATTTTTGATGGCATTGATCAGCGTTGCCGATTGTTCGTAGTACGCGGTGTATTCCTTATTGAATTTCAGCGGCTCACGGAACATGGCGTAGTGTTTCAGGTAAGTCTGAGCGTCTTCGATGCCGTACAGGGTGAGCGGCAAATCACGGGAATAAGCAAGGTATTCAGCTCCGTTGAATTTTCCTGTTTTCATAAAATAATCAGCTACTTTTTCCCTGACTTTCTGATTTTTGAAAACGTGGAACTGGTCTATCATGAAAGGCCCGCTCGCGCCTTCAATGCCGAGCAGGTTTATATCGTTTTTCGATGAGAGCTGTTTGATAATTGAAGCGATATTCTTCTGAGCTTCGTAATTTGAGTGCACGTCCTGAATATGGACAATAATCTGTTCTTCAAGCCCTTCGAATTGATCTTCGATCTTGCCGTAATCCGTGGGAACAATGATGTTCTTCAAATCCGACGATGACTCGACCCGCATCTCCGGGTCAGCCGCCAGCAGGGGTATGGGTATGGAATAAAAAATCATTACCTGAGAGAGGATCAACGCTGTTACTGTCGATCGGAGCGATTTAACTTTCATGTTTGTGTCTCCTTTTGTCCGTTTTGTATGTGTAATATAGACGTAATTGACGTAAATCTATTTATATTTTTCTGTATTCTATTATAGCAAAAAAGCAGTATTTAAGCAATTCAGATTAAAATGCGAGACGCTTCAGGCGGCAATGGGGAACGGCGTTGGTTAGGGAGATGATACCTGCTTTATGCTAGATAGTTATCCATACAAAGTCCTGTTCTGTGGCAACCGGCATTGAACATTGGTTCGCCGCAAGTTGAATACACCTGTTTATAAAATCGTGATGGTTGTTGTCAAGATGGGTCAGCCAGAGTTTTTTTACAGCCGCCTGATGGGCTATCTTGCCGGCTTCCACCGCGCAGGTGTGATTCGGGCTGAGTTTCTGATCCGGCAGGACGGTTCCCGCCCCGGCTTCATGAATCAGTATATCCGTCTTTTTCGCGAGTTCCGCTATGGCATCGGATACGCCGGTATCGCCTGAATAGACCAGCGACTTGTTGTTTCCGTCAACCCGTATCGCCGTGGACGGCACACCGTGCGTGCCGTATACTGTGCTGATAGTATGCTCCGGCGTAATACGGAGAGAAAAAGGTTTTCCGTCGGGAATAGTATGGAAAGCGACCTGTTTTTCCAGATAGTCTTCCAGTTCAGGGTAAGCGATAAGCACCAGTTCAATTATTTTCTGTTTCATGGATTCCTGAAGGATGACATTCCATTTTTTTGTGCTTCTGCGCGCGTACTCGCTGACCAGTATCATCGGCAGGCCGAGCGTATGGTCGCCGTGCTGGTGCGAGAGGTAAACCCATTTTATAAAGGAGAGGTCGATATCTGCCTGTGCGAGCTGGTTCATGATGCTGGGTGGTGTTTCCATCAACAGGTATTGCGGCGTAGTTGTCCATATAGTCAGGTCAGCAAGGTAGCTGACATTAAAACCGTTTTTAAACGGGCGCGCGGCTGAATTGCCAAGCTGCATGATTCGCATTCGAACACCTCCTTTCGCTGTCCGGGCGAGTTAGTCCTTCAAAGATGGACGACTGGCCGCTGGTTCATGAGCGTCTATCAGATCAAGCAACGCCAGCAATACATCTGCACCAGTATACCCCTTACGGCTGTTCTGTGCACGCAAAAAGTAGCGCCGTGCCTCAGCATAATAACCTGCGCCGATCAAAATTCTTCCAGCTGAGATAGTTTCCTTAATTGACCGGGGCATTGTGCCGGATGCCAGCAGTTCTTTTGCCATAGTCTTAAGCGATTCTGCTGAATTCCGTGCTTGAATAAGATACTTTTTTGCTTCCGTGTTATCCGGCGACTGGGTGAGCACTGTTTGCGCGTGTAACGCTGATAAAGAAAATACTCCGGTTTTCAGCAGGATTTCAGAAAGTTCTGTTCTGTATTCTATGTTGTACGGCATTGCCGCAACTAGTATGTAAAGTTGTTCAAGCTGGTCAACGGGTTTATCTATGTAGCGGTATATATAATTCATGATGATATGTTTCTCGATCCTGTCTGGCGGCACCTGAAAAGATGATACCGCAGTCAGCGACAGGGCCGTTGCCGCCGCCGCGCAGAGCGATAAATACATTCTTTTATGTGCAAGCAGTTTCCATTTCAGGCATGAGCACCATATTATTATAATTATGATGACCATATATAACGGTATGAGAGACACAACTCCTTTCAGCCCGATTGATGTTCCGATGTTTGGCGATACGTATCCTTTTGCCAGCAGAGGGACGGCAAATTCCCAGAGCGGCTGGACTATCAGTTCTGGGATAAATGGGTATGCGCTCGCTACGGCAACACAGTGGATAACGCTCCATACAAGGGCTGTCATGAACAATACAGGTAGAACGGGGAACCACCGTCGCCGTTTCAGGAACACAAACCATGGGCGGCTGATAATGGCGATCAGCATAAACGGGATTGCGGGCAGGTAGTACCGCGGGCCGGTTGTCCATCCTCCGCGCCAGTCAACCACAGATGAGGCAAAGAGGGAATAGGTCAGTATTATCCCTGACAACACGCCTGCACGTATTTTGCTTTGCGGGGAATTATGCCGGAACAGACTGACAAGGGCAGGTATAGCCAGCAGGAGAATCGGGGAGAAGTAAAACATTCCCCGCGCCGCTGAAAAAGTGATGCCCCATACCGACTCAAAAGACGGATGCGCCACGCCGAAAAAACCGGTGCTGTGGTATACGGTCTGGTCGATGGCGTATTTATGAGCGTAACCGGTGGAAAACGGGCTTCCGAAACTGAGATAGTTCACCAGCATCTGCACTGAACCGCTGATGAGCCCTCCCGTGATGACGAGTATACAGCTTAGTATTTTATTATCCATTCGTTCCGTAAATACGCGGTACAGGAAAAAGAGCCCCAGCCAGATGCAGATAAGAAGCATCGGGTACTCGATAATGCACGCCAGCCCGAGCCCCATGCCGATGAGCAGAGCTGAGAGGGGATTAATAGTTCTGTCCCTGTTATCCAGCATCATAAAGATGATTCCCAGTAAAGCCGCTCCGGTGACATGGCTGTAAAGCAGAGTGGAATAGACAAACGATATTGTGCCAAGGCAGTACCCGCAGAGCATCAGAAGCCTGAAGCTTCTCAGCGCGCGTGCGCGTATGTATCTAATGTAGAGCATAATGACAAACAGGATATTTGGTATGGCGGCACAGGCGATGCTGAGCAGGTATTTCATCACCCCGCTGTTGCCGCATATACCGAAAAACAGGTGGTACACAAAATAGAACGGAAGGCAGAGCAAAGTCATGCCGAACGATTTATCGGAATAAAAATGGCCGTTGAAATGTGATTTGTCCATCAGGTGCCCGTACCGTGAGATCATGGAATCAATAGCGAGAGTGTGGTTTTCCACGATCGCCCGGATCTGATACAGTCTGCTGAATTCATTCGGGTTTGGCGCGTTCTTAAAACTGTGCTGAAAGTATATCACGCACAGCGCCAGCACACTGATGAGAACATAAAACCGTTTCATTGGATGCGGTTAAAAATCTCCTACCGCGACCCTGAACGCTGTATTGAGGGCCGCCAGGGTTTCGGCTGTGTTGGATAATCCACCGTTGGGTGACTTTTCCTCTTTGAGTTTAGGCAACCATTCGGACAGCCGTACTTTCATGCTTCGTTTCGAGTAAAATTCCTGCCAGAGCCAGCGTAATCCTTCGTCGAGTTCCTGAGCGGTCATGTGTTTCGGATGAAATGTGGAATACTGGCCGTTGAAGCGGGTCGGGTCTGTCTCGAAAATACGGTTTTCTTTCATGAGCTGAGCGTGAAATTTTGATCCCTTTATCGGGAAAAGCGCAGAGAACAGAGCCAGCTCAATTTTGTTTTCCTCGCAGAAATCGAGCGTGCGTTTGAATATATCTTTGTGATCGTCCTCGAAACCGAACATGAACGACCCGTACACCCCGATGCCTGCGTCATGCGTGAACCGGAGCCAGTCGCCGAACTTTTCGGGGTTGCCCCATTTTTTATCGACAGCCTGCAGGTTGGCAAGATTGAGCGATTCTATCCCGGTGAACAGGAATTGGCACCCGCTTTCCGCCGCGAGTTCCATTACGTCGTGCCGTTCTGCATTATTTAGCGAGAATTGACCGCTCCATTTGATTTTAAGCGGGATGATTGCCTTGAACAGTTCACGAGCGTATTTGGCGTTGCCGGTAATATTGTCATCCACGAAAAAGATCATTTTGTCTTTGAATTCAGCGACCTGTTTCACCACGTCATCAATAGGGCGGTGCCTGAATTTCGCGCCGTAAAAAGCGGTAACCGAACAGAAATCGCAGTTGTACGGGCACCCGCGCGTGGTTTCAACGTGGTAGAATTCGTCATCTTTTGAAAAATATTCTTTTTTTATGAAAGGGATGTCTTTCAGGTCGATATAATGATCTGCTTTGTAAAACGGCTTCAGCTTGTTTTTGCGCAGATCGCTGATGACTTCCGCCCAGATATGTTCCGCTTCGCCGGCGATGATTGTATCCACATGCGGCGCGGCATCGTGGGGCCATAATGTCGGGAAAAAGCCGCCGAAGGCTACTTTTGTACCGCGTTGCCGGAACGCCTTGGCTATTTCTATGGCGCTGGGCGATACATGGAGCATCACCGTAATCCCGACCAAATCCCAGTATTCGTCGTAGGGAATACTATCGTGATTCTCATCGACAATGCGTACATCCACATCGTCAGGTGTCAGCGCTTTCAGTGTCGGCAAAGCCAGAGGCGTTGAGTTCATGTATCGAATGGATGACTGTCCCCGCCCGACACGTTTTGGATTTATCAGAAGAATTTTCATATGATTATTCCCATTGATGGCAGTGTAGTTCCTGTGCTGTTAGCTTTTGTCTGTTCACTATGACAAGCAGTTTTACATTATAATACATTTATGCGTGACTGCAATTAAAAAGAGATATATTATGTATGCTGAAATTGATTTTTATAGCCGGATAAGGATGTTTCGCTAAAAAAAATTGCTGGAACAGCCTGTTTTGTGTAAAATTCCTGTTGACTCACTGTTAAAATATATGATAATGTAACGGCTCTAAATTTCAATAATGAACAAGAAAACCCTGAGGAATGTAGTATGAAGACGTATTCTACGAAACCCGCTGATATTGAACGGAAATGGTATATAATTGACGCTAAAGGCTTGATTTTGGGGCGTCTCGCGAGCAAAGTCGCGGTTATGCTGAGAGGCAAGCATAAGCCGGTGTATTCTCCGTCAGTAGACGCTGGTGACTATATTGTTGTTATCAACGCTGATAAAGTGCGCATGACCGGAAAAAAGACTGAACAGAAAACCTATCAGCATTTTACCGGATATCCGGGCGGGTTGCGGGTAGAAAGCTACAAGCGGATGCAGTCCAGAAAACCGGAATATGTTATACAGCACGCTGTCGCGGGAATGCTTCCGCACAACAAGCTGGGGCGTGCCATGATAAAGAAACTGAAAATTTTCGCTGGCACAGAACATGCGCATGTGGCTCAACAGCCGGAATCAATAACAGTTTAACATATTGTCGGAGTGAAAAAGGAGCTTCAGGGTGGCAAAAAACGTTAAATATTACGCAACTGGCAGACGTAAGACCTCAATCGCTCGCGTTTGGGTTTCTTCCGGTACTGGAAAAATAACGGTCAATGGCAGGACAATTGATGACTATTTCCCGCGCCTTACATGGCAGGCTGATGTCAAGGAACCTGCACGGATAACGAAACTGTTGACAAAAATCGATGTACTCGCAACGGTTAAAGGCGGCGGTATCAGCGGACAGGCCGGCGCAATGCGTCACGGCATCGCCAGAGCGCTTGTTCAGCTTGATGAAAATCTGCGCACAGCTTTGAAATCCGAAAGTTTGCTGACTCGTGACCCCCGTATGAAAGAACGTAAGAAATACGGTCGTCCGGGCGCGCGTAAACGCTTCCAGTTCAGCAAACGCTAAGGGTTGCTTTCACTTCTTGCGATTGAAGAATTTTGTTGTACGTTTCGGCTCTTTCCGGGATTCATTCGATGCTTCCTGTGATAAGAGCCGTTTTAACGTTTCGCTGTGAACTGAGCCAATGTACTCTTCAAAATTGTCGTCGAGATGCGTTTTTTCTTTGTTCATCTTTTTAGCCACTCCTCATGTATGAGCTTTCTGATATAATTAATATCGGTACTATTTTTTCGCCGAATTAGTGTAAGATTAAAAATTTCTTTTCTTTTTTTATACGTCGATGTCGGGTATGATTGATTTAATTCGGATTTTCTAAACGTATTGACTGTTAAAGGGTAGCCGCGAATCGCGGCGTGCCTGCAAATCACTGGCGGTGCCAGTACAATGGAGCGATTGCTATGAATAATTATCTGATTCTTTCCGCGGCGATTGTTTTTAACGCCATTGCCAATGTCATGATTAAAGTCGGTATGATGAAAGCAGGAAAAGCTGACAGTCTTTTCGGTATGATGAAAAACGCCGCTTTCAACCCTGCGTTCATTTTTGGTATATTTTGTTTTGTCGTTGCGCTCGGCGGGTACAGCTTTATTCTCTCCAAACTGAACCTGAGCATCGCATATCCTATCATGACCAGCGTGGGGTATATGCTGGTGATATTCATATCATGGCTTTTTCTGAAAGAAACCATCCTCTGGTATCAGGTGATCGGTTTTCTGATGATTATCGGAGGTGTATGGCTGGTGGCTCAAGGCAACTGATAAGGGGCTGAATGATGCGAAAAAAAATAATGCTCGTTATTGGCACACGCCCTGAAGCGGTAAAACTCGCTCCTGTCGTGAAGGAACTGGAAAAGTATCCTGATCTCTTCGACGTCATCACAGTCCTCACCGGACAGCACCGCGAAATGCTCGATCAGGTTATGCAGGTATTTCACATCACGCCTCGCCACGATTTGAACATCATGCAGAAAAATCAGACTATTGTCGACGTGACACAGCGCGCCATGCAGGGCATCTATAAACTGCTTGAGGAAGACACCCCTGATATGGTTATAGCGCAGGGAGATACCACCACCGTATTTGTCGCTGGGCTGATGTCGTTCTACAAAAGAATACCTTTCGCGCACGTCGAAGCCGGACTGCGGACGTACGATAATTACAGCCCGTACCCTGAAGAAATCAACCGCCGCCTGACAGCGCCTCTGGCTGAATTGCATTTCGCGCCGACCCAGAAATCAAGGGACAACCTTGTCGGAGAGAGAATACCTGCTGACAAAGTGTTTATTACCGGAAACACGGTGATCGACGCTCTGTTATATATACTTGAAAATACCAGTGTTAATGATAAAGAGTACCTTGCGTCATACGGGCTTGAACCGAAAAAGTTCATACTGGTAACAGCGCACCGCCGCGAGAGTTTCGGCGAGCCGTTCCGGCAGTTATGCATCGGACTGAAACGGATCGCGGATACGTACACGGATTACAAAGTGATTTATCCGGTGCACCTCAATCCGAATGTGCGCAAACCGGTGTTTGATATACTCGGCGATTCGCCGAACATCACGCTTATAGAACCGCTCGATTATTTCAATTTTGTCCATCTGATGAAACACGCCCATATTATCCTGACTGATTCAGGGGGGATACAGGAAGAGGCGCCGAGCCTTGGTATACCGGTGCTTGTCCTGCGCGACGTCACCGAACGTCCTGAGGCGGTAGATGCTGGTACTGTGCGGGTGGTCGGCACTCAGTCGGATTCGATATTCTCTGAGGTGAAACGGCTGATGGAAGACAGTTCCGCGTATCAGTCCATGGCGCGGGCGATCAATCCCTATGGCGACGGCACCTCGTCGCGCCGCATCAAAGACATCATA